>JBBSJG010000536.1:0-1001 GCA_038257485.1 Longimicrobiales bacterium | reverse complement strand
TCAACTGCTGGCTCACGCAAGTCGCCGTGCTGCATCGCTGCGACGCCGACGGCTCGAACATCCGTGCGCTCTCCAGCAACAACGAGCACGACAACACCCCCTGGCCGTTGCCCGATGGCCGCATCCTCTACACGCGCTGGGAATACGTGGACCGCAGCCAGGTCCACTTCCATCACCTCTGGGCCGCGAACCCCGACGGCACCGCGCAGATGACGTGGTTCGGCAATCTGCATCCCGGCATCACGATGATTGACGCCAAACCCATCGCGGGCACCGACAAGATTGTCGCCAGCTTCAGCCCCGGTCACGGCCAGCGTGAACACGACGGCGTGATTACGGTCGTGGACCCGAAGGGCGGCCCCGACGCGAAGGAGTTTGCGCGGAGCATCAGCAAGGGCGCGCACTTTCGCGACCCGTGGGCGTTCAGTGAAGACTGCTTCCTCGCCGCCTCGCGCGGCACGCTCGTCCTGATGGACGGCTCCGGTCGCGCCGAGGAACTCGTCAAACTTCCGCCCGAAGACCTCGCCGCGAAGTTGGAGTGTCACGAGCCGCGCCCGATCATCTCTCGCCCGCGCGAACTCGTCATCCAGTCGCGCATCAAACCCGAGGAAACCACCGGCCGCATGTTGCTCGCCGACGTGAATCACGGGCGCAACATGGCCGGCGTGAAAGACGGTGACATCAAGAAGCTCCTCGTCCTCGAAACTCTGCCGATGCCCGTGCATTACACCGGCGGCATGGAACCCATCAGCTACGGCGGAACGTTCACGCTGGAGCGAATCCTCGGCACCGTTCCGGTCGAGAAGGACGGCTCGGCCTACTTCGAGGTGCCCGCGATGCGCAGTGTGTTCTTCGTCGCCTTGGATAAGGACGACCTGGCGGTGAAGCGAATGCAGAGCTTCACCAGCGTCCAGCCCGGCGAGACGATGAGTTGCGTCGGCTGCCATGAACACCGTTCACAGACACCGCGCGCCGAGTTCCATAAAATGCTCGCAGTCCGC
>JBBSJG010000535.1:0-1002 GCA_038257485.1 Longimicrobiales bacterium | reverse complement strand
GAGCCGCGGATCCACGGGATCCTCCGGCAGGTCGCCCTTGCAGTGACCGGCAACGGCCTGCTCGGTCTCGCGAACATTCAAGTCGAGCGCCTTCTCGATCCACTTCTCCTCGGTCTCGGGCGTGGCGACGCGCGCGATCTCCCGCGCCTGCGAGACATTGAGCTCGCCGCTCTTCAACGCCTCGGTGAGCTTGGGCAGCTCGGGCAGCGCGTTCGCCAACCGCAGCCGATCCTCGGCCACGCGGAACGACGAGTAACCAAGTTCCTGGACCATGTAGTCGACGAGGCTCACGTGACCGAACTGCTTCCACAGCTGAAGCTGCTGCGCCTCACGAAGTGCCTCGGCCTCTTGCGCGTCGAGGTGCGCGCGCGCCTTCGCGATGCGCTTGAGCTTGCTGTGCAGCAGCACGAGCCGCTCGTTGCCGCTCACGAAGCCAACTACGCCCGCGCCGGCGGCGCCCGCCGCCGCACCGCGACCACCCTCGCCACCACCAATTTCGACAGGTGCATTCATGATCATGTTCGACATCTAGCACGGACAATTTCGACGCTCTGATTCGCGCTGTGCCGCACGTTCTCGAGTCTCTATCGCGCGAAACGAGGACGCACTCAAAAGATCCGCGAGACGCGAACCTGTGATGCGCCGCGCGCCCGTGAAGACGAACGCGACGATTCGTCGACGAGAGCACACAGATTCCCGTCAAGTTCGACGTGCGATTTATTTGGTTCAGACCAAAAATAGTTTCGTGCAACGCCGCAAACGTATCGATGAGTCCGAATCCCGGACAGCCAAGATCGGGCTCCGTTCCTCTGCAACCGATCGTTCTCGCGATCGCGAGCATCGGACACTGCCACCAACAGGTCGAGATGCTGCGGACCGTGGCGGTGCTGCGGACCGTGGCGGTGCTGCGGACCGTGGCGGTGCTGCGGACCATGTGGCGGTGCTGCGGACCATGTGGCGGTGCTGCGGACCATGTGGCGGTGCTGCGGACCATGTGGCGGT
>JBBSJG010000534.1:0-1004 GCA_038257485.1 Longimicrobiales bacterium | reverse complement strand
TTCATCACGGCCGCCGAGCAATTCGAGAATGTGAAGTGCACTCAGGCATCGCATCACGGCACAGAGTCCATTTATACCGGACGCATAGACCGGGCGCGTCCAAACGGGATCTTTGATTGGGCGCGTGGGCTCGACTTGCTGGGCCGCACCGCCACACAGAAAGAGATCCCACCGCAGACGTTCGCGCTGACCAACGCGCACCTGCGCATTCTGCTTGGCCGCATGTGGGATGGCGACGGGCACATCAATCCGCGTGACCGATCGGCCTTCTACGCGACCTCGTCCAAGCGACTCGCATCGCAGGTGCAGCATCTGCTGCTGCGCCTCGGCATTATCGGACGCATCCGCGAAGTGAAGTTTCCTTACCGCGGCGGGGTCAATCCGGGCTATCAGGTGTTCGTGACTGGAGCCGAGAATCTTCGTGGCTTCGTGCTGCAGATCGGGCCACATCTCGTCTCGCGCGCCAAACGCGGCGCCGCCATGGCAATGCCCACGACGGCCTTGCACGGCCCGTCGAAGGACGTGGTACCCACGGCGCCAGTGCGAGCGCTTGGGCGCGCGGCGAAAGCACGCGTGGGGTCGTCGTGGCGCGAGATCGAAGACGGCGCGAAGGTTTCGTGTCGGGACCTCTATCCTGCGGGCACCAATCCGGACAAGGTTGGCTTTACCCGCGCCGTCGTGAACCGGTTGGCCACGCACTTCCAGGACGCGGAGCTGCACCGTGTGGCGGACAACGACGTGTTGTGGGACCGCATCGTGTCCATCGAACCTGCGGGCGAGGCGCGCACGTACGACCTCGAGATCGCCGAAACGCACAACTTCGTCGCCAACGACATCATCGTACACAACAGCCACTCCGTTGCGTACTCCGTGCTCTCGTACCACACCGCGTGGCTCAAGACGCACTATCCGGCCGAGTTCATGGCGGCGCTGTTGTCGTCACAGATCGGCAAGACCGAAGAAGTCATCAAGTACATCGCGGAAGCGCGCGAGATGGGACTCGA
>JBBSJG010000533.1:0-1005 GCA_038257485.1 Longimicrobiales bacterium | reverse complement strand
GCATGCATGCGCGCGCCGCTGACTGCCTCGTAGCAGTCCATCAGCTCCTCGCGCTCGCGGAAGGCGTACAGGAACACCGCCATCGCGCCAAGGTCGAGTGCGTTCGAGCCGATCCACATCAGGTGGTTCAGGATGCGGGTGACCTCGTCGAACATGGTGCGGATCCACTGCGCACGTTCCGGCGCTTCCACACCCAGCAGGGTCTCGATCGCACGCACGTAGGCGTGCTCATTGCACATCATCGACACGTAGTCCAGGCGATCCATGTAGCCGATCGAATGGTTGAATGGCTTGGACTCGGCCAGCTTCTCGGTGCCACGGTGCAGCAGGCCGATATGCGGGTCGGCGCGACGCACGACTTCGCCATCCATTTCCAGGATCAGGCGCAGCACGCCATGTGCAGCCGGATGCTGCGGACCGAAGTTGAACGTGTAATTGCGGATCTCCTGCTGCGCTTCGGCCGGATTGCTGGCAAAGCCCTCGCTGATCGGCTCGGCGCTCATCGGCGACTCTCCCGATCAAGGATGCGGCTGCGGCTTTCGTCGCGGGCGGTCGCCAGGTCGGCGTCGTCGCGGATCACGCGGGGCACCGTGACGCGCGGTTCCACCGACGTCACCGGCTCATAGATCACCCGCTGCTTCTCCGCGTCGTAGCGGACTTCGACATTGCCGATCAACGGAAAATCCTTGCGGAACGGATGACCGACGAAACCGTAATCGGTCAGGATCCGGCGCAGGTCCGGGTGACCTTCGAAAATGATGCCGAACAGGTCGAAGGTCTCGCGCTCGAACCAGTTGGCGCTCGGCCACAATTCGACCAGCGAGGCCACCACTGGCAGGCTGTTGTCCGCCGCGAAACAACGCACGCGGATGCGGTCGGACGGGCTGCATCCGTCAAGCCTCTCGTATCGTCACCGCTCGTGACCCCCGACGCGCTGCACCTGATCCGCACCCCCTCCTCGCCCACGATGCACCCGGACGGTGATCGTTGTGTCGTGTCTGTGGT
>JBBSJG010000532.1:0-1007 GCA_038257485.1 Longimicrobiales bacterium | reverse complement strand
TACACGGCGCCGAACAGCGTGATCGCGACCGCGCCCGCCGGTTTCTCGGACGGTGCGCGAAGAAACAGTGCTGCAGCGACCGTCGCGAGCACCGTGAGCACGGGCACCGTAAACGGCACGCGAATGAGGCCGAGGTGCTGGGCATGCACGACGAGCGGAATGAGCGCAGCTATCGTGATGCCAAGTGGCGCGATCGGTGTTGATGATCCCGCGCGCGCGATGCGGTAGAACTCCCACGCGGCCACCGCCGACAAGGCACTCACCAGCGTCGCAAGCGCGGCGTCGCCAAACCAGATCATGAGGATGGCAAGCGGAGCGCCGATCAACGCGACGATCACACGTCGCGCAAGTTCACTCATGCGGCCAGCACGCGAGGCGACGAAAGGGCGCGCGCACTATTGCTCCACCTTGCCGAAGCGCCGGTCCCGCTGCTGAAAATCAAGAATCGCTTCGTACAGGGAAATACGACTGAAGTCAGGCCAGTATACGCTGGAGATGTAGAGTTCTGCGTAGGCGACCTGCCACAACATGAAGTTGGACAAACGTCGTTCGCCCGACGTACGAATCAGCAAGTCGGGGTCCGGGCACGACTGCGTGTAGAGTCGATCGCGAATGACGTCCTCGTCGACGGCATCGGGTGCCAGTCGTCCGGCGTGCACATCGTGCGCAATCTGCTGCATCGCCCGCACGAGTTCCGCACGACCTCCGTACGAGATGAAGAGATTGAGCCCAAGCCTCGTGCATCCCGAGGTTTCCGCGACGGCCCGCTCCACCGCTCCGCGTGCCGCCGAATTGAGACGACTCAGGTCACCGTGCACACGAATGCGTACGCCTTGTTCCTTGAGCTCACGCAGCTCGGAGTTGACATACTCCTCGAGCAGCGACATGAGCGCCGAAATCTCCGGCTGCGGGCGCTGCCAGTTCTCCTGCGAGAACGCAAACAACGACAACCATTCCACACCGGCAGCGATGGACGCTTCCACAACCGCCCGCACCGCCTGCATGCC
>JBBSJG010000531.1:0-1009 GCA_038257485.1 Longimicrobiales bacterium | reverse complement strand
GTGCGGCTTAGTGCTGCATGTCATCGGCCACAGTGGGCCCGACGCGCTTGGTACGAAACGCCTTGCTGTTCACGACGCCGAGCACGAACGCCGAGATCCGGTAATCCTGCTTGGCCACATCACTCGCGAGCTTTCGAATGGCCGGTTGGTCGAAGTCTTCCACGCGTCGACCGATCGCGTACGCCATGAGGTTTTCGGAGAATGAACGCACAAGCGGGATCGGACGCGACAGCAGTGACGTGTTCAGGTCGGAGGGCGTGCTGACTTCCATGCCGTCGTACATCGTGCCGCGCGTGTCGAGCGGCGCCCCGTTCTCACGGTAGCGCAGGCGGCCGGTCACATCAAAGTTGTCGAGTGCCAGGCCGATCGGATCCATGTACTGGTGGCAGGCGTTGCACGTAGGATTGGCGCGGTGCATTTCCATGCGTTCACGCGTCGTGAGCGGCTTGCCGTCCTTGGTGTCCTGCGTCTGCTCGAGGTCGGGAATATCCGGCGGCGGCGGCGGCGGCGGCATGCCGATGAGCACCTCCATCACCCACTTGCCACGCAGCACCGGCGACGTGCGATTGCCCAGCGACGTCTGCACGAGCACGCTGCCGTGTCCGAGAATGCCGCGGCGATCAGGTTCCGTGTAGGCAACGCGGCGGAACGTCGGACCCGAGACGTCGGGAATGCCGTAGTGCCTCGCCAGGCGCTCGTTCACGAATGTGTAGTCGGCCGTGAACAGCTCGAAGAGGCTCTTGTCTTTGCGCACGAGGTAATCGAAGAACAACTCCGTTTCCTTTTGCATCGACGCCGCAAGCTGCAGATCGTAGTCCGGGAAGAGGAATGCATCGGGATGCACCTTCTCCAGATCCTGCAACCGCAACCACTGCGCCGCAAAGCGCGTGGAGAGCGCTTCCGCGCGCGGATCGGCGAGCATACGCTTCACTTCCGCCTGCAGCGTAGCGGGCTTTGAGAGCTGACCCTTCTCGGCCAGCGACTGCAGGCGCGTGTCGGGAATCGTGCC
>JBBSJG010000530.1:0-1010 GCA_038257485.1 Longimicrobiales bacterium | reverse complement strand
TGTCGCGCAGGTTGGTGACGAACGGAAAATCATGCGACTTCAAAAACTCATCGAGTTCGATCGCACTGCGCGTCCGGCTGTCGACGCGCATCCCGACCAGCCCGATGTGGATGGCCCCGTCCTTGACCGCCTTGTACTCCGCGATCTTCGCCAGGAAGGAGCGTGTCGCATCCATGTCGAACGCCGACGGCGAGACCGGCACCAGGATGATTTCGGCGCGGCGCACCGCATCGCGCACCGTCTCGCCATGAACGCCTGCCGGCAGGTCGACGACCAGCCATTGCGGATCGGCGTCCTGCAGCGCCTGCTTGTCCTGCTCCGGCGTCCACCCGAATATCTTCGGCAACAGATCCGGACGACGCGCAAGCCACTGTGTGGATGAGCGCTGCGCGTCGAAGTCGGCAAGCACGACACGCTGGCGCTTTCCGGCAAGCCACCCGGCGACATTCGTCGCGAGCGTCGTCTTGCCGCAGCCGCCCTTCGGATTGGCGACGATGATGGTGTGCATGCGTTCCTCCCCCTCGATGTGGAAATGCCGCGACTGACTGCATGACTCGTGCGCGCAGCCCCTTTGCACGCACCCCGGCGGTCGTCCATCCATGGGACGGCGGGCCATCCGGCCGGCAAAGCATGACCCGTATTCGGGGTGATGACAAGGACGTCGCGGCGGACACGCAGAGTCCGCGTGCTAAAGTGCAGCAATGCACGGAACGCTTCACGTCACACGCGCAATCCCGCTTTACATCCTCGCCGGCCTCGTCCTCAGCGGCCTGGATGCCACCGCGAAAATCCTCGTCCCCGACTATCCCGTGTGGTGGATCGTCTGGGCCCGCTACTTCGGTCATACGCTGATCGTCCTGCCGCTGGCCTGGCACAAGCTCGGAAGCGGATTCTGGCGCAGCACGAAGCCGCTGCTGCAGATCGGCCGCTCGACGCTGCTGCTGTGCGCGACCGTCATGTTTTTCAGCGCGCTGCGCTACCTTCCGCTCGCCGAAGCCTCGGCCATCGCG
>JBBSJG010000529.1:0-1020 GCA_038257485.1 Longimicrobiales bacterium | reverse complement strand
TCACCGAATGCGGCCGTGCCATGACCGCGCACCATGCGGTGCTGGTGGCCAACGTGTCCGAAGTGGAGCAGGCGCCGGAAGGCCGCGTACCGCCGGCGCACGACGACGAGCCCGCGGTGATCCGTCATCTGCGCGAGCTGCACGACGAACTCGGCACGCGTCCGGCGGTGGAACTGTTCCACGACGCCCAGCACCAGCACAGCGAAGGCTTGTCCCTGTACGCGCTGGGCCAGATCGACCTGACCCATCGCGCGCGCATCGATGACCTGTTCTACGCCATTGCCCATGCCGTGCGCGAACGCCTGAGCGCCGACGAGCGCAGCCACCGCGAGCTGCTGGACGAATTGAACGATCGCCTGGTCGACAAGTACTTCGTCAACTTCAGCGTGTTCGAATCGATCCCCGACGTGTGGGCCATCGACCAGGTGTTCCCGATCGTGCCGATCGAGCGTCTGGACGAAGCACCCGAGCGTCGCGGCATCGTCTGCGACATGACCTGCGACTCTGACGGCATGGTCAAGACCTATGTCGAGAACGAAGGGCTCGATTCGTCGATGCCGCTGCACCCGCTGAAGTCCGGCGAAAGCTATCGACTTGGTTTTTTCCTGGTCGGCGCCTACCAGGAGATCCTGGGCGACATCCACAACCTGTTCGGAGACACCGACGCGGTGGAAGTCACCACCCACGGCAGCGAGTACACGTTGGTGCAGCAGCGTCGCGGCGACACCACCGATGTGATGCTCGATTACGTGGGCTATGCGCTGGCCGACCTGCGCGCGACCTACGCGCAGCGCGTGGCTGAAGCGAAGTTGCCGACAGATGAATCGAAGCGGCTTGCAGACGCGCTGGAAGCGGGACTGACCGGATACACCTACCTGTCGGATGAGCCGCTGCAGTAGCCGCATACGACTTTGCCCGCGCACTAATCTGCTCCCCTGCTCCCCTGCTCCCCTGCTCCCCTGCTCCCCTGCTCCCCTGCTCCCCTGCTCCCCTGCTCCCCTGCTCCCCTGCTCCCCTGCT
>JBBSJG010000528.1:0-1023 GCA_038257485.1 Longimicrobiales bacterium | reverse complement strand
CACCCACTGGCGCGATGCCTTCCTGCGCAGCCGGCGGCGCGTTGCCCCCGTCGGGCGTGGTGTCACCCGCGTCTCCGGCGGAGCACGCAACAAGCGATCCGGCCAGTACAAGCAAAATAGCGAAGCGCGCGACGAATGCGTGGTGTGATGCGGTCATGAAGTCCACCTCGACGTCTGGAGTTGGGTGTTTCCCAAGAAAACGCGCGCGAAAAGACTCCGCAATGCCGAGGTCCGCTGTGCCTAGACGGTCACCGCGACGCGCGTGATGGCGACGCAGTATCGCGATGCGGTGAGTCCGAGGAAGGCGTATCTCGGCGTCCTGTACCGCTAGCGGGTGGCGACTTCGCGCTAGCGGTTTGGCGACGATCCGCTAAGGTCCGCTAATGCTGCGGCTCGAGGATTCGCGCAATCTCGGTTCGCACATCCCGCAGATGGATGCGCGTCATGGCGTCTCCTGCCTTCGGCAATGCCTGCTGGGCGAGCCTGTCAAGATCTTGCAGCTCCGCGCGCATCACACCACGCACGTCGGAAGACGCCGGGTTCGGCGCCGGATTGTTGGCGCGTGTCAGTGCCGCCTCGCTCGGATTCAACCGGGCGTCGGCAGCGGAGAGGAACGACCGTTGCAGGTTGCGGCGATAGACATTGACCCGCACGCTCGACTGACGCAGTTCACTCCAGATGCCGTCTCGCATGTCGGACATGAGATCGGCAACAGTGTATACGTCCGACGGCTTGTCTGCGAGCGCCTCAAACTCCACCAGACGGTCGAGACGATCCTGATTCATGAGCGCGTTCACCACCGACGCCTGTCGCGTGCGGAAGCGGTCCACGGCGCCTTCGTTCTCGATGCGACGTAACACAGAGGCATTGAGGAACATCTCCGGCACACGAAATGCCGTTTCGTTGAGATACCGGACTGCGGTGCGCTGCCGGGCCTTCTCCACGGGCCGGAACCGTTCGCCTGTGCCGTAGCGTTCCTGGGTGTAGGCGCCGCCCACGATGGCCGCAACGTGGTTCATGTAT
>JBBSJG010000527.1:0-1026 GCA_038257485.1 Longimicrobiales bacterium | reverse complement strand
GCGCTCGAAGCCGCCGACGAAGCTGGCGGAGACAGTCGCTGCAGCTGTCCGCCGTTGCCGGAAGACGGTAGCATGCCGCTGATTCAATGCGACGGACGCACGTCATACATCGCGTACATCCTGATGTCGGAAAGCACGGATCGCGCGGGGCAGTCGCACAACGATGGCACCTACGCCATGTATCTCACCGTGGCGCAACCGGAGCAGAGCGGACTGAATGCGATCAAGGCGGGCGAGAATCTCAATCCGGTCAAGACGCTGCGCCTGCGATACGACGCGTGGCGAGCGTCGCAGCCGGCGAGCTCTAAATAGAGCGCTGCCACTGCGCGCAACGCTGGCGGTCGAACGACGATGAGTGATTAACACCACAACGTGACGCACGACTGACTGGATCGAGGCGGGCGGACTGCGGGTATCGCAAGGGCGTTCATCAACTTCCCCCCTCCCCCGATAATGCCGATGCCAATCTACCGCCAAATCGTGCCGTGCTTGCTGTTCATCCTGGCGTCGGGTGCCTGCACCGGCTCCGACGCGGATCGGTCGAGGACCGACTCGACAGGCGACTCGGCAGCCATCGCTCGCGAGGTGTCGCGTCAGGTAGCGGCCGCCGACTCCGCAGCACGACAGGCACGACAGTCACGTCTGCGCACACTGCAGGCGACACTCGACGACCTTGCGGCCCGCGACTCGGGAGAGCTTCGCGTGGAAGTAGACATCAAGGCGCGACGTGTTCGCGTGCTCGATGCGCGCAACGATACGCTTGCTCAGCACGATATCGCTGTCGGCTCCAAGGAGTGGCCCACGCGCACGGGGGAGTGGACCATAGGTCAGGTGGTGCTCAATCCCGCGTGGATTCCCCCCACAGAGGAGTCCTGGGCGGCGGACGCGGACAGTAGCGCTCCCGGCGATCCCGACAATCCGCTCGGACACGCGCAGCTCGTGTACGATCTGCCGCGCAGCATCCACGGCACCAACGCGCCTTCGTCCATCGGCAAGGCCGTCTCGCACGGATCCGTTCGCGCGACG
>JBBSJG010000526.1:0-1032 GCA_038257485.1 Longimicrobiales bacterium | reverse complement strand
CGCGAACAGCCGCCCACGAACGCGTGCGCTCCGATGCGCACGAACTGATGCGCCGCGCACAAGCCGGAGATCGTCGCGCGATCCTCGACAATGACATGTCCCGCGAGCTGCGTGCCGTTGGAGATGATCACACCATCGCCAAGCTGGCAGTCGTGCGCGAGATGCACGTAGCTCATGAGAAAGCAGTTGCGTCCCACTCTGGTGACGAGTGAATGCGCCGTGCCCCGGTTTACGGTGACGTACTCGCGAAGCGCCGTGTCGTCACCGATCTCGACGCGCGTATCCTCACCGCGGTACTTGAGATCCTGCGGATCGCCGCCCAGTACCGAGCCGACGCCGATCTTCACGCGGCGGCCGAGCGTGACGTCACGCTCCAGCGTCGCTCGGGGCGCCAGCACCGAACCGTCACCCACGATGCACCGCGGCCCCACCATCGCCCACGGACCGATCTCGACGTCCTGCCCAAGCTCGGCCGACGCGTCGACAATGGCCGTGGGATGAATGCGCGCAGTCATCGATCGCGGATCATCGCCGCCATGTCCGCCTGCGCGACCACGTCGCCTTCGACGTACGCGATGCCGCGCATCTTGCAGGTGCTGCCACGCAACTGCAGCACTTCGAGCTCGAAGCGGATCTGGTCGCCCGGCTTGACCGGCCGACGGAACTTGATGTTGTCGAGTGACATGAAGTACACGACCTTGCTGCCCGGGTCCTCGATGGTGCGCATGAGCAGCATGCCGCCCACCTGCGCCATCGCCTCCACGATCAGCACGCCAGGCATGATCGGGTGCCCCGGGAAATGCCCCTGGAAGAATGGCTCGTTGATCGTCACGTTCTTGAGGCCGACGATGCGCTTGCCTTCCTCGATCTCGAGAATACGATCAACGAGCAGGAACGGATAGCGGTGCGGCAAAATGCGCTGGATCGCGGCGGTGTCGAACACCACGCCGTCGCGCTGCTCGTGCTGGAACTTCCGGGTCAGGAGCCGCTGCTGGGACAGTTTGCGGATCTTGCGGGCGAACTCGATGTTCG
>JBBSJG010000525.1:0-1035 GCA_038257485.1 Longimicrobiales bacterium | reverse complement strand
CGTCGGCACAGGCGACGCCGTAACTTCCCGTTCACCATGGTCCAGCCTCTGCCTGCATGACTGATAGTGCCCGCGCGCGTGACGCCGCCTTTGCCACGCAGGCGCTGGTGTTCCTCGATGATGTCGCGCGTTATGCGCGATCGCTCACGCGGGACCCATCGGACGCGGACGATCTCACGCAGGACACCTTTGCGCTGGCGTACGAGCATTGGGACCAGTTCATTCCCGGTTCGGAAGTCCGTGCGTGGCTATTCACTATCTGCCGTCGGCGGTTCCTGCGGGTGCGGCAACGAGCCGACCGGCAGGTGCCGGTGGAGGACGCCGCGCTGGAATCCCTGGCGGCGGTGCGGCTGCACCATCGGGCGCGGGAATCGGGGCTGGAACGGATGTTCGAGCGTACCGAGATCCGTGAGGCTGTCGATGCGGCGATGCAGGACTTGCCCGAAACTTTTCGCGACGTCGCGGTCTTGGTGGACATGCACGATCAGAGTTATGAAAGCGTGGCCGACATACTCGGCATTCCCATTGGCACTGTGCGGTCGCGGTTGTTCCGCGCCCGTCGCTTGCTGCAGGAGCAGTTGATGGTTTATGCGGAAGACGCCGGCCTGGTCGCCGGTCGCCCGCCGGAGTCAATCGCATGATGGACTCAGCAGAACCCATGCTCGACTGCGAAGCGGTCATGAAGCAGCTGTGGGACTACCTCGATGGCGAACTCACGCCCGATCGCCTCAAGGTCATTGAAGCGCACGTGCAGCTCTGCCAGGCATGCACGCCGCATGTGGAATTCGAACGCGCATTCCTCGAAGCGCTCCGTGTGGCACGCGCACATCAGGCGGTCGATGCATCATTGCGGGATCGCGTGTTGGGGCGATTGCGCAGCATGGGATATTCGGCGTAACCCTAGCAGGAACGATCAGGGCACATCGATGGACACGGGTATCACGACGGTACCCCAATGCAGCACGAGTTCCGCATGTCGCTCCTCGACCACCGGAAAGTAGAACGCCAGCGTTTCCATGAACGCGCCCGTTCGCG
>JBBSJG010000524.1:0-1037 GCA_038257485.1 Longimicrobiales bacterium | reverse complement strand
CTGGCCGGCGTTATTCGCGGACATGATGGCGCGGGCCGAGCGTTGCTCGAACTGGGATGCGGGGTGGGCCTCGTATCGGTTACGGCGTTGCGAGCGAACTTCGCCGTGACCGCCACCGACTATTACCACGACGCTCTCGCCGTGACCCGACTGAACGCCTTGCGCCTGACGGCGGACGGCGACGCGCGACTGACCACTCGACATGTGGACTGGCGCGCCCTCCCGGACGATCACGGACCGTTCGACGTCGTATGCGCAGCCGACGTGCTGTACGAACCCGAGTACGCGGACCTGGTGTCGGAAACGATGAGACGCACGCTCAAGCCCGGCGGCGTTGCGATGGTGGCTGATCCGGGACGCGCAGCGCTCGAGCCGTTCCGTGAGGCGGCCGCCGCGCGCGGACTGGTGGAGTTCGAATCGCTGACCGTGCTCGTACAGCCGAACGAAGCATTCGGCGATCTTGTACAGCGCGCTCGGCCCGGTGCTGCAGGCATGTCAACGGGCGTGCCCGGACTGCCGGCAGCGCACAAGGTCATCGTGTACAGTTTCCGCAATACTGCGTAGGGGAGCCGAGCGAACAGGGAGTCGGTGTCCCTGCACGAGATAGACGCGATTATTCCCTGGCCGCGACTGGAAGCCGTGGTCGCGCAGCACCCGCACAATCACTGGCGCGCGATCGCTTCAGTAAGACGGTTCATCTCGGGCTCGGACGATCAGATGCCGTCGCTGCCCGCCTGCGCCATGCACACCGTGCAGTGCTTGCAGCACGCCGAGTGACGCAGGTGCCCCATCCGTTTACGCGCCTTCTCCTTTTACGCGCTGGCGCGAACGTGCACGCGCGAACGTGAACTCCCATTGCGTTGGCGAATGGCATGCACCCCTTCACGGTAGCACAATCTTGTGGTGCACATGGTGCGTGTACAGTCGCGGCTGCTGCTTGGCGAGCTCAACGCGCATGTGTGAATGTGTGACGAAATATCAGCCCTTCGGATGATTTCGCAGCATGTGATCGCGATCGCATACTGCATGACGACGTG
>JBBSJG010000523.1:0-1041 GCA_038257485.1 Longimicrobiales bacterium | reverse complement strand
GGACATGGAGGCCGCGACCCTGATCGCGTCCCCGACGGGGTCGGAAACGGCACGGGGTGCATGGTTCGCCGGTAGGATGGCCTCACTGGGACTGCGGGTGGAGGCGCCCGATCCCGTGGGCAACATCATCGCCAGCAGCGATGGGGCGAGGCCCGCGATTGTGCTCGCGTCACATCTGGACACCGTGGTCCCCGCCGACACTCACCTGGCCGTCACCCGCCGAGACAATCGCATTCATGCGCCCGGGATTTCAGACAATGGCCGCGGCCTCGCCTCACTCATCCGCGTCGCATCCGCACTGCATGCGGCAGGGATCCGGACGCGACATGAGATCCGGTATTGCGGAACGGTGGGTGAAGAGGGAATTGGTGATCTGCGCGGTGTGAAGCATCTCTTTGCAGGCGGGGATGACGGGACCGCTGCGTTCATTGCGGTGGACGGTGCGGGGATCGGCCGGATCGTGCATCGCGCAGTTGGATCGCGCCGGTTGCGCGCAACCGTCCGCGGCCCCGGCGGCCATTCATGGATCGATCGCGGCACGGCGCATCCCGTGCACGCGCTGTCGGCTGCGATCGCTGCAGTGTCGTCGCATGCATCGCCGTCGTCTTCCTTCAGTGTCGGACGGATAGAAGGAGGCACGGGGATCAACGTGATCCCGTCGCAGGCGCATGCAGATGTCGACATCAGAAGTGAGGATGGCGACGAGATTGCGCGCATCGAAGCGGCCTTCCGCGCATCGATCGAATCGAGTGTCGAACGTGCGAATGAGGAGCGCCGTGCAGGAACTGCCCCGCTGCAATGCGCGATCGAGGTGATCGGTGACCGCCCCGGCGGCGCGACGCCGGCCGACGCGCACATCGTCCGCTGCGCATGGGAGGCCACGCACTACTGCGGCATTGTGCCGGAACTCATCAGCTCGTCGACGGACGCAAATGTACCGATGTCGTATGGCATCCCCGCGATCGCAGTCGGCGCGGGCGGCGATGCAGGCGGGATGCACACGATGGACGAGTGGTATGACAACAACGGCGGACCCCTGGG
>JBBSJG010000522.1:0-1042 GCA_038257485.1 Longimicrobiales bacterium | reverse complement strand
CGGGATCGGCTGGCACAGCGCCCAGGTCAGCCATGTCGAGCGCATCCGTGATGCGTCGAGTTCGGGGCCGTCGAATGCGTCGGCCCGGTCCAAGATGCCCGTCGTGATGTTGCGGCGGTCCACCTTCTCACCGATCACGAGATCGTTGGGAGACATCCCTTCGATGCCCATGCGCATCAGCGTCTCGTAGTCGCGTCGCACCCATGCGGTGCGGGCGTCGTCGCCGTTGGTGACTTTGATCTCGATGCCGCCGTCGCCGTGGTCGATGATGCAACGCACGAACAGCGTTCGCAGGTCCGCCGGAGCGAGTCCGGCACCCATTGTCATCGCAACGATCGCGCACATCTGACGACGGCGCAGCTCCCGGCGCTGACGCATCGCGACCCGCCGGATCTGAGCTTCCTCCTGACGGCTGTACCCGGGCCGCACTGATCGATAGCCGAGCGCAGGCGCCTTCACCGGCGCATCGATCCCCGACGCGACACAGCGAGACACGCCAAGGATCCGCGACCGGTAGTCGTTGCGCGTCTTCGCGCTCTTTCCGGCCATGCCGCTCGTGTAGTAGAGGTCGATCTGTGTTGCGCTGAACGCGCATCGACATCCAGCTCAAGTCCGTTGCGGACGCGGTACACGAGATACTGCGCAACGACAGCCGCATGCTTTTTCATGCTGGCTTCACCGCGGATGTTGCTGCGACGCATCGCGTCGCAGAACACCGGTCTGGCTTGGTTCCACTCCGCAACGGTGCATCCCTTCGGCGAGTAGCTGGAAACCAGCGCCTCGAGCTCATCCGGCAGAATCGGAACTGCTGCTTGCTTCTCGGCGACCTCTTTCGCTCTTCGCTGAGCGGCTCGTCTCGACAGCTTCGGTCCTGGGTTGGTGGTCATGTCGGGTTCCTTTCGAATGCTTCTTGTTGGTTGACCTCACCCACGGTGTGGCGTCGCTCAGTTGCGCAACCGCTCGCAACAAGCTGCACCGCCCGAGAGCGACGAGCGGCCCGCCCGACGCTGCGAACGAGCGTCAGGGCGGGCTGCTGGTCGGG
>JBBSJG010000521.1:0-1045 GCA_038257485.1 Longimicrobiales bacterium | reverse complement strand
CGATCACAATGTACCGATGACGTCGACACTCGCCGTATACGAGCTGAGCTATCCCGGTCGTCCGCCCGTCGAGCAGCGCATGCTGGATGCAATGGCGCCCGAGGTGCGGACCGAGTACATGAACACGCGCGAGACGATCCAGAAGAATGCGGAGCGGTCGACGGTGCCGCAGGTTTTCCGGAAGGCGCAGGAGTATGAGCGCGCCTTCGTGAAAGCGGGCGGTCTGCTTGCGGCAGGTGTCGATCCGACGGGCAATGGCGGTGCCCTTCCCGGCTTCGGCGATCAACGCAACTACGAGCTGCTGATCGAGTCAGGATTCACGCCACCGGAAGTCGTCCGCATCATGACACTGAACGGCGCGCGTGTGCTGGGCGTGGACAAGGACCTCGGTTCGGTGCAGGTCGGCAAGATCGCGGACCTGGTCGTGATTCGCGGCAACCTCGCGGCCGAGCCGGCGAGAATTCGCGATGTGCAGCACGTCTTCAAGGACGGCGTCGCCTATGATCCCGCGAAGCTCGTCGCGTCCGTGAAGGGACAGGTCGGGATCCAGTAGAGCGACGCGCGCGCGACGGCGTCGTCACCGCTCGACGAAGCGGATCGCGCTCAACAGGTCTCTCAGATGTTGCGCGCTCAAGCGCGACCACACGTTGTAGAGACAGCCCTGTCCGTTGATGCGGAGGTACGCGAGCTGATTGGGGCCGGTGCCGCCCTCGGGGCCGTACGTGGCGGTGCTGCTGTCTGACCATGCGATGCGGTCGGGCCATTCGTAGGTCGCACCGGATGCCTGCGAACCCGTGCCCGCGATGCCGTACACGCTCCGCAGATCGGGCATGTCATATGCAACCGCCCATCCTCCCGAGAACATCGCTGTCCGTGGCGTAGCACCTTGGTTCTGCCGGGTGAAGGCGACGAGTGCGCAGGTGTTCCGATTGTCCGCGGCGTTCCAGACTTCGAGGAATACCTGAGGTACCTGTGAACGCGAGAGCGCGGCTGCGGTCCATGGCGCGGGTTCCTGCGACGGCGGTTGGGTCGGCGACGGCGGTTG
>JBBSJG010000520.1:0-1047 GCA_038257485.1 Longimicrobiales bacterium | reverse complement strand
CGTCTGCTCGATCACGTCGAGCGGGGCAATGTGAAGCTGGACCAGGTGAAGACGCTGATCCTGGATGAAGCGGATCGCATGCTGGACATGGGGTTCCGTCCGCAGATCGACGCGATCCTCGCGCAGCTGCCGAACAAGCGTCAGAACATGTTGTTCAGTGCGACGATGCCGAATGGTGTTCATGCGATGGCATTGCGTCTGATGAACGATCCGCTGTGGGTCGAGGCTGCACCGCAGTCGACGGTCGCGGACCGTGTGGATCAGAAGGTGTATTCGGTTCGTTCCGAGAAGAAGCCGGGTCTGCTGATCGAGCTTCTGCAGGCGACGAACTGGGAGCAGGTGCTGGTTTTCTGCGCGACGAAGGTTGGTGCGGACGGTCTGATTTCGCGTCTGGAGAAGGCGAAGATCAGTGCGGCAGTGATGCACGGCGACAAGGACATGAAGCAGCGTCGTGGCGCGCTCGCGGATTTCGCGGCGGGCAAGGTTCGCGTGCTGGTTGCGACGGACGTCGCGCAGCGTGGTCTGGACATCGACGGCATTTCGCACGTTGTGAACTATGACGTTCCGCGTCAGCCGGAAGACTACGTGCACCGGATTGGCCGTACGGCGCGCGCGGGTGCGTCGGGCACTGCGATCACGTTCATGGGCGCGGGCGAGCTTGCGCTGGTGAAGGATATCGAACGCGTCCTCGGTCAGCGTCTCGAGCGGCTGTCGATCCCGGAGTATGACTTCGAGGGATCGATCTCGGCAGCGCCCACACCGGAGAAGATTGCGCCGGCGACGAAGCGTTCGGGTGGCCGCATGGGATCGCGGTCGGCTGCAGAGCTTTCGCCGGAACAGCTGCGGGAGCTGATGAAGGTCGGTTGACGCTATCCTGCGCACGGTAGCGCGCGCGGATAGGCAGGCGGACCAAAAAAAACGCGCGCCCCCATCGGGGCGCGCGTTGCGGGACGGCGACCGGGTGGTCGTCGTCCCGTTCTTTTTGCTTTATGGCCGACCGCGGTCGCGGCGTTGCATCATGGTGTGCATGCCTTCGACGATCTCGGT
>JBBSJG010000519.1:0-1050 GCA_038257485.1 Longimicrobiales bacterium | reverse complement strand
GCGTCGCATCGACATGGCATCGCCGGAGACGGATTCGGCGTTGTTCTCAGACATTTCCTCTCGTGGAGTGTTCGACGACTTCGTGGCAAGCCGAGGATGCGCATATATACCATATGCATATATGTATCATACTAGTGTGGTTCTCGCGCGCTGCTCGCGCGCTCCAGCCCTAGCTAGAGCGCGCGCTGCGCAGGCGCAATCGGATTGTCTCCAGTCCTCCGATGTACACGCGCGATCGGATGCCTTTGGTGTTCCGGTATGTTTTTCGCGCTTTCCCCGTGCGTGCTGCCGCAGCCTGCTATGGGCACTGCCTCACAGACATCGTGAACTGCACGTCGTTTGGCACTTTGTGCGCAAGAAATGCGTTTCTGCCTGCAGACCTCCTCATCATAGAGATGTAGTATACCACCAGGAACGGCGGTGCGTACTGCGACAGCGCCACGTGCGGGCGGGGCAAAGGGACCAATTTCGCTGGATCCAGCCGACGTTGTGAGGCGGTGATCGTATGCTCTCGGTTGCACACGGCGACCACTCGGCCGCGAGGCCGTGCCCGTATGCTCGTACGGTCTCTCGCACGCCGTAGTAGGCGGCAATCGCATCGTAGAGGCGTCGCATGTCGAGGAGCGCGACACCTACTGCGACAATGCCGCAAACCGGCGAGGCACACGACAATTTTCGAATCGCTCGATTCGGCCGATGTCGCGACATCGTCCGGTATCGAGTCTCCGCACATCACGGCTAGTATCCGCTCACGTATGCAACGCCATACAGCAGCACAGTCGCAGTCGCTGCTGCACCGGCGTCGAGCCGTCTGTGACACTTCGTCGACGGAGTTGAATGAATTTCCTTTCCGACACGTGTGGGAATGGCCTCCCGCCGCTTGGATTCTGCGCCTTCGATGGCCGCTAAACGTCGAGCAAGGACGGGCTCGCCTGCGCGTCCTCAGCTCGCCACGTCGTCGTCAAACACTTCGTGAGAGAGAATGGTCGAGAACAACGCCGGTTCCGTCACCGGCGGTGCCATGTCGATGCGCCGCGTTCGTCTGGTACG
>JBBSJG010000518.1:0-1050 GCA_038257485.1 Longimicrobiales bacterium | reverse complement strand
GGGGTGAGTCTGCGCTGGCGCGAGGACTTCATCCGGACGTACCTGGAGCGCGACATCCCGCAGATGGGGCCGCGCGTCCCGGCCGAAACGCTGCGCCGCTTCTGGACGATGCTCGCACACCATCAGGGTGGTCTGCTGAACATCTCGCAGCTCGCTCGCAACGTAGGGATCGATGGCCGCACCGCGACCGCATATGTGGATCTGCTCGTGGATCTTCTGCTGGTCAGGCGCCTCGCGCCGTACCACGCCAACGTTGGCAAGCGCCTCGTGAAATCACCGAAGGTGTATGTGCGTGACAGCGGTATCGTCCATGCGCTGCTGGGCATCCCGGATCGCGAGGCGTTGTTGTCACATCCCGTCGTGGGCGGCAGCTGGGAAGGTTTCGTGATCGAGAACTTGATCGCTGCGGCCGGGCCCAACGTTACGCCGTGGTTCTACCGGACTCGGCGCGGGGCAGAGATTGACCTGCTGCTGGAATGGCCGGATGGCGATAAGTGGGCGATTGAGGTGAAGCGCAGTCTCGATCCGCGGCCGCGGCGTGGTTTCCGTGATGCATGCGACGACGTCGCCCCCACCGCCCGGTTCGTAGTCTACCCCGGCGAGGACTCGTACCGGATCGGTGAGGATGTGACGGCGATCCCGCTTCTGGAGCTCGCCCGGCGGTTGCAGGATTAGCCGCCGACTACGGGCACCGGGTCCATGCATAATGTTCCACGGCATGAACGATTATCGTCCACGTCGTGATACTTTATACCTCCCACGCGTCGCTCGCGCCGCGATCTCCAACCGGGAAGAGGTGTGGATGAGATATCGTGCAATCGGGATGCTGCTGCTCGCCGTCGCAGCATGCAGCGGCAACGACTCGGAACCACGCAATGCCGAAGCGACGGCTGCGCCGGCCGACGTCGCGTTCGACGGCGCCGACTACAAGGATGACACGGCGAAGATCGCCCATGGCAAGCGTATCGCAACGCTCTCCGGCTGCAATGGATGCCACGGCGTCGATTATGCCGGCCTCGATTTCGGTGCGATGATCCCGATCGTCGAAGG
>JBBSJG010000517.1:0-1052 GCA_038257485.1 Longimicrobiales bacterium | reverse complement strand
AGGAATCGCTCAGTGTAGACAATCTCATTGTCATCATCGCGATCTTCTCGTATCTGAAAATCCCCCGAAGATACCAGCACCGCGTCCTGTTCTGGGGCATCATCGGCGCGCTCGTCATGCGCGGCAGCTTCGTCGCACTGGGTGTGATCCTGATCGAACGGTTCGACTGGGTGCTCTACATCTTCGGTGTGCTGCTGGTCCTCACCGGCGTGCGTATCGCGATCCGTTCGGAGGACGCGTTCGATCCGTCTGACAACAAGCTCATCAAGATCGTGCGACGGTTCATTCCCGTGACCCACGAGCTGCACGGCAACCACTTCTTCATTGTAGAGCAGGGCCGTCGCCATGCGACGCCGCTTTTCCTGGCGCTGATCGTCATCGAGCTCACGGACGTTGTCTTCGCCGTGGATTCCATTCCCGCGATTTTCGGCATCACCCGCCACGGCTTCATCGTCTTCAGTGCCACGATGATGGCGCTCATGGGTCTGCGGTCGCTGTACTTCCTGCTCGCCGGAACGCTCGACAAGTTCCGCTTCCTGCACTACGGCATCGCATTCATCCTGGTGTTCGTCGGCGTGAAGATGCTGATCGCCGACTGGTGGCATGCCCCCATCTGGCTATCGCTCACCATGATCGTTGTTGGCATCGGCGGATCCGTTGTCGCGTCGATCGCGATTCCGGAGAGTGAAGAAGCCGAGCGCGAGCGTGTCGCCAAGAACATGGAACTCGTGGACAACGCCGAGCCGGACGCGCACGGGAAGAAGTCGACGCGGGACCGGAAGCCGACGGACGGGCCGAAGGAGTAAAGACGGGCATTGCGCGCCCGCGGCGACCTAGTCGATCAGCCCGATCTGCGCCCGGGTGACCGACGGTACAACATGGCAGCGCCGGCAGCGCGCCTCATAGCTCTCGAGACCTCCGATGTGGATCGTCGGTCCTTCCGCCGGTGCCGGCTCACCGTCCAGCAGGCGCTGGTTCCGGGTGGCCAGATTGCCACACAGCACGCAGATCGCCTGCAGCTTGTCGATCCGCTCCGCCACGGCCAGCAGCTT
>JBBSJG010000516.1:0-1053 GCA_038257485.1 Longimicrobiales bacterium | reverse complement strand
CTTGATGATCTTGTCGTCGACGTCGGTGAGATTCATCACCTGCTGCACGTTCCAGCCGTGCATGCGTATCGCGCGACGCAGCAGGTCCTCGAAGAGAAACGTGCGGAAATTTCCGAGGTGAGCGGGATTGTACACTGTCGGCCCGCATGTGTACATCCGCACTGTCTTTCCGTCCGATGGGGCGAGCGGCTCAATGCTGCGCGTCATCGTATTGTAGAGGTGGAACGTCGTCATTGGCCTCAAGCTAGACTCGAGCCGGCTGCCCTGCAAATGCAACTTCGCCGGAGCAGACTTCAGTGAACCCGCTCGGCTACGATGCGTGAAGTGAAGGGCAGACCAGCGGCGACTATCGGCTCACCGAACGATTCAAGAGCGAAGGTCCGAGCGGTGCGTCCCTCCTGAAGAAGGAACATTCGGGTTGCAGCGAAGGCGACGGAAGTCGCCTCCCGCGTCGCCAGCACCACGGCGGTACCCGACTCTGCCTTCGCTGCCAGTGCCGCAAGAATCGCAGGACCAAATGGCGGAATCAGATCCTCGCCGCAGCTGTCGACGAGCACGATCGCGGGGTTCCCGGCCAGCGCTTCAGCTACGGCGACGCGGCGCACCACGTCCACCGGCATCGCGGCAATGCGACACCTGTCGACCCCGTCGAGCTCGAGTGATCGAAGGATCCGGCCGGTGAGCCGTGGATCGGCGTGCGCTCCGGGCGTCCGCGCTACCCTGAACTCCAGTACATCGCGCGCAGTGAGAAACGGGTAGTAGACTGGAACCGCTGGCACGTACGCGACCTGCGGCGGGCAAAACCCCGGTTCCAGCGCCTCACCGAACACGTCGACTCTTCCCTGATCGAGCTTCAGCAGGCCGCACAGGCATTGGAGAAGAGTCGTCTTGCCTGCACCGGCGCCGCCGACGATTCCGAGAATTTCACCCGGCCTCACATCGACATTCACCGAGTCAACCGCGACGTGACGACGCGGCGCACGGGCAAGGCCGTTCCTGAACGACTTCGTGATGCCGCGCCCCGAGAGTGATGGCTGGGCGGGTCCGGTGCGG
>JBBSJG010000515.1:0-1057 GCA_038257485.1 Longimicrobiales bacterium | reverse complement strand
TACGGCGGCGGTGCGGTCACGAGGCCGACTCGACGCCGGGGATCGCACCCGCGACCCCTTCCAGTCCACCCTTTTGCACCACCGCCGCTGGCTTGCGCCTTGTGAAACGCCCGTCAGGCACTGCATTCTTGGGAACGCTGAATATTCGCGCCCTCTCCGCTGACGCATTTCATGGGACCTCCGTACTCCGCGCGCGACCCCGATATTCGCACGCTGCTGCAAATCGCACTTGGCACCAACTACACCCTCGAACGTGAACTCGGGGGCGGGGGCATGTCGCGCGTGTTTGTCGCGCGCGACGAATCACTCGGACGCGATGTGGTGGTCAAGGTGCTTTCGCCCGAGCTATCGGCATCGCTGAGTGCCGAGCGCTTCACACGCGAAATCAAGCTTGCCGCAGGACTGCAGGAACCGCACATCGTACCGGTGTTGTCCGCCGGAACAACCAGCGACGGGCTTCCCTATTACACGATGCCGTTCGTGCGCGGCGACTCACTGCGCGCGCGACTGCAGGGAGGTGCCCTGCCGATGGCCGAAGGACTCGGCATTCTGCGCAACATCGCGCAGGCACTCGCATACGCGCATGCGCGCGGCATCGTCCATCGCGACATCAAACCGGACAACGTGCTGCTTTCAAGCGGCACGGCGGTCGTTACCGACTTCGGAATCGCGAAGGCGCTCTTTGTATCGACGACCCATGCGCCCGGCGTCACACTCACATCCATCGGGACGTCGATCGGCACGCCCGCGTACATGGCGCCGGAGCAGGCGCTGGGAGACACCGGCACCGACCAGCGCGCAGACCTCTACGCATGGGGCATTGTCGCGTACGAAGTGCTGAGCGGCACGCATCCATTCGCGAATCGGACCACGCCGCAGGCATTCGTGTCGGCGCATGTCAGTGAGACACCGCTACCGCTCCGACAGCGTAATGCCGACGTGCCGAAGGAAATCGCGGACGTGGTCATGCAGTGCCTCGCCAAGGACCCGCAGCAGCGACCAGCATCGGCCGAGGACGTACTGATTCGACTCGCAAGTGTCACCACCCCTCTGGAAT
>JBBSJG010000514.1:0-1060 GCA_038257485.1 Longimicrobiales bacterium | reverse complement strand
TGCCGGCTCTCTCCGGTGGTCCCCGGACTTCTCGGTACTGCGCGGCCTGCCCGTCTCGCCGGTTGCGCCCGCGGGGGGAGCATGTCTCGTCGGCGCTCATTATTTCTCGCGGCCCGTGACTACCAATGGCGCTTCGTTCACATGCGCGCTCACGGGGTCTGCCGCCATCAGCGCTGCGGCGTTCCGCTTCGAGCAGTTGTGGGCCGACGGCCACGACGTGCTTCCCGTCATAGTCGACTTGTTGTCGGAGCTGATCCGTGACACCTGAGGCTGTCGGTCTCGCGGATGTGATCGGTGCGGTGCTGCGACGCATGTTCGCGGATGAGGGCAATGTCGACTGTTCGGTCGACACGGCTGCGGACTCGCTCGTCGATCCGGATGCGTCTGGCTCCCTGCTGGGATTCCAGCGGCGTGCAGTCCGCCGGTCGATCGCCGCGCTCGACCGATGGGGCGGTGTTCTCTTGTGCGACTCCGTCGGTCTCGGCAAGACGTGGATCGCGACAGCCGTTGCGGACGACTACCTTGCTCGCGGCGAACCGGTCGTGGTCGTCATCCCGTCGTCATTGCGAACCCAGTGGTCTGCGCGTCTGCGGTCCGTGCGCGCGCGTTCGGTGGTGCATGTGCTCACGCACACGCAGCTGTCGCGAGGGACGTACCCGCAGTCTCTCGCAGATCAACCGGGCCTCCTCATCGTGGACGAGGCGCATGCATTCCGGTCACCTGGCACTCACCGATATGGCGCGCTCGCTCGGCTGGCGCAGTCGCGACGCGTGTGTCTCGTAACAGCCACACCCGTGAACAACTCGGTACATGACCTGTACTGGCTGTTCAGGTTGTGGGCCGACGACGGCGCATTCATCAGCATGGGCATCCGCGATCTGCGCGCGCTGTTCGTCGATGCGGAAACCGGCGTGGTGCCGCTCCCGATGCGTGCGCTCCTTCGGGAGACCATGATCCGCCGCATGCGTGCCGATGTGAGTGCCGAGGTCGACGGGTCGGGACGTGGCATCCGATTCCCGCGCGTCGCTCCTGTCACCAGTGTGCAGTATGACCCTGACGC
>JBBSJG010000513.1:0-1068 GCA_038257485.1 Longimicrobiales bacterium | reverse complement strand
GCGCTGCGCGCTCCGCAACGAGCATCCTTTCGCGGTCGGCTACTGCCGCGCGCTGCTCGGACACATCGGTATTCGTCCCCACCCAGCGCACGACATTGTGGTCCGCACCGCGCAGCGGCATCACGCGCGTGAGGAAGGGCCGGAACAATCCATCCGCCCCACGCAACGGAAACTCCATGTCGAATGGCTCACCTGTTCGGATGGAAGCCGTCCAGCGCTCGAGCACGCTCGGCAGCATGTCGGGATCGTGCACCGACTGCCAGCCCCAGCCGTCCATCTCCGCGGGTGTCTTACCCGTATATTCGTACCACCGTTGGTTGTACCAGAAAATCCAGCCGTCCGCATTCGCGATCCACGCGAGGTTCGCGATCGCGTCCACGGTCGACCGGAACTGCGCCTCGCCCTCCATCACCGCCTGTTCCGCGCGTTTGCGGGCCGTGATGTCACGCGAGATCGCAACCACACGATCGCCCATGGGTATGATGCGGTTCTCGAACCACATCTGAAGGTCGGCCTGCCATTCTTCGTATTCGACGATGCGTCCTTCGAGGGCGGCGCGCTTCGTTTCGGTTTCGAACCGCGTCCCCACCAGCTCCGGCAACAGCTCCCATACAACCTGGCCGACCGCGCCTTCTGGGTCGCGGCCCATCGCCTCGAGCGTCGCGCGCCCGCCCGCATTCAGGAACGTGAAACGCCAGTTCATGTCATAGATGGCCACCACATCCGGCAGACCGTCCAGCATCTCCATAAGCTGCGCGGCGCTCGGAATTGTGGACCCGTCCTCGGTTCTACCAGTCGGCATTCGATCGTTCTCAAATCGGGTTCGGCGTGTGGACATTGCAATTTTGCGACCCTCAAGAGAAGCCGGCCAGATCTCAATGCCGGCCCGTTCCTTCGTTCGAGCGAATTCACCACGGAATGGGGAGAGCACGATTTCAGCGCGAGACGCGGGGTATCGCGCGGTGCTGCGGAGACGGGAAGCACCGCACGTTGCGTCAGAACCGGGTCGTGTGTGAATACTTGAGGAGCAGTGTCTGGTTGTCAGTCAGAGGACGAACGGGATCGTAG
>JBBSJG010000512.1:0-1072 GCA_038257485.1 Longimicrobiales bacterium | reverse complement strand
CGCGCATCTTCGCCCCAGCCTCGAGGGAGACGAACGGCCACGGCGCCTCCTGGATGTGCAGGTCGAGTGCGTCCCCGTTCGACCGACGGACGTCGAAGCCGATGTCGCTCATCACCTCGCGCAGGATCGCCACATCGCTGATCTTCGGGACGTTGTGAAGGGTTACGGGCGCATCGGTCAGGATGGCGGCGGCCATCATCTTGAGGACGGCATTCTTGGCGCCGGCAATGCGGACCTCTCCGTGGAGCGGCGCGCCACCGGTGATCACGAACTTCTGCATGGCCGATGCAGTCTAGTGGCGGATCCCGCGGGACGCACTTTGTGCGGAGCTAACCGGGCCAGGCTTCCTTCCACTCGTGTCCGCCCATATGGTGACCATCGCACAGCCCCACGCGACCGCCCATATGGCGGCTGGGCAGGTACGGCTGCATGCCGTCCTCGAATGCGGTCGGCATGCGGTTGCAGATCATCATCTGCGCCTCGCGGGCCCAGGTGTACAGGTGGTCCGACGAGCAGAACCGATACGGCCGCGTGAAATTCACCGACTCGCCGTGCGCCGGGCTGCTCGGAAGGCCGATCGGCCCCGTCTCGCGCACGATCTCGATCTTCACCGGAAGCTGCGGCATGCGCGTGCCGCACTGGTCACAGGTCAGCATCGGTGCATCGGCCGATCATTCATGGGGGGAATGGTACGTGTTGGGCGGGATTGCGATCATCGTGGCCGTGGGCCTCTTGAGCGGCCACTTTTCACGCGGGAACGATCCCGTGCGCGATTTGGCCCGTGGAGTGAACACCACCACGCACGAACGGGATGCCGGCGTGCGCATCACGCTCATCTGTGATCCATGCAGCGGACAAACGCAGCGCGCCGGGGCGTTTGCGTGACGAATAGCCCATACAGTGACCACGGGCGGTCCGGTCGACGATGTATCGGCGGTTTGTGACTTGGAGGCCGAGCCGAGTCGCGATTCGGCGATACATCGGCTTGTCGTGAGCGTGGAGTGTGCGCGCGAACGTCCGTCATGTCACGGGATGCCTGATAGATCGTCGATTCGTGGCATTTCGTGGCCTG
>JBBSJG010000511.1:0-1074 GCA_038257485.1 Longimicrobiales bacterium | reverse complement strand
GCCGCGCGTGCTCACGCTCACGCAAAGCACGTACGACGGCATCAGCTACAACGTCGACACGATCAAGGAGATGCTCGACGGCAAGATCGACACTCTGCATTTCGACGAGGCGTGGCTGCCGCACGCGACCTTCCACGATTTCTATCGCGGCATGCACGCGATCGGCAAGGATCGCCCGCGCTGCAAGGAATCGATGATTTTCTCCACGCAGTCGGTGCACAAGCTGCTCGCCGGCCTGTCGCAGGCGTCGCAGATCCTGGTGCAGGACAGCGAGAGCCGCATGCTCAACCTGCACGTGTTCAACGAGTCGTACCACATGCACACGTCCACTTCGCCGCAGTACGCGATCATCGCGTCGTGCGATGTCGCCGCGGCGATGATGGAAGAGCCGGGCGGCACCGCGCTGGTGGAGGAGTCGATACACGAAGCGCTCGATTTCCGCCGCGCCATGCGCAAAGTCGACGCCGAGTTCGGCAAGGACTGGTGGTTCAAGGTGTGGGGGCCGGAGCGTCTGTCCGACGAGAGCATCGGCAACCGCGACGACTGGATGCTGCGCGCGAACGAGCGCTGGCATGGTTTCGGCAATCTTGCGCCGGGCTTCAACATGCTCGACCCGATCAAGGCGACCGTCCTCTCTCCGGGCCTCGACGTCACCGGCAAGTTCGCGAAAAGCGGCATTCCCGCGATCATCGTCACGCGCTATCTGGCCGAGCACGGCATCATCGTCGAGAAAACCGGGCTGTACTCGTTCTTCATCATGTTCACCATCGGCATCACCAAAGGCCGCTGGAATACCCTGGTCACCGAGTTGCAGCAGTTCAAGGACGATTACGACAACAACCGCCCGCTGTGGCGGGTGCTGCCCGAATTCCTGGCGAAATATCCGATGTACGAAAAGATCGGGCTGCGCGATCTCTGCGACCAGATCCACGGCGTCTACCGCGCGAACGACGTAGCCCGCGTCACCACCGAGATGTATCTGTCGAACATGGTGCCGGCGATGGTGCCGGGTGAGGCGTGGGCCAAGCTCGCGCACGGCGAGATCGACCGCATCCCGATCGACGAGCTCGAAGG
>JBBSJG010000510.1:0-1077 GCA_038257485.1 Longimicrobiales bacterium | reverse complement strand
GATGGTGCCGGTGGGCCCACCTGCCGCGCCGCTTCGCTGACGCATTGCCGTAATCTGTCCTTCGATCTCGCTCGCCACGTATGCACTCGATGAGCCGTCGGCAACGCGATACGCCGCGAGCCCGGGCCACAGGTGTCGTCGCTGCGTATTCTGCTGGCTCCACCAGTCGAGCAGCGCAGTGAAGCTCTGACCCGACGAACTGCGCGACCAGTACAGTTGCGGCGCGAGGTAGTCCACCCAGCCGCGCGTGAACCAGAGGCGCGAGTCGGCAAAGATCGACGCATATGCATCGAGACCTACCACGCCCGAGGGTGAACCAGGACGCCAGATGCCAAACGGACTGATGCCGACACGAACCGTCGGCGACTCGGCGCGCACTTCACGCTGCAGCTGCTCCACGAAGCGATTGACATTGTCGCGACGCCAGTCATTGCGCGAGAGTGTACCGCCCTGCGTGAGGTATCGCGCGTACGTAACGCTGTCGGGGAACTGCAGCCCTGCACAACGCGAATCCGGATACGGATAGAAGAAATCGTCGAGATGCACCGCATCGATGTCGTAGCGTCGCATCACGTCCCGAATCACCGCGTACGTATGCGCGTGCACCTCCGCCTCGCCCGGATCGAACCAGCGCTGCGTGCAATATGTGCGCGCGAGATCGGGACGACGTCGAGCGAAGTGTTGCGGTGCAAGCAGCGCCGTGTCGCCCACATTGCCGGCACGAAACGGATTGAACCACGCGTGCAACTCGAGACCGCGTGTGTGCGCCTCGGCCACGGCAAACGTCAGTGGATCCCAGCCCGGTGCGCTTCCCTGCACACCCGTGAGCGAACGGCTCCAGGGCTCGAGGCCTGACGTGTACATCGCGTCTCCGGCCGAGCGCACCTGCAGCAGCACCGCGTTGAGTCGCAGCGACTGCGCCCGGTCCAGGATCGAGAGCAGCTCGCTCTGCTGAGCAGCGATCGACAGTCCCGACCGGGACGGCCAGTCGATATTCGCCACAGTCGCAATCCAGAGTCCGCGAAACTCTCGCGCAACAGCTGGAATCGTGACGTCACCGGGATCGGGGTCACCGTC
>JBBSJG010000509.1:0-1080 GCA_038257485.1 Longimicrobiales bacterium | reverse complement strand
ATTATTTCCGGTGCGGCGCAGTTCAACGGTCTGGCTCGAGGTGGTGAGCAGCGAGATTTCCTCCACTGGCGTGTCCGAAATAATCCAGGTGTCCTTGCTGCTGCCGCCGCGCTGCATGGAGACAAACCGACCGTCCGAATCCGGCGCGACGCGCGTCAGCCCACCCGGCATCACGCTGTAGCTGCCGCCGCTTGCGACCAGATACGTGCGCAACGCCACGGGCTGCGGCGCGATAGCACTGCCGTTCCAAGACGGCGCGGTGGACAGCTCGACATGCTCCTGCGCGACGAACAAATCCGGATCGAACTGGATGTGGCGGCGCAACTCCTCGCGCTCGGTGGCGGTCATTCGCTGGTCGCGATTCATCGCGAGCGTGCGCGTGCGGAAAGCGGACTTCAGATACAGCTCGTCGAGATGTTCGAGCACGTACTGGCGCGCGGATTCCTGTCCGCACCACCACGTTGCGATCGACGGCAGCTTGAGTTCTTCGCCGAGCAGGTGCTGGCACAGGCCCGGGAGGAACGACATGAACGCGGGGCTTTGCAGCAACCCGCTGCCCAGCGCGTTCGAGATGGTCACGTTCCCAGCGCGCGCGGCCTCGATCAGTCCCGGGACACCGAGCATGGAGTCATTGCGGAGTTCCAGCGGATCGCAGAAATCATCGTCCACGCGGCGCAGAATCACATCGACGCGTTCGAGACCATTCAGCGTTTTAAGATAAACGTGGTCGTCGCGCACCGTGAGATCCTGCCCCTCGACCAGCATGTAGCCGAGGTAACGCGCGAGATAGGTCTGCTCAAAATACGTTTCGTTGTGCGGGCCGGGCGTGAGCAGCACCACGCGCGGCTCGTCGTTCTGACGCGGCGCGAGGTCCACCAACGTGCGCTGCATGTCGCGGAAAAACCCGGCGAGGCGATGCACATGATTGTCGCGGAACGGCTCCGGCAGAATGCGCGACGTGACGAGACGGTTGGCCAGCGCGTAGCCCATGCCGGTGGGAATCTGCGTGCGGTCCGAGATAACCCACCATTGACCATCCGGTGAACGCGCGAGATCAGCGGCGTAGAAATGCAGGAACGT
>JBBSJG010000508.1:0-1085 GCA_038257485.1 Longimicrobiales bacterium | reverse complement strand
CGACACCGCGAGGCTCACGTCGGCGTTCTCCGCCAACTGGTCGATCATCGGCACGAGACCGGCGGTGGAGAGCGTTACGCGCTTGCTCGCGAGTCCGAATCCGTAGTCGTCGCGCATGAGGCTCATGGCCGCGACCACGTTGTCGAAGTTGAGCAGGGGCTCGCCCATGCCCATCATCACGACATTGGTGATGCGCCGGTTGCCGCGCGTCTCGTTGCCGAGTGTCTTGGCCGCGACCCAAACCTGGCCGATGATTTCGGCGGCCGAAAGATTGCGGTTGAAACCCTGCATGCCGGTCGAGCAGAACGAGCAGTTGAGTGCGCAGCCGACCTGCGAAGACACGCAAAGCGTGCCGCGCGCAGGCTCGGGAATATAGACCGTTTCAATCGCGTTGCCACCCGGCAGCCCGAGCATCCACTTGCAGGTGCCATCCGTGGACTGCTGCTCAGTCAGGACTTCGGGGAAGCGGATTTCCGCATGCTGGTCGAGCTTCTCGCGCAGCGCACGGCCGACATCCGTCATCAGGGCAAAGTCGGTCACATGGTGGTGGTAGATCCACTTCATCAGCTGGTGCGCGCGGAAGCGCTTCTCGCCGAGTCCGGCGAAAAACTCCTCGAACCGCGGCCGGTCCAGGTCCAGGAGGTTGATGCGTGGGGGCGTTTTCTCGGTCACGGTCACGGTCACGGTCGCGCTCAACGCGCGCAGAGATCCTGGGCGCCGAAGAAGTAATCGATCTCCTGCCGCGCCGTCTCGACGGCGTCGGAACCATGCACGGCGTTGGCATCGATGGATTCCGCGAAGTCCGCGCGGATCGTGCCCGGTGCCGCATCCTTCGGATTGGTCGCGCCCATGATGTCGCGGTGTCGCGAGACGGCGTCCTCGCCCTCGAGCACCTGGATCATGACCGGACCCGAACTCATGAACTCGACGAGCGGGCCGAAGAACGGACGCTCGCGGTGCACGGCGTAGAATCCTTCCGCATCCGCGCGCGACAACCTGCGCATCTTCGCGCCGACGATGCGCAGCCCCGCCTGTTCGAATCGCGAGTAGATCTGGCCGATCACGTTCTTTGCCACTGCGTCCGG
>JBBSJG010000507.1:0-1086 GCA_038257485.1 Longimicrobiales bacterium | reverse complement strand
TGGAAAGCGACCCGCCTTCGGCATGCCCGGAGCCAGGCCGACCTGCTGCGCATCGTGCAAGACGGAGGGGATGCAGGACATCGTCACCCGGCGGTGTCCTTGTGGAAAGCAACCCGCCTTCGGCATGCCCGGAGATCCCGGGCCGACCTGCTGCGCATCGTGCAAGACGGAGGGGATGCAGGACATCGTCACCCGGCGGTGTCCTTGTGGAAAGCGACCCGCCTTCGGCATGCCCGGAGCCAGGCCGACCTGCTGCGCATCGTGCAAGACGGAGGGGATGCAGGACATCAAACACCGGCGGTGTCCTTGTGGAAAGCGACCCGTCTTCGGCATGCCCGGAGATCCCCAACCGACCTGCTGCGCATCGTGCAAGACGGAGGGCATGATTGACATCATGAACCGCAGCAAGTGTGAGTCGCCCGGCTGCTGCGATGCGGTGCACGGCAGTCCGGCGTCCCTGTCGATCGGTCGAGATCCCGAGACCGGACACCGCGTGTGCACGCATCGAGCTCGGTACCTGATCAGCGAAGCGCCCCGGGAGAAGCGCCAGGAGCTGATGCGGCACTTCGGCTTCAAGAGGAATCTGGTGCAGCGCGGGGAGCACGCCTTCTACCACGCCCTCGTGCTGGCATCGCCGCCGGAGCTGGTCTGGAGCGAGCGCATCATCGACGCGTCGGTCCTGAGCAAGGTGCTGGGCAAGCGCAAGTCCCCGTCGGACGACCGCCCCGATTCCTTCCACTTCTTCGGCGACACGGACCGCAACATGGGATTACACATCGAGTACGACGAGCGGCCGGACCACGAGGACGACGACGACCGCTCGGATGCCATCGCTCGGACGACCGGCTGCGACCCCGGCGACGTGTACTTGCTGCGGATCTGCGGGCATCACTACACCGACCGCGCCGTGTGCAAGCTGCGCACGCGCAACGGGCACTCGTTCTACGAGCTCACCAGCGCGGGGCGGGAGGTGGTGGAGGAGACGGCCCGCGCCGTGGCGGAGCGCATAGCGTGGATCGGCCAGGCGCTCGGCCCCGACGACGCGCAGGGCAGGACGCGCAAACTGTACATCAACTTCTGAACGGG
>JBBSJG010000506.1:0-1090 GCA_038257485.1 Longimicrobiales bacterium | reverse complement strand
TCGCGTAGAAGATCCGGATCGGTAGCGAATGCGATCAGCGCACTTCCGATGAGCTCTGCGGCATCCAGCCCGGGCGCAGTCGCACCAGCGGCCTCGACCCCGACGGCGCCCCGAAGCAGCATCGACTGCTCGTAGCGTCCCGCGAACTTGCCAACCGCGACCCATTCAGGACGCGCGTGTTTTCGACCCAGTTTCACCAGATCCTCCGGACCGATACCGCGTTCGGAGGAGCGCAGCATCAGATCTCGAACAGCAGCGACGAATCCCGTCATTCCCAGGGCGGGCCGCAGACGTTCAGGCCAATCGTGAGCCCCGTCTTCGATATCGCCGCGGAGCATCTCGCGCACGACGGCATCCTGCTCTGCACCCGTCAGCAGCCGGGGAGGCGGGTTTCCGTAGATAGCGGCTTGTAGTCGCAGCACGGCGAATGCGTAAGAATGGACTGTCCGGACCAACGGTTCCCTGGTGGCCCGCACCGCGTGCTCCCCCGCGAACAATCCGCTCGTGATCTGCTCGCGCATCGCAGTCGCAGCCCGCTTCGACTGAGTCAGCACCAGGACCGATTCGGGATCACTCGACACGATGCGACTGACCGCATAATCGGCCACGAGCGACGACTTTCCCGTCCCCGGGCCGCCGAGCACCTGCCACGGGCGCCACCCCGGCGAGCCATCGGCAGCTGCGGAGACTGCGTCGATCTCATTGGTGAACAGCGCCTGAGCCGGACCCGCCCATGACCGACCCAGCGCGGCTACCCGAGGTGCCCGCACGAGGGTCACGGTGTTGCCGTGCCGCCCTCCTGCGTGGTTACCGACTGACCTGGGGGTGTCCATGTGGAAGATTGGATCACGCGGCACCGACAAGGTTGGCGGCAGTGACCGTCGGCCACGGAAACTCATCGCGTAAGCCACCATGCGGCACAGGTTGGGCCACCATGCGGCATAGTGAAGCTGTGCAAGAGTTGAACGTTCACATCTACGGACCTGACGATGGCCCCGAAATCCTCGCCGTTCACGGCATGACAGGCCACGGGGCACGCTGGCGACACCTCGCGGAAAATTACCTGCCGGACACCCGCATCCTCGCCCCG
>JBBSJG010000505.1:0-1093 GCA_038257485.1 Longimicrobiales bacterium | reverse complement strand
CTCGATGTCGCGCTCGGTCATGTTGAACGACGCAACGCCCATATCCACGCCGGTTCGGATGAGCTCGAGGGCCGTCTCGACGGCGGGCGTTCCCTTCTCGCTTGCAACTTCCCTGAGCGTCTTGCCGAGGTAGGCACGTGCGTTCACTCCGCCGTTGATGAGCAGGATCGTGCTGTCGCCGCCGCGACGTCGCAGGTTGTCACGCATCTCCGTCAGGATGCGCTCGCGGGTGGCGGGATCGCCGATGCGTGCCTGCAGTGAATCACGTCCGCCAGCCTGCGCCCAGCGTGGCAGCAGCGCCGCACTCAACCCGGTGCCGCTCGCAGACCATGGATACTGATCGGCGACCACCATGTGTCCTGCGGCACGCGCCTCACGCATGAGCGCGAGCACGCTGTCGGCGTACCCCCAGACGTCGACGCCGAGCGCCTTGACGTGGCCGAGGTTGGTGGTGAGCCCCGACTCGCGTCCGATGCGGATGGCCTCGCGCACCGAGTTGAGCAACCCCACCGAATACGAACTCTCGTCACGCTGGTGCGTGTCGTACACACCGCCGTAGGGTTTCGCGGCAGAGATCACACGGATGACTTCGTCGGTCTCCGAATAGCTTTGCGGTGCGTAGAAGAGGCCAGAGCCGACACCGAAGGCCCCCTCGCGCATCGCCTTGTCGATGAGCGCACGCATGCTGTCGACTTGGGCGGGTGTGGCCGCTGCGGAAGAACTGCCCATGACAGCACCGCGCACCGTGCCGTAACCAACGAGCGCATAAATGTTGGTGCCAACGCCCTACGACTCGGCGCTTTCCAGAACGCGGGCGACATCGATTGGCCCGCGTCCGTCGGGCCCGACGGTCACCGTGGTGATTCCCTGATACAGCGCACTGAGTGCCTTTCGCCGTTCTTCGCCGGCGCTATCGACGTTCTCGAGCACGTGGGAATGTGGATCGATGAAGCCGGGTGCGACGATCAGACCGGTGGCATCGATGACTTGCCTGCTCACGACACGAGCGCTTGCTGCATTGCCGACAAATACGATGCGATCACCGCGCAGGCCAACGTCCGCGACTCTTGCACTCGCGCCGGAGCCGTCGTGT
>JBBSJG010000504.1:0-1102 GCA_038257485.1 Longimicrobiales bacterium | reverse complement strand
TGCGTATCGCCGTAGTCTGAAAACATAACGAGTCCTCGGAACCGTGTGCCAGCGGACAGGGACGACTGTGGGGCGATCGGCTTTACAGTCCGCCGCGCTCCCATGGGCCCCACATCGCATACGTGCCACCGAGCCGTGTGCCACGGCTCGTGCCGTTCCCCTGCGTGTTGAAAAACAGCACCTCGCCGTCCGGACTGAAGCATGCACCCGCGAACTCGCTCGTGAGCGGACTCAGCGGCTGGTACACCAGGTTGAAGATCGCGCCCTTCGATGTCAGTCCTCGCACATACTGGTCGCCGGACCCGTCCTCACAGATGACGATGCCGCCTCGCGGACTCACACAGATGTTGTCCGGGCCGTCCAGCACGTCGCGGGACGGGGACTCGAAGACGAGAATGAGCTGACCCGCGTCGCGCGAGGTCGGCCGGTACTGCCACACCTGGCCGGCCTTCGCATCGCCGCCGGACGTGGCATCGAAGAAGATGCTGCGGTCGCCATACCAGCAGCCTTCCAGCCGCTGGAAGATCGCGCCGCCCTTCGCGAGGCCCTGTCGCACGACTGCCGAGCTGTCCGCGGCGGCATTCGCGGGATCCGGATCGTCGATGTCCACCCATTCAGCCTGCAGGATCGCGCCCGGTTTCTGGCCGCGGGTCGTGTTGTAGTTCGGCGATCCAGTCACTGCGAGCATCTGGAGGCGTCCGCCCCGCTGGAGGTTGCCCGGCTGCGTGGGGACGAACCGATAGAAGCCGGAGCCCGGACGGTTCGGATTCGCTGCGTCGTACGTCGCATCCTCCGTCTCGTACACGAACCCGGTCTCCGGATCCACGGCAACTGCCTCGTGGACGAAGCGGCCCATCTGTTTGAGCGGGATCGGGTCGACTTCCTCCGTTGCCGACGCCGGCACCTCGAAGATGTAGCCGTGCGCCTTGTCGCGACCGCCCGTCTTCGCGCCCGTGGCGCTCGTGAAGACCTCGGTGCCCTCCGTGGTCTCCTCGCAGGACAGCCAACTACCCCACGGAGTCGGACCGCCCGCGCAGTTGATATGGGTCCCCGTCAGACTCGCGAATTCCTTCACCAGGCGCACACGCCGGTTTGCACCGAC
>JBBSJG010000503.1:0-1104 GCA_038257485.1 Longimicrobiales bacterium | reverse complement strand
GCGTCATCGAGACGACTCCAGTTGCGCGGCCCCTGCGTCTTGAGATGGGAAATCTGCAATGCGCAGCGTGCGCCGCGGGCTACGGCAATAGACTCGTCAATGGCATCGATTAAGTGATCGTCCTCGTTTCGCATGTGCGTGGCGTACGGCAATCGCCGCTGACTGAGCGGTGTGCACACCGCCACGAGCTCGGCGATACTGGCAAATGCCCCCGGCGTGTACTCGAGTCCGGACGACGCGCCGCAGGCACCCGCCGAGAGCGCGCGGTCCACGATAGCTGTCATGCGCGCAATTTCGGCGCTGGTGGCGGGTCGGTCGTCAGCGCCAACCACGTGGGCCCGCACGCTGCCCAGTCCGATCATGCAGGCCACGTTCACGGCCGGATGCAGTGCATCCACAGATCTTAGGTAGTCGGCAAACCCGCCGCGTTCATCTACGCCTGGCGAGCTGCCATCCTGTCCACCGACAATCGTGGTGATCCCCTGTCGCACCACCGACTCGGCCCGCGGATCGGTCGCAAGTGACGACTCTGCATGCGAGTGGATATCAATGAATCCGGGTGCCACGACCTGACCGCGGGCGTCGATCTCCCGCGTGCCTCGTTCGGCAATCCGCGGCGCGATGGCCGCTATGCGCCCGTTGGCGATAGCGAGGTCGCGCACCGTGCCGTCAGTACCGAGACCGTCAATCAACAATCCGCCGCGGACGACCACGTCGTAGTCGGCGCGTCGAGTGATGACCGACGGTGCGGCTGCGAATGCGGCGAGCGCACTGGTTCCGGTAACGAGAAAATCGCGACGGGTTGCGGGCATGGGGAGTCTGGCCAGTTTGTGGTAGGCGACGGATTACCGATTCACCTACCAAGTATGTGCGACGGACGCATTGAATGGGCGATAACTCCGGCCGGCGTCTGGCCAGAGCGCAAGGCGTAGAAGTGCTCCTCAGCGGTTCACGCATTGAGAAAGGCCGTGCCAACGCGTTGACCCGACGGCTATCGCGGCATCACGGCCCGTTCGACTTTTTTCGAACCGCAGAGAAGTACAGAGAGTGCGCAGAGGTTCGCAGAGGAACAGCAAGCGCCAATCCGCACGTCCCGTTGTTATC
>JBBSJG010000502.1:0-1104 GCA_038257485.1 Longimicrobiales bacterium | reverse complement strand
TTCCGGTGCGAAGAACACACCACCACGCAGGTCATAGATCAACCGTGCCGGCGGGATCGTGAATTCGCCGGCGTCGATTGGAAAGTATGCGCGCTGGGACGTCTGGACCTCCCAGGGCGCGCCGTCGATGATCCGCATTTCGCTCGAAATCGGATCCGGCAGCTCCTGTATCCAGAACCCTGTGGGCGACGGCGGATAGTAGGACGGCGGTCTGACTGGACGATAGCGTGAACTTGCGGGCAGCAGCGCATCGAGCCGCAGCTGCACCTGCTGTCCGACGTATGGATTGCGCGGATCGATTGCAGCGCGCAGCCGGATGGGGGAGTCGTCAGTCGCCTGGACATCCTCGCCACCACCAACGGAAAGATCGAGGCTTTCCGTGCGGTAAACGTTGCGTCCGACGCGCACGGTGAACGGCAGAATCGAATACTGTCCCTCCCGGGACGGCATGATCTGCAGCTCCTGCCGCGTAACGTTCGTGCGTCCGCCCGGCATGCTGATGATGATCTCGTTTGACGAACTGGATCCGACGACCTGCAGGCCCGCAGGCATCGCGGAGGCGAGGATGACGGGGCGCTCGCTCGACGCGGTGCGCACCTCGATGGTGAGAATGACGGGACGACCGACGGCGGTTGCATGTGACGAGATGTCCGCGCGGACGGTCGCGTCACCCTGCTGGAAAGCGAGCGCGCCCGCGAGCAGCACACCGACGAACATCACCAGTCCCGTGCGACCGTCGTGCGCCGCTGTCCCTTGCGCAGTGTCTCGCGCGTCAGCGTTCGCTCGTCCTGTTCGACCGCGCTCAGGATGCGGTCCGCCTGTTCCTTGCTGAGCGGCTTGTTCTCCTGTGCGCTCCCACTGCTCTGACCCTGGCCGGCCGGTGAGTCTGCATCCGAATTCGCCTCGCCTCCGCCCTGCTCCTGGTTCTTGTCTTCCTTCTGATCCTGATCCTGCTTGTTGTCACTGGGGTCCGGCTTCGGCTTCTGCAAATCGTTCTGCTGCTTGTCCCGAAGCGTGAGCTCCAGGTTCCACTTGGCAGCGAGGTCCGCGGGATTCAGTCGCAGTGTTCGACGATACGCCTCTGCCGCAGCGTCCAGCAGTGTC
>JBBSJG010000501.1:0-1106 GCA_038257485.1 Longimicrobiales bacterium | reverse complement strand
TGATGCGGGCGGTCAATTCGGTGGGTGCGACCCCGTCCGCTGCACCGACCAGCACGAAGCTCATCCGGTTGCGGGTGCCGGGCACGAAGTTCAACGCATTCGAGTAACGCGTGTAGAGCAGGACCCCGCTGGTGAAGGACGGATTGGCATCGACCGTTCCGCGCACGATGGCGCGCTGATCGTTGAGTTCCAGCCGCGTTCCGCGCGCATCGGGGGCGTCGGGGAAGAGCTTGCGCGCGCCGACCCCGTCCATGAAGATTGCGTCTGGCGAAAACAGGTCTTCGCGCGCCCCCGTGAGCATCTTTCGAGGAAGTCCGATGAGCGTCTCATTGTCGACCCCCACCACGCTGACGCCCTCGACCTTGCCCTCCGCCGTGCGGACGACTGCATTGGCGATGATCAGCGGCACCGTCCACGAGACCCCCTCGACGCCGCGCACGCGGAACAGGTCGGTTGAGGGGAGCGGTACGCTGACTTCGGCGGTGCGGCTCGACGGGTCCATCACCCACACATCCGCGGAGGGCACGTTATGCACCTGCGCCGCGCCGCGCTCGAGCAGGTTGATGAAGATCGTGAGTTGCTGCGCGATGAGGAGCGTCGAGAATGCGACGCCGAAGACCAGGCCAAAGAATTTGGCCGTGTCTCCTGTCAGCATTCGGATCGCAATCCAGATCATGCCCTGCGTTCTTTCTGAACCGCCTCGTTTACATTTCAGCGCGTCGGTTGCCCCCCGATTCGCTTTATCAGTTTTCGCATAACCCTGATTATACTGAACGTCAACGTTCACTATGTGCGAAGGCGGCAGGCTATGCTATGCCCGTCACATGAATCACCCGGCAAAGCCTTCGACGATCCCCGCGCCCACACGGACCGGACGCCCGCGCGATGCGGCGAAGCGCGACGCAATCCTGCAGTCGGCGCACGAACTGTTCTTTGCGCGCGGGGTCGAGGCGACGACGATCGAAGACGTCGCCGCGGGCGCACAAGTGTCCAAAGTCACTGTTTACAGCCATTTCGGCGACAAATTGACCCTGTTCGAAGCCTGCGTCCGGCGCGCGGTGTCGATGATGGAACAGGGCCTGATCCAGTCGCCGCCAAAGGGCACC
>JBBSJG010000500.1:0-1106 GCA_038257485.1 Longimicrobiales bacterium | reverse complement strand
CGGCCCGACCAGCAGCACCTTCGGCCGCATGTCCACGAGAATCGCGGCAAGCTCCTGTGCGGTCAGCCGCCAGTTCAGCGGGGCGAAGATCCCGCCGATCTTCGGCAGGCCGTACAGAAGGTGCAGGTAGATGGCGCTGTTGTGCGCCAGGATAGACACGCGATCGCCGGGGGAGAGACTGAAACGGGAGCGCAGCATGTTCGCGGCTCGGCACGCATCGTCATTCAGCTGCGCGAACGTGTGCCGTACGCCGGAATGGAGCTCGAGCAGTGCTTCGCGATCGGGCGTCGTTCGAGCCCGTGCAGTCAGCAGTTCGGCGATGTGACTCATGCGTCCAACCGTCCGCTCACGTGCCGATCACGAGGCCGCCGTCCACGCGCAGCACGTCGCCACTGATGAAGCTGGCTTCGTCCGATGCCAGGAACAGGTAGGCATTCGCGATGTCCCGCGGCTCACCCAACCGGCCGAGCGGCGTGCGCGCGCGCATGCCTTCCAGGATCTTCTCCGGCATTGCGGTCACCATCTCCGTGGCGGTGAACCCCGGCGCCACTGCATTCACGCGGATGCCATACTTCCCCAACTCGCGCGACCACGTGCGCGTCATGCCGATCACACCGCTCTTTGTCGCGACATAGTTGGACTGACCGAAGTTGCCGTCGAATGCGACGACGGACGATGCATTCAGGATCACGCCCGACTTCTGCGCGATCATGTGCGGAACCACGGCCTGAGCGCAGTTGAACGTGCCCTTGAGATTGACACTGATGACTCGGTCGAAGTCGGCATCCGACAGGCCACCGACAACGGCGCCATCCTTCACCTTCGCGAGCTGGCCGTCCCGCACGATGCCGGCATTGTTGATGAGTACGTCGATGCGACCCTTCGACGCCTGCACGCCGTCCACCCACGAGCCGACCGCCGCGCGGTCCGTCACATCGACCATCGCGAACGATACTGCATCCGCGAACCGCGCGACCAGCTGATCGCCCCGCGCACGGTCGACATCGCACACAGCGACAAACGCGCCCTCTTCCACAAAGCGCTCGACAGTTGCGAGTCCGATGCCCGCGGCACCGCCGGTTACGAGTACTACGCGATCCTTCAGT
>JBBSJG010000499.1:0-1108 GCA_038257485.1 Longimicrobiales bacterium | reverse complement strand
CTGGTCGCGGTTGAAAAGGGCAAGATCAAAGGCGCGATTCGCACGGACTTCGTGTTGTCGGCCGAGATCATCGTCATCACCATCGGCACCATGAGCACGGAGCCGATCATGCAGCAGATCATTGCACTGAGTGTCATTGCGATTGGCGCAACGGTCCTGGTGTATGGGCTCGTCGCCGGCATCGTCAAGCTCGACGATCTCGGTGTCAAGCTCAAAGCGCGAGCGAGTGCGACGTCGCAGCGTATCGGCGCGATCATCCTGCGCGCGGCGCCCATCATGATGAAGGGTCTGTCGATCCTGGGGACCGCAGCGATGTTCACCGTCGGCGGCAGCATCATCGCGCATGGAGTGCCCGCCATCGAGCATCTCATCGAGGGGATCGTCCATCCGATATCCGAGCGGAGCGGCCTGCTCGGCACGATCGTGAAGACGCTGCTGGATGCCATTGTCGGTGTCGTCGCGGGTGGTCTGGCGGCGGGCCTGATGATGCTGGTCAAGCGCATGCGCGGCCGCTCGTCGTCACACTGAGGGTGGTGCCGTTCTTGCAATTCCGGGAGTGAACGTACTCAACTTCTGGAGGTCGTATGGCGGATGAAAAGGACGAGCGCGGAATCGCGCCTGAGGAGCACGGCAAGTCGAATAAGTCGGCGAAAATGTTCGAGCAGGACGCGAATGACATTCCGGAGAAGGTGCAGCCGCAGGTTCCGGACGTGAACCCGCCGAGCGTGCAGCCGGGTCACCGCGACCGCGAGCAGATCTGACCGCGCTTCGCGTCGTTGCGACCGCCCGCACCGCCAGGGTGCGGGCAGGCGCAGCGTAATGGTTGAGCCCCAGGCCGAGCGCCGACCCCGCCGTCCGCTTTCGCGGTACAGATCCACCTCAAATCGCGACTTGCGTAACACTGGCCCGTTCTTATAGACTAGATGACGGTGTTCCCGCTGCACCGTGCCAAACCTGGCGACGACGCCGTCGTCATTTTAATCGAGGGCTAATGCCAGGTCCTCGTTGTCCAACGAAAAATGTGTTCGACAGGATTATGCAGTCGCACCCCGCGTGCGCACTATCGATCAGCGTCCATCCGGGCGCTCCGTAATGCGTCCCACCTGTG
>JBBSJG010000498.1:0-1109 GCA_038257485.1 Longimicrobiales bacterium | reverse complement strand
GATGCTTGACGCTGCGAGCCCGGAACGACTAGCTTTGCCGCCTCGCCGAAGTGGTGGAATTGGTAGACGCGCTGCGTTCAGGGCGCAGTGGGCGCAAGCCCGTGGGGGTTCGAGTCCCCCCTTCGGCACTTTCCCCTCCCGCACGACCCCCCGTACAGCCCCTGCGTCAGTATCGGCGCATCGCCGGATCGATGGTACGCGCCCATTCATCGATCCCACCGCGCAGGCTCCACACCCGATCCAGCCCCGCTCCGCGCAGGAGTTGCTGGGCCGCGAGCGAGCGCATCCCGTGATGGCAGACCGTGACCACATCACGATGCGGCGGCACCTCGGCAAGTCTGGTCGCGAGCTCGCCCAGCGGGATCAGCACCGAACCCGACAACTGCGCGATGTCAGTTTCCCATGGTTCACGCACATCGATGATGCACGGTGGCTCGGCGGCGCCCAGTGCGAGGGAGAGCGACGGGACGTCGATCTCCTCGCCGTCAACGGTGCGCAGCCCGGTGCCGCAGAAGGCGTCGTAGTCGATGAGTTCGGTGATTGTCGGCGCATCGCCGCACACCGCGCACGCCGGGTCGCGAGGCACGGCGATCTCACGGAAGCGGAGGTCGTGCGCATCAATGAGCAACAACCTGCCGGATGCACCGGTTCCCGTTCCGATGATCCACTTGAGCACTTCGAGCGCCTGGAGCGTGCCGACGAGCCCGGGCAGCACTCCCAGCACGCCCGCCTCGATGCAACTCGGCACGAGCTCCGGTGCTGGCGGGTCCGCAAAGAGGCAGCGATAGCACGGCCCGCCCGGCATGCCGAAGAGCGAGAGTTGCCCCTCGAAGCGGAAGATGCTGCCGTAGACGAACGGCTTGTTTTCGAGCACGCAGGCATCGTTCACGAGATAGCGGGTCGGGAAGTTGTCGCTGCCGTCGAGGATGATGTCGTACCTGGCGATGATCTCGCGCGCATTCGCCGACGTGAGCCGCTCGTTGATCGGCTCCACCGTGACGAACGGATTGAGCGCATTCATTCGGCGTCGGGCTGACTCGACCTTCAGTTCGCCGATCGACGGGGTGTCGTGCAACACCTGGCGCTGCAAGTTGGAGGCATCGACCACG
>JBBSJG010000497.1:0-1110 GCA_038257485.1 Longimicrobiales bacterium | reverse complement strand
ATGCGAGCTGAGGGTGCTCAGGCGAGCACGTTCTGGCGCCATGTGGTCGTCGGACGTCTGTGAACTGCCATTGGCGTCGGTTTTGAGCGGCGGAAGGCGGAACAACCTTGGTCGATGAGATGAGACAGCTCCTCGATGCTGGTGCAGGAGCGATTGCGACTGTGCTGCGGTATAGGATCACGTACGCATCTTGATATTATCCGTGGTGCGCAGAGCTTCTGCATCGGATGGTGTCGCGATGTCGGCCGAATCGAGCGCAATCGGTCCCGGTTCCACGCCGGTGTACGTCGCAGTGCGAGTCCCGTTCTTTGACATGGAACGCCTCAACACTGTGGCATGCCGCTCCCATCGCGCACGGGTGACCGTTCGAGCATACGTGCATGTCTTGGCGACGTCGGCCGAATCGAGCGACTTGGGCCCCTGTCTTTCACCTATGCGCGGCAGTGTCGCAGTACGCATGGCAAAACTTGGCGTGCTACGCCTCCACGATGCGGTTGCCACCTTCTGTCGCACACACGCAAGCAAACGGGCACGTCCTCGCGACGTCCACCGACAACCGCTGTTGCACAACAATATGGTGTAGAGGTGTAGAGGCATGCGCAGAGCACGTGAAGATGTGTGTTTTCCGTGAATGAGGATCACCCAATGCAACAGGTAGCTCACAGCGAAGAGTGATATTGTTCGCGCACAGAGTATGAGGCGACCTGAATGCAAGATGCCGTCGACGAGGCAGTGACCATAGAGGCATGCATGGAGCAATCGCAGAACAGATGTTCGGAAAACTGGAGACGACTCGACTGCGCCCGCCGCGCACGCGCTCTAGGGTTGGAGCGCGCGCGCAGCGCATGCGAACTCTGTCTTGGGCGGGGTCGCGATGTCGACTGAATCGAGCGAAATCGGTCCCGGTTCCTCGCCGGTATGTGGCGTCCTCGCGATTCGCGTCGCGTCCGTCGATATGCGATGCCTCTACGATGCAATGTCCGCCTTCTGCCGCGCGCGACCGTTCTAGCGTACCGGCACGTCCTCGCGACGTCGGCCGAAGCGGTCCCTGTGCCACGCCTCAACACGGCGCTGTCGCGTGCTGGTGACCGTATGCACGCACGGGCACGT
>JBBSJG010000496.1:0-1115 GCA_038257485.1 Longimicrobiales bacterium | reverse complement strand
GCTGCGGGGCGATTCACCGGTGGCGCCGGGGCCGCTTTTCTGCGTTCCAAGGGAATGGCCACGTCGCCGGATCCTGACCGGTCACCAGGACACTGCGGCACGAGTATGACCGGTACAACCCTCGCTCGCGCGTGCGTGCGTGATGCACCTGTACATGAGCTCCTTGGATCTGCAGCCGGGTCTGACCGGTCAAACCCGGCCATGCGCGTGCGTCATGCCCGTGTACATGAGATCGGCCGAAGCGCGATGAAGAACATTCGACAGGGCGCAGCGCGCACGCCATGCGCGTGTACGCGAGCGCACGAAGTGCACCAGTGAACCCGCTGCATGCGCGGGTGTGATGCGTACGTACATGAAGTTATGGCAGGCGCCCGGGCTGTGGCACGTTCCACCCCCGGCATGCACGGACGTGATGCGCGTGAATGTGAGATGCGTGGGTTCGCGTTGAGCGACCGCCGGCGGTCGAGAGGGGCAGCGCAGTGTGCAGACTCATCTCTGGCCCATCATCGCGTGCTATCGACGAGGACGACGCGTGATGGTCAAGGGGTGATGCCGAAGGTGCGGCCGTCGAGAAATGTCTGCAGGGACGAGGCGCTGATGCGCTGCTTCGCCGTGGTGTCCCCCAGTTCGACAACCGCGGCAATGCGCCCATCAGCGATGCGGGCATACACCCACGGCTTCGACACCTCGAGGATCTCGGCGACGGATGCCACTGAGTAGTGACGCTCGACCTCGAGCACGCGCAGGGCTGGCATGTCGGACGTATGTTGCCCGATCGCTGCCAGCTCTTCGCGAACGGTCCGGCGACCGAGGTCTTCGAGAGTTTCCATCCGACAACACTTACTGTCCGCACGACCGTCATGATTATCGAGCGAGTTATGGCCCCTACAACTGTCGCAGGCCTGAGCTAGCATCTGCGCACGGGCTGACTCGATACGGCGTCGAGGTGACCGATCGATCCGTCAACAAAGCCCTTCCCGCGGAACGGGCAGAAGCGCCCCTCGCCTCGACCGGTGACAGCGAGAAATCAGGGATACTTTAGCTGGATCCGCTGAAGGCGATCAGCATAGATCCCGGCCACAAACGGCCCCGTCTTCGTTGCCCATCGAAAGATC
>JBBSJG010000495.1:0-1116 GCA_038257485.1 Longimicrobiales bacterium | reverse complement strand
TCGTCACGGAGAAGATCCAGGAACCTGCGACGTTGAACAACGGCCGCAAGATCGGCTATGCGCGCGCGCTGTTCGTGGAAGACAACCCCGACGGCAGGATCGTCTGGCATTCCGGTGGTGCAGCCGGGTACAGCACATTCCTCGTGCGTTTTCCGGAGCAGGCACTGTCGATTGCGATCATGTGCAATGCAGGTGATGCATCGCAGGCATCGCTGTCCGCTCGCCGCATCTCGGAGGTGTTCGTGCGACGCACGCCGCCGGATGCTACCCCGCCGTCGCATGCTGTCATCCTGACAGCGGCCGACTTGAGCGGACGAGGCGGACTGTTCTTCATCGAGGGATCCGGCCAGCCGCTGCGTGTTGCAGTCAACAACAACACACTGATGATCGACGGGCGCCCGCTGATTGCACTCACCACGGATCGCTTTCGCAACCAGCGCCCGTCGCTGCAGGTAATGTCGCAGGCCGAGTTCGAGCTGCGCTTCCTCTCGGCAGATCGGCTGGAGATCACATCGAAGGAAGGTGATGCGACGGCATATCGTCGGGCGCAGCCATACGCTCCCACCGCAGCTGAATTGCATGCATTCGCCGGCCGTTACGAGAGCGACGAGGCGGGATCGGTCGTGGAACTGGTGCCGACGACGGGCGGCCTGGTGCTGCGGTTCTTCCGCGACGCTTCCAGGTCGCTGCCGTTCGCACCTGCGGATCGTGACACGTTCATGCTCAGCCAGATGGTGATGCGATTCGTGCGCGACACGGATGGGAAGATCACGGGCTTCGACTACGGCAACCCCGCGTTGCGCAGAATCCGGTTTACGCGGGTGCCTAGTTCTTGAGATCTCCGCACGCGATGATCGTTGCCATGTCTGCCGACGAGCGATGCACATCGACGGAATACGCGCTGCCCTCGGACAGCGGCGCGCTGATCGTAGCGTTCGCGGATGCGCGACCGTCAGCGCCCACGGTCAGAACCGGATAGCTTCCGGCGGAGCCCATGATGCCGCCGTTGCCGCCGCATGAACCGGCGTGCACGTGCCACGGGTGCATGGCGCCGGATGTTGCACCGCTGACGGAAATGTTCACGCCCGCACCGACCAGTGCGCTCTGCAGTTTGAC
>JBBSJG010000494.1:0-1118 GCA_038257485.1 Longimicrobiales bacterium | reverse complement strand
GTGATGTGGGTGTGCGGACGCAGACGCGTCCCCTTGCCGGCGAGGGGGATAATGACCTTCATCGCAATGGGGCTCTGGTGCGGCGGGTTCGGAGCGCGGCGTGCTGCGCCCACGGAAGGAAACGAATTCCCGCAATCTCACGCCCCGGAGCGGGGAGGGCAACTCGCGGCACTTACGCGACGCCTACGCCGCGCTCGTGCCCTCGCGTCCGTAGCGATCCTTGAGGCGCACCACATCGTCGAGCTCGGGCGTCGAAGCCTCGAGCACGTCGCAGTCGGTGATGGCCTCCATGTAGTGGATGGTGCCGGGCGTGATGCGGAACGACTGACCGGTGACCAGTCGCTGGTCGCGCAGTTCGGTGTCGTCTGGCAGTTGCACCCAGTATTTCATCTCACCGTTGAGCAAATGCACGGTTTCATCCTTGCGCTCATGATACTGCACGCTCAGCGCATGGCCGGCCTTGATGTGCAGCACCTTGCCGACGTAGCGGTCGGTATGCGCCCAGATCAGCTCGTGGCCCCATGGTTTGTCCACGCGTCGTGTGTCTACTCGTCCGCTCATGCAATGCCGGGGTTCAAGGTTGGTGTTGGCCAGGTCAGTTGCTGATCAGTTGATCGGCACTGCGCCGGGCGTGAGCACATCGGTGGCGCCGAACGGATCGAGCCACACCGCGTCCGGCCGCGAGCGGGTCTCGATCGTGACGACCATCGAATCCTGCATCGGGTCACCACGCATCACCGTCCAGCCGTCTGCCGTACGCACACCGACCGGCATGGGATGACGATAATCGCCCCGCCGAGTCAACGTGACCGACGTGCGCCAGCCGCTTGCCGTTTGTGTCGCGGTGTTCACACGCGCCTCGTAGTCCACGACGCCGACGCGGTCGATCCACTGATCGAAGAACCAGCCGAGCGATTGTCCACTGATGCGCTCCGCACTCGCCTGCATCGCCCAGCGGTCCACATGACGGAACGCCCAGCGCGCGTAGTAGTCGCGCAGGAACGCCCGGAACGCGGTATCGCCAATGGCATCGTGCAGTGACTCGAACATTGCGGCCGCACGTCCGTACACCATGCTGTTGTACGTGCTGAAGTCGCGGAACAGATCGGCGCGCGTGC
>JBBSJG010000493.1:0-1125 GCA_038257485.1 Longimicrobiales bacterium | reverse complement strand
GGTAGGGCGGATTCCGTCGATTCGCGAGGAGTTCTATGTGATCACTGCCGAGCGCAAGGTGAAGCATCCGGCGGTGGTGCACATGACGGAACGCGCGCAACGCGGCTTGTTCGGACAGGGCTGAATCTCGCTGGAGTTCATGACATTCGCTTTGCAAACCTGCCGTGGGCACATGTCCTGCGATGCACGCCATGTGCGTGATGCTCGATGACACCCGTTCGAACGTCGCCAACCACACGCACGCATCACCTCGTCACTGCGAGCGGTCTGCGTGCGTTCCTTCCAGTTGTCCCAAACGGTGAAGACATGAGCGAGTCAGAGCGTACGGTCGTCGTGCGGCGCGCCGAGGAGTTGTGGTCCATATCGTCGCGCCGAAACTTTCTGCGGATTGCCGGCATGGGCGGTGCTGTCGTGTTGATGCCTGGCCTCGTAGCATGCGGTGTGGACGAGGCCGTCGGTCCCAACGATACCGGCCCGAACAGGAATGCCACGGATCCCGTACTGCTCGACCTCCGTACGGACATCGGCATTTTCAACTTCCTCTTCCTGTTCGAGCAGACGGAAGTTGCCTACTACAACGCGGCCGTCGCATCATCGGCGTTTGGCGGCATGACGGCTGAGCAGCGCGAAGTGATCAGCGACCTGCGCGCCGTCGAAACCGTACATCGCGAGTTCCTGCGTGCGCTGCTCGGCAACAACGGCGTCGGTAACGCTTCGTTCAACCAGTCGGCGCTCAGCGCGGCTGCGTCGAGCGGCGCGATGATCCTTCGTACGGCGGAAATGCTCGAGGACACCGGTGTCGCGACACAGATCGGATTCGGCAAGTACATCCAGAGCGCCGAATTCCTGGGCGTCGCCGGAAAGATCAACTCCATGGAAGCGCGACATGCCGCAGCGCTGCGCGACCTGCGCGAGGCCGCCGGCATTCCGGCGATGGGCGTCGCGGGGACGCGCTTCGCCGGTGACGACATCGTGGTACCGTCGGGTCCATTTGCCGGCCTCAACGCCAAGATCGAGTACGCCGACGCGCTCGCGCGCGTGAGTGCCACCAACTTCGTGGCGACCCGAATTCAGGTGTCGTCGCCACCGGCGACGAAAGCGGGCACGCCTGATTTCGCCCCGCCC
>JBBSJG010000492.1:0-1144 GCA_038257485.1 Longimicrobiales bacterium | reverse complement strand
CGGCCAACCAACGCATCGACCAGCGGGCCTCGGAGTATGAGGCGTGCGCGCACACGTGCAGGAGGGCATCGTCGGCGCATAACACCAGCGTCTCCACGCCCGCAATCGAAACGCGTTCACAACGGTCGATGACCGCATCTCGACCGAAGATGTAATACGGTGTGTCCAACAGACGTGTGTGCAGCTCGATTGGCAGCGAGGTCTCGTCCCGCAGAATGGCTGCCGGCCCGCCGTCGGCCACGTTCCACGGCACGGTGGTACGTCCGGTCTGCACCAACACCGTCCGCGCTCGCTCGATTTCGGTAGCAGGCACGAGCAGTGCGATATCATGACAGTGACGGAGGGCCGGGTCTGGATAGACGGTTGCCGCCAACGCGCCGCCGCGCAGCATGACGACCGTGACGTCCGCATCATGCAGGGCGCTTAGCACCTCTCCGCAGATGCGATCGTAGGTGCGGCTCCGCATCTGTTCGCGCACGTAGGCGAGTTTGAGATACGGCGCAAGCGACGCGTCCACGTCCACACCGCTCTCGCGCAGTGCCACATATAGTGCCGGAATAAGTCGCTTCACGGCACCGCGGTCGTCAATCATTGCCTGCTTTGGATCTCCAACGACGGCACTCCACGACTTCCACGCCTCTCCGCACAAGTCGCCACGCAGCAGCGCTGCGCGCAACAACAGCGTCTGTTCGGGTGCCGGCATCATCGCCGACAGGATTTGCACGAGCCGTGTGCTCATGACGCGGGAGGCCGTCCGCGCTTGGCGTCCATCGAACGCTTTACCATATGCAGGAACTCGTCGTGGCGGCTTGCTCCGCTCTGCCGACTGAAGTTCTGCGCATGCATCCGCCGTTCAACCAACACCACAGGAAGCTCTTTCGATTTGAGGCCTCGGGATTCGAACACGCCGAACCACGCCACCGCCGAAGCGTGTTTGAGCGATGTATCAAACATCCCAATCGCGTCAAAGATCCACCGACGCGCCAGCATCGCACTATTCGGGAGTCCATGCGATTCCTCTCGATTGTCGCGGCGATACGCAGCAGCTTCCGCTTCCAGTCCTTCCCAGAACAGGCGCATGCGACACAGCACGGCATCGAGCGTGGCGTCCGCGCGCAGCGCTTCGAGCTGAAGCGTTAGCTTG
>JBBSJG010000491.1:0-1144 GCA_038257485.1 Longimicrobiales bacterium | reverse complement strand
TACACCGGCGCCGCGTCCTGTTTCATCGGACGACGCCGCGCCGGTGCTGAAGTGACGTGACCCCACCCTCGTCCGTACTTCTCGTGCAGTGGGCCCATCCAAGCACGGAGAAGAGGACGAAATGCGAACGACTCGGAATATCCGGAAATCCCGCACACGTGACCGGCGTGGCTTCGCGCTCGAAGCCGTGCTGCTCCTGCTGGTGATGTTCTCCATCATCACGCTCGCCGGCCTCTCGGCCGTGACCACGGTATCGAAGACGTCGAATGCGGATTATCGCGCATCCCGCGCGGCGTACGCCGCCGAGGGCGGTGCCGACGACATCATGTCGCAGCTCGACGCGAAGATGCAGGACGGGGTCATTACGTCCAGCGACATCGAAACACTGCTGCAGCCGTCACTCACCGGCTTCGCCATGAGTCAGCTGACGAACTCGACCGGCGTCCCGGTGTCGCGTACCATCACCGCGGGCCCGTTTGCCGGACTGTATTCGCTGAATCAGCCCATCGACATCTCGGTCACGGCGCGTGACACCTCGGGCAATCGCGCAACGGCCATTTTGTCGGTGAATGCGCAGACGATTCCGCTTTTCCAATTCGGCGTATTCTACGAGAACGACCTCGAGATCCTGCCGGGTGCCCCAATGACGTTCGCCGGCTGGGTACATACGAATGGGTCGCTGTACCTCTCTTCTGCAAGTGCGAGCTTCAAAAGCGAAATCACGACGCCGGACAGCGTGTTCTGGAATCGCAAGGACCGGAACGATCGGCTGAATGGCGTGCGCATCAACAACGCGGCAGGCAACGCGATCCTGCTCGATTTCGATTCCCGCAGCCTGTTCGGCGCGGCGTTCGTGAATCGCAGCCAGACGCGCTTCAGCGGCCGTCTCAAGACCTCGGCGCACGGCGTGCGCCCACTCAAGCTGCCGCTGCCGTCGAATACGCCGCCGGTCACGCTCGTCGAGAAGCGCGAGGCCAGCGACAACCAGATGGTGCGCGACGTGAAGATGTCGTGGAAGTCCGACTGGTACATCACGATCGATGCGTCGCTGTTCGCCGGGTCGGACACGAACTCGATGAAGTACAACATCTGCGACAACATCACGCAGCTGCGCGACGGGTCGCTGGTAGCACCGACGGGTGAC
>JBBSJG010000490.1:0-1151 GCA_038257485.1 Longimicrobiales bacterium | reverse complement strand
TTCGTCGCCGACCTCGAGGCGGGTATGGTGTTTGTGAACGAGGTCGTCGTGTCCGATCCGCGCGTACCGTTCGGTGGCGTCAAGCAGTCCGGCATGGGCCGAGAGCTGGGCCGCCCCGGATTCCGTGAGTTTACGAACGTGAAGACGGTGCGCGTGGCGGAGTGACCTCGTCTTCGGCGACGGCGTCGTCGAACCCTTGGTCATCGTCCAACGGCCCTTCGAACACGCGCCGCCACCACGGCCGCGGATCATCCGCACGCCGCATCAGGCGAATGACCTGACGCCACGCCTGTCGTAGCTCCGCCGCGTCTTCGAAGCGATCTTCCGCACGCGGGTGCACCCCGCGCTGGAGGAACTGTGAAAGCGGCGACGGAAACGCATCGAGCTGCAGACGTTCCGTCAAGCGGTCACCCAATTGCTGCGCCAGCACCTGCTCGGCACTCGCTTCACCAAACGGCGCGCGACCGGTGAGCACGTAGTACACAATGCCGGCGATCGCATAGCAGTCCGTGGACGGCCCCTGCGCTTCGCCAAGCAGTTGTTCGGGTGCCGCAAAGGCCGGTGTACCCGACGAGCTCGTGGCCGGATCTTCGCCCCACGCCTGCGCGATGCCGAAGTCACCGATGCGCCAGCGACGGTAGCGATCGATCAGGATGTTCTCGGGCTTCAGATCGCGATGAATGATTCCACTCGCATGTGCCGCGAGCAGTCCGTCGAGCACGCCATCCACCGGCATCGCGATTTCATCGAAGTCGCGCGGACCGCGGCGGGCAATCAGGCTTGCGACTGATCCACCCTCCGCGAGCTCCATGGTATACCACACCACGCCGCCGCGTTCATCACTGTCGTAGATCGGAACGATGGCGGGATGCGCCAACTGCGCGGCCAGCCGCGCTTCGCGGCGGAACCGCGACACGGCGACATCGTCCCTCGCGATGTGCGGATGCAACACCTTGATTGCGACTTCGCGCGCGAGCGTGAGGTCACGCGCGCGCCACACGCTGCCAAACGTACCGGAGCCGAGCGGTGCCAGGATCTCGTAGTCATCGGACGTGGCCCAGCGCAGTCGTGCCTCCGGCGTCTCCTGCAGCGAGGGCAGTTCGTCGCCTTCCGGTTCCACCATTACCGCACGAAGCGACACGGTGCGATCC
>JBBSJG010000489.1:0-1156 GCA_038257485.1 Longimicrobiales bacterium | reverse complement strand
GCAGGCACGCCTGGATTTCTTCGCGCGTCGGCACTCGTCGTGGGACGAGCATTTCAACCTCTACCCCGTCTTCCGCGTCGACGTGGCGCCCGTGCACGAGCATTGACGGGCCTACGCGGACCACGCGTCGTTTGATGCCTTCTGTCCTGCGGAACCTGGTGAGGATGGGGCGAGTCGCCCGGCGGACATGGATGCCCGCCTACTTGCGTTTGTGGTGCCGCCGAGCCGTCTAACGCCGCGGTGTAGGAGCGGCGCAAGCCGCGATTCGAATATCCGAAGAAACAAAAGCATCGCGGCTCACGCCGCTCCTACACCGCCGCGTTCGACTGCTCGAGCGTAGGCGGGACGCGCACGGATCCGTTCGACGAATTGCGCGATGCGGGGCCAGCGTGCGCGATCACCGCCCCTCAGCGCGGCCTCGAGCGGAAAACTCATCTGGATGTCCGCGGCGCTGAAGGCAGCACCTGCGAGCCAGTCCGACTTTCCGAGTTCCGCGTCGACGAAATCGAAATGCGTCGTGAGTTGCGGTCCCACGAAACCCTGCATGGCCTTGTCGGTGATCGCTTTCGCGATGGGCTTGGCGAAGAACGGCATCGGTGCGTTGCGAATCCGGCTCAGCACCAGGCTCAACAGCAGCGGCGGCATCGCAGAGCCCTCGGCGTAGTGCATCCAGTAGCGATAACGCCGGTAATCGGGGGTTCCCGCGACCGGCGCGAGCTTTCCCGACGGATCGTGTTGCTCAACGAGGTATTCGAGGATGGCGCCGGACTCGGCCACAGTGATCTCGTCGTCGACGATGACGGGCGACTTGCCCAGCGGGTGGATGGCGCGAAGCGCGGGTGGTGCCAGCATCGTGTTGCGATCCCGCGCGTAGCGCACGATGTCGTAGGGCACATCGAGCTCTTCGAGCATCCAGAGTATGCGATGCGAACGGGAGTTCTCGAGATGGTGCACGGTCAGCATGGCGTGGCTCCGTTCATTGCGAATCCTCGAGTTCCGTCCAACGCGTGATCGCAAGGTCGAGTTGACGCTGCGCATCGGTCAGCCCTGCCTGGTGGGCGGCGACATCGCTGGACGCACGACGGAAGAATGCGGGATCGTGCAGCGCCTCTGTCAACTCCGCGATACGCGCCTCCAGTATCTCGATGCGTGCCGG
>JBBSJG010000488.1:0-1167 GCA_038257485.1 Longimicrobiales bacterium | reverse complement strand
TCGCCGCCGCCCCCGATGATGCGCGAGGCAACGCGCTGTTGCAGGCTGCTCTCGACCGATCCGAGCACGAACGGACTGATGCGGTCGTGCAGATGGAGATCGGACGTGAGGCCGATGCGCGTGTTCCGTACGATGACGCCGCGCACGCCCGTGGACTGGTCCCGCGCATCACCGTACCCCGTAGTCGCGTCCAGCCCTGCCTCCATTCGTCGGCCGACCCAGCGTGCGTTCGCGGACGCTGTGACGACGCGCTGACTTGCCGCACCGTACAGCAGATTCCCCGCCGCTTCCGCGCCACCGGTCAATCGCGGCGCGCGAGCCTGCGCCTGGATGGCACGAGGGAGCAGGGCAAGCAGGCACCATGCCGGCAGCACGAGTACACGCATGAGCGAGCGGAGCAACGGGAAGAGCGAGCCGCCAGGGTAGTCATCGATGCTCATGCTTCCAGAACTCCTCTCCAGGGTGGTGGCGCACTGCCGCATCGACATCATCCTCGGTGGCTCAGATCTCGCATCGGGTCGAAGCGACGCTGCATTGCAGTAACTGCTGACGAGGAGACACAAGCATGAAACCGCCCGCCGCCCGCTCCCCATCGGATGCGCCCTCACAGGATGCGCAGCCGGCGGGCGGTGGGCACAGGAAAGACCAGATGATGCACGGCTCGTATGGCCGCTTCGCGGCGATGATCGCGACGTCTACCGCGATCATGTTCGTGCTGATGTACTCCCTGGTGTACCGCCTGGACCATGTGTGGTTCGCCGACACGCGCTTCCTCATGGCACTCTACATGGGCGCCATGATGGCGGTGGTCATGCTGGCATTCATGCTGGGCATGTATCGCAACAAGACGGTGAACGGGGCGATCTTCGGTGGGGCAGCGGTCGTCTTCGCCGTCGCACTCTATCTCGCTCGCAGCCAATCGACGATCGGCGACGTCGCATACATGAAGGCGATGATTCCGCATCATTCCATCGCGATTCTCACGAGTTCACGCGCGCAGATAACGGACCCTCGTGTTCGCTCGCTGGCCGATAGCATCATCGCGGCGCAAGTCCGGGAGATCCGCGAGATGGAAGCGCTCATTCGCGAACTGGAGCAGCGATAGGCTTCACCACAGCGGCACGCCGTGAGTCCCGACAGCGGCAACTGCAAAAGCTTACCGCGAGT
>JBBSJG010000487.1:0-1171 GCA_038257485.1 Longimicrobiales bacterium | reverse complement strand
TCATGCAGATCGGAATGAATGCATCGCGCTCGCAGGATTTGTTGCTCGGGCCTACCAATAACCTGGCGTGCGCGCGCATTCGCTACGACGCGACGGTGGGCAGTCAAGTCATCGTGACGCGCACGGCAGGTAACGCGACGGAAACCCCAGGCGTCTGGACGATGGAGTCCACGGGCTCACACCGCGCCTCGTGCCTGCAGTTCGGCAAGGGCAGCAAGCTCGTCGCGACCGGCGCATCGTACTACCTGCCGTTCCGCGCGCAGATCACCGAGATCAAGGCGCCGTAGCGCACTGCACACCGATCGCGCGAGATACGAATTTCGGTCGCAGCCGGTTCGCCGAAGACGCGCAAGGCGAGCCGGCCGTGCAAGGAGCACCCCAAACGTGCGGCCGCGAGCGCCGCAATCAGTGCAAGCGTTGGATAGTTCTAGGCGCCGCCTACATCCTCGTCGCGGGTGTCTCACGAGCCAGCACCGTGACGTTCGCATCAGGCAGCGAAGCGCACGCGCTCGTGCAGGAATTCGGGCACCATGTCGGCGCCGTTTGGCCAGACGAGCGTCTCTCACTCCGGATGCACGCGAAACTGCCGGAAAGAGTTGTGCAGCGGTTCGAACACCGGCCGGTTCATCGCGTGCAAGTGCAGTACACCATGCTCGTTGTGATGTGGTTTCCCGGGAACGTCCGGAAGGAACGGGAATGACTTTGCTGGCCGGTGCGTTGCGAGATCCCAAACCGGAGGAGGCGGCGATGCCTGCAAATCCAGAAGTTGTGCGAGGTGAGAGATGGCGCGTCGCGTGTCCGATGGCTCACCGGCCGATGGTGGTCACGGGCCGCTACGTGATCAGGCTTGGTTGCGCCATCTCGATCGCGCTTGTCGGCGTCCTTCTCGGCTGTACCTCAATTCAGGGAAGGCCGGCGAGCGGTTTGACGGCGCGCGGGGCACTGCTGGAAGTGACGAACAACACCTGGGAAGAGATGGCTGTGTATCTCGTGCAAGGCGGCGGGGAAGTGTCGCTCGGCGCCGTGGCTTCAATGTCCCGGCGCACTGTTTTCATTACCGCTGCGCAGATCAATCAGAGCCGTGAAAGTCGGTTGGCCTCGCGACGCCGCGGCATGTCGGACGGTTATGCCTCACTGCCGTTCACGTTCCGGGTCGGCGATTTGCTTCGCT
>JBBSJG010000486.1:0-1175 GCA_038257485.1 Longimicrobiales bacterium | reverse complement strand
TTTCTGCGTCTCTGCGGTCAAGGCAGTTAACCGCCTCTACCGCAGAGACGCAGAGACGCAGAAACGCAGAGAAATGCTTAAGGGAGTGAAACGTTATCGATGAGACGGACACCACTGATGTGAGCCGCGATCAATGCCCGCAGGGGAGCGTGAACGGATGATGGTGGCCGCAGTGTGTCGGCATGCACGACCACGGCGTACTCGGGAGTGAGCGCCTGTTCCCGCGAGAGTGCCTCGCGCATCGATTGTTCGAGCGCGCCGATATCACGGACCCCCGAGGCGTACAGCGACTGTGCTGCGGAGAGCGCCCCCGAGATCACCAGCGAACCCGACCGCGCGCCATCGCCGAGCCTTGCATTGCGACTCGACATCGCCAGTCCGTCGGGCTCGCGCACGGTGGGCACCCCCACGATCTCCACATCGAGCTGCAGGTCACGCGCGAGCCGGCGCACGACGAGCAGCTGCTGCCAATCCTTTTCCCCGAAGTACGCACGCGTCGGCTGCACCATGCGCAGCAGCAGCGTGACCACCGTCGCCACACCCACAAAATGCCCCGGACGGAACGTACCCTCGAGCACATCGGTGAGCCCTTCCACCGTCACCCACGTCGAAAAATCCGGCGGATACATCGCGTCGGTCGTTGGCGCGAACACGATGGCCACCGACTCCTCGGCGAGCATCGCGAGATCGCGTGCCTCATCGCGCGGATAGCGCGCCAGATCGGCGGGGTTATTGAACTGCGACGGATTAACGAAGATCGAAACGACGGTGACGCCGTTTTCAACGCGTGAGCGGCGCACCAGTTCGAGGTGGCCGGAGTGCAGCGCGCCCATCGTCGGTACGAAACCGATGGAGCGGTCCGGCGAGCGCAAGAGCAGGTCGCGAAGTGCTGTAACGGTGCGGGCAACGGACAGTGGGGACGCAGTCACCGCGGCAGCCTCTGCAGTCACGGGGTAGGGGATTCGCGGGGCACGGAGCGCTGCGCGCGCCGGTTCTCATAGGCCTTGAGATGCGTGTAGGCGATGCCCAGCACCGACGCCTCGAGACCGTGCTTGCGCGCGAGGTCCAGCATGAATCCCACGATGTGATCGCTCTCCACCGCGTTGCCGTTCTCGATATCCCGCAACATCGATGTGGTGATGTCCGTCGGCTCGCGAAGTCGCACGTTGCAGAAC
>JBBSJG010000485.1:0-1177 GCA_038257485.1 Longimicrobiales bacterium | reverse complement strand
TGCCTCGCCGCCAGGCAGGTGCCAACCATGCGTGCAATCCCAATACCACTGGTGCTCGCGCGCGCGCCGATCGCCAAGCATATGTGAACGCGGGAGTTGGGTCGCAGCTGAACCTCGCGAGTCGCGTTCGTGGAGCAATGGACCGTGACGTGCGAACTCCCGTTCCGTTACTCCATCGACTGTGCGACGTGTGAGTCACGGGCTCGCACGCCGGCCGCTCCCTGGCGCGCTGGAGTTCGAAGCAGTGGGGTCGAAGATGCGAAACGCTGACGCAGCATCGACGTCGGGCGGCAGCGAAGATCGCGCAACGTGCCGGCATGCATCAGAGCGTTACGGTCGTCTCCTGTTCCGTTACGTTCTCGCGCTGCCGGAGCCGTTCCTCGGCCCATCAGGTTTGCACGACGCAGGCACTTCATTGATGCTCGTCCCGTGCGCAGCAGGCCCTTCGGCGCGTTCCACCGACTGCAGTGACGCGTGACATCTCCTGGCGGCGTGAATCGTGCTAGCTGGGAGCATCGTCGTGCGACATCCTCAACACGTCGCTCGTGGCTCGCCTCGGCCAATCGCACACGTCTTCTTTCACAGGGTTTGACCGTGCGCGTCGTGCCAAGCTTCCGGTGGCTCGCCATCGTGCCGTTCGCACGGGATAGGAATGTCGATCGGGGCCGTGGGAGTATGTAGCGAGCCCTCACGTGGCGCTAGGGGTGGCGGCGCGGGCGGCAAGTAGGTCCGCGACACGCGGCTCTTGACCATCGCTTGACGCCTGACCGCGATGTTGATGCATCACGAACTCCTTCACAGGAACGACCCATGCCCCCCTTCTTCGCATTGCTCGCTTCGCTGGCATTCGGTCCCGGCCACCATTCCGCCCCCCGTCACGATGATGTCACGGTCACCGTGACCGTCGATTCCGGCAAGCACCTGATCCGGATCAAGGCAGGTCCCTTCTTCCTGCCGAGCATGGCTGGAATGGACCACGCCATGATGGACATGGGGATGGGGGACGAATCGTCGGTGCATCACTTCACCTGGCCGGTGGAGGGATGGCTGCGCGGATTCACGAGCGGGGTGGAGGACGCCCAGGGCCGACCGCTTCCCAAGCGCCTCATGCACCACATGATCGGCGTGAACTACAGTCGGCGTCAGGCGCTGTATCCGTCCATCGAGCGCCTGTTTG
>JBBSJG010000484.1:0-1177 GCA_038257485.1 Longimicrobiales bacterium | reverse complement strand
TGACCGCCTCGGGTTCGAGTACCAGGCCCGGTCACAGATCGGCGCTGTCGACTCCGTCCTCGTTCGATCGAGGGCGACCGGCAATGTCACGGGTACATACGCCGAAGGGAGCTTTACTGCGCTCAAGCGTGTCCGCGTGCGGGGTGGTCTGCGGGCCGACGTCTTCTCGCTGTCCCCCGGTGTACGCATCGCGCCGCGGGTCTCCGCGACCATGCTGCTCAGCGATAACGCCGCACTGACGCTCGCTGCGGGGCAGTACCGTCAGTATGTGCGGGCGCCCAACCGGTCGCTGATCTTCCTCGGCACGGCGATCCCCGACACGACAAGGGGGCCTTCGATGATCGTCGCCAAGGCGTCGCACCTCACGATGTCGCTGACGCAGGAGATTACGGACGGCACGCGCCTGGGCATCGAGGGCTATTACAAGGAATTCATGGACCTTCCGTCGGACGATGGTGACCGCGCGGATGCCTCGGGTGTCGATCTCTGGGTCCGACGCAGCGCGGGCAGCTACCGCGGCTGGCTCGGCTACTCCCTCGCCTGGGTGTGGTCCGTCGATCAGCCTCGAGCCAGTCCACGCCGCCAGTTCGCAGGCCGCCAGCTCGTGAACGTCGGGGTCGAGGGACCCATCGCCGGAAGCGGACGGTTTGACGTACGCGTCAGCTATGGCGCCGGTCTCCCCTACACGGCAGTCCCCGAGCCCGAGGTCGGACCACCCGTCTTTGATGTCATCGGACGCGCCGGGAATGGAGGCGGATCGCTCGGTGCACTCACCGCCAGCGCGTCGACCGAGCCCTCGGACGCATACCTCCGCGTCGATGCAGAGATCGCGCGCATATGGCGGGGCAAGCTGAATGGAAACAACTTTACAGTCATGCCCTACATTCGCGTACTCAATGCATTGAATCGCCGCGACGCGCTCTTCTACCGGTTCGATCGCGACAGCAACTCCGCTGAGCCACTCGGTAATCTGCCGGTCCTTCCGCTCGTCGGACTGGAGTGGCGATTCTAGATCGTACGGCTGCACGGCAGAAGGCTGCGAGCCGCAGTCGTGGAAACGTTCGCGTGAAGGAGCTTGTAAATGCGTAAATGGCTGAAACGCGCGGGACTCGGCGCTGGATCGCTGATCGTGCTGCTGATGCCTCCGCAAACCGTGCCGCCCGTGGCTACAGGCGTT
>JBBSJG010000483.1:0-1179 GCA_038257485.1 Longimicrobiales bacterium | reverse complement strand
ATGACCGAGTCATCCATTCGAGTACTGCTGGTGGACGACCATGCGATCATGCGAGAAGGTCTCGCAGCCGTACTGACGCGTCACGGCATCGACGTGGTGGGACAGGCCGGCGATGGCGAAGCGGCGATCCAGTTGTTCCGGTCCCTGAGCCCGGATGTGAGCGTCGTGGACTTGCGCATGACTCCAATGGATGGCGCCGAGCTGACGAAGGCGCTGCGCGACATCGACCCCGAAGCGCGCGTCGTGCTGCTCACCACGTACGACACCGATGAAGAAGTGTTCCGGGGCCTGCGCGCCGGCGCGGCCAGCTACCTGCTCAAGGATGTCGGCTCTGACGAACTTGTTGCCACCATCCGCGCGGTACGCGCAGGCAAGCGGGTTATTGCGCCCGGCATCGCGGCCAAGCTGGCGGAACATGTGTCCGCCGATGTGCTGACGCCGCGCCAGACCGAGGTGCTGCGCTGCCTGTCCGAGGGCAAGAGCAACCAGGAAGTGGCAGACACGCTCTTCATCAGTGAAGGAACGGTCAAGGCGCACGTGAAGGCGATCCTCGCGAAGCTCGACGCGCGCGACCGCACGCAGGCACTGATGATTGCGTTCAAGCGGGGATTGCTGCGCGTCGTGTGAGCGTGGTCACGGAAACAGCTCTGCGTACCCCTTTGGGATAGAGAGAGATCAACCGGCCGACGAATATCCGCGAGGGCCTGGCACTCCTACACTTCACGAGGGAAGCAAGCTCCGTTGGAGCCCATCTCCTCAATGATGTCAGAACTCTTAACGCGGACTTTGACCATGATTCGTAGTATTCGCACACCTGTCATCCTGCTTGGCGCCGTTTTCGCCGCAGCGTGCAGCCCCGATGCGCAGACGGAAAACGAAGTAACCACGAGCATGGCGGACGGCACCGTTGGAACGTCGATCTCCGGCGATTCGGCGGACGCGCGCGGTGTGGCTCTCGTTCGTGTTGTGAATGCGGTGCCGGACATGCAGACCGTGACGGTACGCGCCGATGATATGCGCTCGATGCCCGCCGTCGATTACAAGACGGTCACGCCGTACACGAATATCGATGCCAACTGGGCTCGGTTCGAAGTCTCAGGTGGACCCGGCGGTACCTACGCGCCGCTCGAGACAAATCGTGAAGTGATGGCCGATGGGCATCGCTACACCATGATTGTT
>JBBSJG010000482.1:0-1181 GCA_038257485.1 Longimicrobiales bacterium | reverse complement strand
ATGCTCATGAAATTGTCGTCCGTGTGGCCCCAGGGCGATTTGACGTTGTAGGCGAGTTGGTACCGCGCGTTCATGCCCTCGCCGCGCATGACCTCCACCACGTGCCGGAACGCCCTCTTGAAGTTGTCGACGCTGTTGTCTCCTCCGTCGTAGATGCCCCAATTATACATGCAGGACACGAGAACAGAGAGTGAATAGAGAATCTGTCAGTTTGAGTTCTCATACGATGAGCCGTGGCGAATCACCGCCGCGCATGGACCGCACGCGCTGCAGCCACGACCTCCACATGAAGACGATACGATGCGGATTCTCATCATCTCACTCACCAATCGCCGTTGAATTCGTGCAGGGGCCGCACGTAGATCTTGCGCCCGTCCCTCTCCGCCGCCCGTGCGAAGTCACGCAGCTTGTCGTCGTAGCGCCCGTCCCCGATCGCCCGCAGATTCGGATGCGACTCCTTGAACTCCATCACCAGCTGCACATCCTTGCCCGCGTCCAGGTACTTCTTCAGGTAGCTGAATTTCAAGTATTCCACCGGCATGTAGAGGAGGACGGAGTCGAAGCGCACGCCGAACTTGCGTTCCCTGTCGAACAGGTCCGGCACGGGAGGGCCGGCGTGCGCGCCGACGACCGCCTTGCGCCGCGCGCTGCCGCCGCCCTCGATCCGCACCCCGCCGTCGCCGGAGCTCATGACGCACGGGCTCTTGCGCTCGGAGCACTTGCGCCCGGAGCTCTTGACCCCCCCCTCGCAACACGCGAAGTAGCCGCCCGGATTACGGTCGCACTTCGCGCCGCCGCAACCGCCGCAGCTCCGCGCGCAGCAGATCTCGCGCGACGACGAGAGCACGCCGTCACAGGACTCGGAGACCGCGAAGCGAGCGCAAGCGAAGAGCGATGCCACAGACAGCCATCGCAGCACCAGAAACATGACGATCCGTCGTTCGTCGAGGGACGCTGAGGTAATGTGGAGGCGTCGGAGTACGCGAGGCACTAGCTATCCCTGTCGGACCAAAGGGGAGGCACACCGATCCGCAATACGTGTCACCATACTTCGTTCACGGTGCGGGCATGAGCGGCTGTCTTTCGTCGCGGCGTCATGTCGTCCGACCCCGCAGCGGCATGCTGTTCTCGGGAATGAGGACCCTGCACGGCGAGGCCGTGGCGTTCCATCCGTTCGACCT
>JBBSJG010000481.1:0-1182 GCA_038257485.1 Longimicrobiales bacterium | reverse complement strand
CCAGCGCCTCGAACAAGCGATCGAAATGTTCGGGGCGGTGCGCTGCCGTCGCACACAGCCGTAGCCTCGCCTGGCCCATGGCGACGGCGGGATGAATCACTGCTGATGTGAAGATCCCATTCGCGAGGAGCTCGCGTGCGACGCGGAACGCCCGCCACTCGTCGCCCAGAATCAGTGGAACGACAGGCGTCGTCGATGCGCCGGTGCTGAAGCCGAGATTCGCGAGTCCGTTCTGCAGCCTCGCCGTGTTCTCGCGCAGGCGGACGATGTGCTGCGGTTCTTCCTGAATGATCCGCAGTGCTTCCAGGATGGCCGCTGCATTGGCAGGTGTGAGGGCAGCGGAGAACATGTACGGCGCCGAACCGTGCTGCATGTAGATCTTCAATGCGCGCGATCCCGCGACGAACCCGCCCGACGACGGAATCCCCTTGGACAATGAGCCGGTGACGATGTCGATCGATGCGGGATCGATGTTCTGTTCTTCACAGATGCCTCGCCCCGTTGCGCCGATCGCACCGATCGAGTGTGCTTCGTCGACGAGCAGGAACGCGCCGTACTTGTCGCGCAGTGCGATCAGCTCGGCGAGCGGTGCCTGGTCGCCGTCCATGCTGAACACGGAGTCGACCGCGATGAGGATGCGCTTCGCGCCGCGGTTCTGCGCCTGGCGGAGCCGCCGCTCGAGATCGTTCATGTCGTTGTGCTTGAACCGGCGGGTCTCGCAGCCCGCCATCCGCACGGCGTCATGGATGCTCTGGTGCGCGAACTGATCCAGCAGGGCGTGATCGCCGGGGCCGAACAGGGACGTGATGGCGGCGATGTTGGCGTCGTATCCAGACGCGAATGTCGATGCTGCCTCGTGCCCGAGGAACCGCGCGAGCTCGTGCTCGACCTCGTGGTGCAGCTCGAGGGTGCCCGTCAGCAGGCGGACGCCACCGGTGGACGTGCCGTATTTGTCGACGGCCGCCTTGACCGCCGTCGCAAGGCGAGGATGTCCGATGAGGCCCAGGTAGCTATATGTCGAAAACATGATGAAGCGCTCGCCGAATGCGGCGGACTCCGGGCCGGACCGCATCTCGAGCGGGAGCTGGTAGGTGTAGAGCGATGCGCGCGAGCCGGACGAGATCAGTTCGAACCAGCGCTTCGCATTGGGGATGTCGAGCAGCGATCCCGGCGGCACGATAT
>JBBSJG010000480.1:0-1194 GCA_038257485.1 Longimicrobiales bacterium | reverse complement strand
GTCGGTCAGCTTGCCCAGCAAGGCGAACAGGATCGCGCGGTGTCGAAGCAGCAGCAGCGTGTCGGCGTCAGTGCTGCCGATGTCGTAAAGTGCCTGCAGTCGCTCCGGTCCGAACACGCCGGCCGCGGGATAGAGGTGCAGCAGTCCGACGGCGAAGAGGATCACGGCAACCACTCTGTGCATGGCGACTCTCCGGGAACACCAGGGCCAATGCTACCGCTCCGACTCGCACGCGGCGATGCGTCCACGCACCTCGCGATCCATGATCTCCGTGTGCAGGTTGTGCAACGCCAGTTCGACGCGGTAAGGCGTACGCGGGTTCCGGTCGAGCATGCGCACCACGAACCAGCCAATCGACTGGATACCGTGCGGATGTCCGTAGACGCGGAATCCGCGATAGAAGGGATCGGCCAGGAGCGCGCGCATCTGGAGATGCAGGGCGCGTTCGCCGCGGGTCAATCGCGCGACAAGGCCACTGTCTCGTTCGGACAGCAGCCGTTCGAACCATCGGCGCCCACGCACCTGGAAGGGTCGGCTCAACTCCCAGAGTTGCCGGTTGATGCGATTGAAATGCTCGAAACCGGCGTGCGCCTGCAGGGATTCCGCGGCGGCGGCATCGACCTCGTACACCACGAAGTTCTGTGCCTGGCTGTTGGGGTCGCTCAGCGTGTCGGCGTCGAACACATGGAACAGGAAACCCGGTACCCCATTGAAAGCCTGGCGACCGAGCGCAGACGTCTTCACCGCGCGACCGTCGGCGAACATTTTTCCGCGACTGCTGCCCAGCAACACGCTGCGTGAGCGACCAAGCTCCGTAAACGTGCCGATCACGATCTCGTCATTCCTGAAGGCGGCATCGAACTCCTGCGGCCCGAACAGTTCAGCGAGCATCGCGTATTGCGCGATCTGCCGGCCCACGCCGCACTCCGCGCGGATGGGTCGCCGGTAGAACGAACGCACCGCGCTGCTCGGGGAATTGGACGGCACGAAAGCGCGTCCCCAGGACGCCGTCTGTTTCCAGCCCGCGTCGGCCGCGCTCCCATCGCCGAAGCCGATCCATCCGAGCTGCAAGGCGCTGAAGCGGAACCCGTCGTTGGCGATGAGTCGATCCGCTGCTGCGCGGGTCGCCTCGCCCAACCGCATCGAGTAAGCACACGCCGTCGCAGTTGACTGGAACACGGCATCGAGCTGCTG
>JBBSJG010000479.1:0-1198 GCA_038257485.1 Longimicrobiales bacterium | reverse complement strand
GGCGACATCACGATCAACCGCGAGTGGATTGAGTACCACATCAAGAAGTGCGACACGGTGCTGCCGCTGGTGGCAATCGCGACACCGGCGACGTACGTCAGCGATCCGCTGCGCGTGTTCGAGCTCGACTTCGAAGCCAACCTGCCGTTCGTGCGCTCGTGCGTCAAGTACAAGAAGCGGATCATCTTCCCGTCGACCTCCGAGGTATACGGAATGAGCCGCGATGCCGAGTTCGATCCGGAGTCCTCCGAGCTGGTGCTGGGCCCGATCAACAAGCCGCGCTGGATCTACGCCTGCGCCAAGCAGCTGATGGACCGCGTCATCCACGCTTACGGGATGCAGCACGGGCTCGACTACACGCTGTTCCGCCCATTCAACTGGATCGGCTCGGGGCTGGACTCGATCAACACCGCGAAGGAAGGCTCCTCGCGCGTGATTACGCAGTTTCTCGGCCACATCGTGCGCGGAGAAAACATCAAGCTGGTCGACGGCGGCACGCAGAAACGCGCATTCACCTACATCGACGACGGCATCAATGCGCTGGTGAAGATCATCGCCAATCCGGGCGGCATCGCCACCGGCAAGATCTACAACATCGGCAACCCAGCGAACAACTTCTCCGTGCGCGAACTCGCATCCATGATGCTCGAGCTGGCACTGACCTATCCGGAATACGCGGTTACCGCCCGGTCGGTGCAGACCGTCGACATCACGGCCGACGCTTACTACGGCAGCGGCTACCAGGACGTGCAGAACCGCGTCCCCGGCATCGCCAACACGATGCGCGATCTCGACTGGAAGCCGACGGTGACGATGAAGGATGCGCTCAAGCACATTTTCGATGCGTATCGCGGACAGGTGCTCGAGGCGCGGCGGCTGGTCGACTGATGCTGCTGGGGCTGAAGATCGACGTCGATACCTGGCGCGGCACCCGCGAGGGCGTCCCGCGCCTGGTCGAGGCCCTGAAGCGGCACGGCGCCGATGCCACGTTCCTGTTCAGCCTCGGCCCCGACCACACCGGCCGCGCGATCAAGCGGGTGTTCCGCCGCGGCTTTCTGAAGAAGGTGTCGCGCACCTCGGTGGTCGAGCATTACGGGCTGCGCACGGTGCTCAACGGGACGCTGCTGCCGGGTCCGGACATCGGCCGGCCCTCGGGCCTGTGCGCCGACATCATGCGGCGGGTGCGCGACGGTGGCTT
>JBBSJG010000478.1:0-1199 GCA_038257485.1 Longimicrobiales bacterium | reverse complement strand
CGAGCACGGTCTCCACAAACTGCTCGGAACGATCCGCTATCCCGGTCAAGCGACAATTGTCGCGCTCTGAACGACCACCGGTAAGCCGTGTGCGGGAAATCCGCACGCACGGTTTGAACGGGGGTCTCAATCGCATCCGTCCCACGACGGAAGAAGGTTAGATCTACCAATGCGGTGGTTCGTAGCCATGGTCGCCGCTTACGGCTGTCAAGCTCCCATCGACGAAGCCAGCATCGTCCGCGTGACGGTGATCTGCGATGGCGAGCCGGGGTTCGACGACGTCGTGTTTCAAGATCCCGACTCGAAGATCATCTCGGAGGAATCACCCGACGATGGCGTTGCCGCCGCGCCCATGCCCACCGGCGGATTCGTGACGGTACTGACCGGGGCTCCGGTCACGTATGCAGGCGTGAAGCCCGGGGACCACATCATCTTCGAGGCCAACAGCGGCGTCCCGATCTCGTTCCCGCTCGAGATTCCAGTCGATCCGGACGCTGCGGATCACGTGGTCTTCTCGACCTGCTACGACGACGACGGCGTGGTCTTCGGGACGGCTAGTGCGCCGACGAAGACCGCGATGATGTATGCGCGCCGTGCCTGCCCATCGATGGACGTGCTGATCGTGAGTCGAACGCAAGCGCAGGTGCCCTTGCACACGCTCCTCGCGGCGGATCTCCCCGTGGCGGTGAATCAGAAGGTCACGGTAGCTGGGACATATCAGCCTGTCCGCGCGGTGACGCTGGAGCACGACCTGCCAGCGAACAGCTCGGTCGAGACCACGATCACGCTCGCGACGCCGAAGGGCCAGATCTACAGCGCGCGAACGACGGGACTCTTGCAGGTGTTCCAGATTCCGGCGGACACGCTGCAATTCCGTCAACAGACTCGCGTCGCTCATCCCGCGGGGAAAGTGAGCTTCTCGACGTGGGAGGAAACCGCGCGAGCGAAGTACACGTTCGATGACCACTCATACGCGCGACAGGGATTCGCGAGTGGCGCGACGTTCGACACGGCCGCGCACGCGATCACGTGGACGCCATCGACTGACGGCGCTACGTGACCGATCAACGACGGCGGGATGCGAGATCCGGAACCCGTCGTGTATCGTCGAGGCGCTCGCGCTCGGCGGAGCGGCTCGGCGGAGAGTGCGTCAGGCGAGCGTAGCCTTGAAGGCGGCCGGCGTGAGCTGCTCGGCGGCT
>JBBSJG010000477.1:0-1219 GCA_038257485.1 Longimicrobiales bacterium | reverse complement strand
GCCCCCTTTTTCCCGGCTCGTCGCCAGGGACCGATCCACCTGTTGCAATCGGGTGACCATCTTGAGTCCGCCGGGATCGAGCGGCGGTTTGCCCGTGTCGGTCAGCGTCGCGCGAAGCGCGATGCAGTATGCCGTCGCTTGCGCGACCCCCGCCGCATCGGCGTGTGACACGAGACTCCGTTCGACGGGCGCGATCCCCCGCAGCGTCTTCTTGATGCGCTTTTTCATCGCTCGGTCGGCGTCGGCGACGGGCTGCGCCAGATTCCGAAAGAAGTGAAACTGACAGAGCTGGTGCGGCGTGTCCGGCAGCGCCTTATCGACGGCCAGCACCAGGGAATGCTGTTTATCCGTCACCACCCCGAGGATCGGGATGCCCATCGCCTTCACCTCATCAATGAGCGCCACCAAGTGCTCCGCGCTGCTGTTCGTCAAGCTGCGCGTGAGGAGATTCGTATGCGAGATGGCATCCCGCAGCAAGTACAGCGTCTCGTGGCCTTTCTCTGGTTGCAGTCCGTCGATGCCGAGGATGATTCCGCCTTGGGCCTTGAGCGCGGCGATGCGCCGTCGATCGCGCAGGACGGAGGCGGTCGCGAGCTCCTGCCACGTCTGCATCGCGTAGTCGACGGACCGTTCCGAGATCGGCAGGTCGTACGTCGTGCACAACGCGGCATGAATCTCGGACAGCGACTGTCGCAGCGCCCAGCGCTGCCGCGCAATCTCGGTCAGGACGTCGAGTCCGTAGATGAACTTCGGGAGCGCCAGCCGGGCTTCCTCCGGCGGCGCAAAGCCCGCGTGCAAGGGGCACGCGGCATCGCGACACCGATCGACGTCCACTTCGAGCGCCAAGCGTTCGCGCAACAGGATGATCCGCCGTTTGCGGCGATACGCAAAGCGCAACGGCGCGCCGCAACAGGGACAGACTCGACTCCGATTCTTCAGCACGGTGCGCTCAAATCCATCGACCACGATGCCACGAAACATGTCGCCTCCTTGGGTTGACGATGCCAAGCGAGGGCAATATACTACTTAGTGAATGTTGCTGTCATAGAAAAAAAACACGAAGAAGTAGGTCGGCTCCGTTCTCCACGAAGCCGAACTACTCCCGCGTCAATCCAGCACGCCCCGACCGCGATACCCGCGAATGATCAGGTTGTCATATCCATTCGTGGGATCCACGCCCATACTCAGCGCGTTCTGCACCGCTACGGGCCCGCGATTG
>JBBSJG010000476.1:0-1223 GCA_038257485.1 Longimicrobiales bacterium | reverse complement strand
GGCCGATCACTCGGGGCACTACCGCAACCCGATCGTGCTCAGCGACGGCACCATCGTCGTGGCGCATGCCTCACAGCAGGGAGGAGTCGTCAATCTCGGCAGCGACATCGCGCCGGTTCCAAACCATCGCTTCCGGTTGCGACGCATGATCAACGGCTCCGGAGGATTCCTGACAGCCGGCTCAACACTTACGTCGGGCATCAACAAGTCCGTGAACTGGTGGAGTCCGGATCAGGCCGTCAGCTATTCGGGAGAACTCTGGGAGCTGAGCCCTGTCGAAGTCCGTGCGCGGCAGGTGCCGCCGGATACAGTCGCCCTGCCCTTGCCCGGTCCCGAGCAGCAGGCGTTCACCACGGCCGGAGTTTCGCAGGCGGCATTCCGCCAGTATCTGCGCACACGCAATCTCGGCGTGATCGTGGTTCGCAACACGACTGATCGCGATCACGCGGATCGCCAGCAACCCTTCAATCTCCGTGTTCCCGCCGGGGTGCAGACCCTCGGCGGGGGCGGCACCATCTACGACATTGCGCACTTCCAGATGATCCAGGGCGATCAGGTGCGCGGCATCGGCGGGACCAGTTCTCCCACACCTGGTCGACGCGTGCTGTCGCGCTTCCTGCACGATGCCGGCGCCATGTCGAACAACCCTCCGAACGCCGCTGGCCCATCCGGCAGCGCACGCATCTTCGCCGACGGATCGACTGCGATGTTCGTTCCAGCCGAGCGCGCGTTGAGCTGGCAGACGACCGCACCCGACGGCACTCCCGTCGTTCGAGAACGCTACTGGATGTCGCTGCAGCCCGGCGAGATCCGCACCTGCGATGGATGCCACGGCATCAATCGCACCGGCCAGGCCGCCCAGTCCCCAGCCATCAACACGCCGACCGCGTTGACCGCGCTGCTGCAGTACTGGCGCGCGAACAATGCAGAGTCGATTTTCGTGGACGGATTCGAGTAGAGCTGCGCACCAGGTTCCGAGCAACCCGTGATCATCGCCACTCCCCTGTCTTCGCCTTGCCTGCGCGCGGGGTTTGGACAGGCTGAAAAAAAACGCCGGCCCGGAGGCCGACGTCTCGATATCGCGGGGTACTCATCATCGGCTTTGCGCAGCGCCGGTGATCTATCCGTGGGCATTAGTGCGGTGCCGTCTGCATTTCCCACTTGCGGTTGCGCATCATGTCGTGATGCTCGGTCACGGTGGGCAGGAAACTGCGCACTGCCGT
>JBBSJG010000475.1:0-1225 GCA_038257485.1 Longimicrobiales bacterium | reverse complement strand
TGATCGATGCCGGCTACGACGGCAACTTCAACGGCGGCGAGGCGTACGCATCGGTCTTCTTCCAGAACTCCAATAACTCCGTTCGCGTCACGGATGACTTCATGGCCGCCGTCGAGACCGATGGCGACTGGACCACGCATGCCATCACCACCGGCGAGCCGGTTGAGACGGTGAAGGCCCGCCACCTCATGAACAAGATGGCGCAGGCCGCGTGGGTCTGCGGCGATCCGGGCATCCAATACCACGACAACATCAACCGCTGGAATCCCGTCGCGGCCACGCACACCATCAACGCCAGTAACCCGTGCAGCGAGTACATGCACATCGATGATTCGGCGTGCAACCTCGCGAGCCTGAACCTGATGACCTTCGTCAAGGACGACGGAGAGTTCGACGTCGAGGCGTACAAGCACGCCGTGCGGATCGTGTTCACCGCGCAGGAGATCCTCGTCGACAACGCGAGCTACCCGACGGAGAAGATCGGGGAGAACAGCCGCAACTACCGACCGATCGGGATCGGCTATGCCAACCTCGGCGCCCTGCTCATGAACCGCGGCCTCGCGTACGACTCGGATGATGGCCGCGCGTACGCCGCCGGAGTGACGGCGCTGATGCAGAGCGAGGCCGCCCTGCAGTCAGCTCGCATCGCCCGCGACCAGGGCGGGCCATTCGCCGGCTACAAGCCGAACAGCGAGCCCTACCTCAAGGTAATGCGCCAGCATCGCGACGCGGCGTACCGCATGGATCGCAACGCCGTCCCCACGGAGATGCTCGACAGCGTGCTCACCGGCTGGGACGAAGTTGTCGCGCTCGGCGAGAAGACTGGCTTCCGCAATAGCCAGCTCTCCGTCCTTGCTCCAACCGGCACCATCGCCTTCATGATGGATTGCGACACGACCGGGGTCGAGCCGGACATCGCGCTCATCAAGTACAAGCGTCTCGTGGGCGGCGGGTACCTGAAGATCGTGAACCAGGGCGTCACCGCGGCGCTCAAGAAGCTCGGCTACGACGCCAAGCAGGCGGAGGAGATTGTCGCCTGGATCGACGAGCACGAGACGATCGAGGGTGCCCCGCACCTGTCCGATGCGCATCTCGACGTCTTCGACTGCGCCTTCAAGCCTGCCAACGGCACGCGAAGCATCCACTACAACGGGCACCTGGCCATGATGGCCGCGGTCCAGCCCTTCATCAGTGGTGCCATCAGCAAGACGGTCAACATGCCGGA
>JBBSJG010000474.1:0-1226 GCA_038257485.1 Longimicrobiales bacterium | reverse complement strand
TTCGCGACAGCGCGCGGAACAGAAGTGGTGGTCGGTTCCGGCGTGCGTGGCGTGATGTGCAGTCACCAAGGGATCGACCTTCATCCCGCACACCGGGTCGATGACTTTGCTGTCGATGGCTTCGGTCGTCATGGCGATTGCTCCGCCAGCGCGTGCAGTATCGGACAGCTTGCGAGCGCACCCTGTCCCGGACAGGCATCGATCAGGTGCTTGAGTCCGTCGCGCACCCGTGTCATTTCCGCGAGCCTGGCTTCGACATCGGCGAGTTTCGCGAGCGCGGCGGATTTCATGGCGGACATGTCTGCTTCACGCAGCGCGGAAAGCGCGAGAAGCTCCGAGATATCCGCCAGGCTGAAGCCGAGCGCCTTGGCGCGCCGCACGAACTGCAGCCGCGCCAGGTCGCCCGACTCGTAACGGCGATAGCCGGATGCTTGCCGCTGCGGTGTCGGCAACAGTCCCTGCCGTTCGTAGTAGCGCACTGTGTCGATCCCGACGCGGGCCCGCGCGGCGAGCTCTCCGATCTTCATGGGCATGGTGCGCGCTCCTCGCTGGTGACGTCGGGCAGTCTGCACCCCGGACCCGAGTCCAGAGTCAAGCGTATTCCGCTCGGCCCGGACTCAGTGCTGCGCGAAGTGTTCAGTGGAGCCATCGCGACGCACGAGGCCCACCGCGAAAGGCTGCACACTCCCGTCGGGCGTTTCCATGCCGGGCGACCCCATCGGCATGCCGGGCAGCACGAGGCCCTTGGCGTCGGGCCTTTCCGCCAACAGACGCTTGACGTCAGCCGCGGGCACATGCCCTTCGACAAAGTAGTCTCCCACTTGTGCGGTATGGCACGAACCCATGCCCGCGGGTACACCGACGCTGGCCTTGATCGGAGTGAGATCCTCCGTGTTGCGCACGTCGACCGTAAAGCCGGCGGCGCGCATGTGGTCCACCCACAAGCTGCAACACCCGCAGCTTGCACTCTTGTGAACCAGGACCGTGGGCAGATCCTGTCCGGACGCAGCGGCATTGCCCGAAGTGCGGGCGTCCGGCTGGAGCGCCCGCTCGACCACGTCGGGACCCTCGCCTGCCGCAGCGACAGATTGTTCGCCTTCCGGCCCGGGCACGGGTGAGCGCGCACATGCCGCTGCAAGAATCACACCCAGCACTGCCAAACCCACTCTCGCTTGTCGATTCATGTTGTCTCCGTCGTGAACGTCTGGATCGGAACGACCGCCGGG
>JBBSJG010000473.1:0-1232 GCA_038257485.1 Longimicrobiales bacterium | reverse complement strand
GTGTCGGTCCGATGCGCGCCGCATCCTTTGTCGCGTCCATGAAACCCACGAACGCGGTGAGTTGCTGCGTGGTTGGCACGTCGCGAAACGGGCTCTGCGAAGGTTCCGTCCCGATCAACTGTGCGCGAAGCGCCAACGGTGACAGAACAGAAACCAACGCGGACAGCAGGAACGCAAAACGAACGCGAGTGCGCGGAACAGGTGGCGAAAGCGGCATTACGACATCACGGGGCGAGAGGAGCGACGCGCAGATCGCGTCCGGTAATTTGAACGGGCAGGGACAGTCCCAGCATGCGAAGCGCAGTTGGTCCAACATCGCACAGCGCACCGTCGTCGCGCAGCAGCCATTCGCCATCGGGATCGCGGATCACGAGCGGAACCGGGTTGGTGGTGTGTGCTGTGTGCGGAGAACCCGTATCGGGATCGATCATCACGTCGCAGTTGCCGTGATCGGCCGTGATGATCAGGCGCGCGCCTCCCGCCGCGGCAGCGTCGAGCACGCGCGCGAGGCACGCATCGAGTGTTTCCACAGCACGGATGGCGGCCGGAAGCGAGCCCGTGTGTCCAACCATATCTCCGTTGGCGAAATTGCAGAGCACAAAATCGTGCGAACGATTGGCCAGCGCGTTGCAGAGAATGTCGCACACGGCGGCCGCGCTCATCTCCGGCTGCAGATCGTACGTGGCCACCCTGGGGCTTGGCACCATCGCACGGTCTTCGCCGGCGAAGGGGGAATCACCGCCACCGTTGAAGAAGTAGGTCACGTGCGGATACTTCTCGGTTTCCGCGGTGCGCAACTGCTTGAGTCCCGCGTTGGCAATCACCTCGCCGACCAGGTTCTCCATGGACTGCGGCGCAAAGGCCACGGGAAACGGGAAGGCCTCGTCGTACTGCGTCATCGTGACGACATGCACCGCCGGCCGGCGACCCACATCAAAACCCACAAAGTCGGGATCGGTGAGCGCGCGCAGCCACTGCCGCATGCGGTCCGACCGAAAGTTCGCGCAGATCACCACATCGCCGTCGCGCATCGGGGCCACCGGAGCGCCGTCGTCGTCCACGAGCACATGCGGGGGCAGGAACTCGTCACTCGTGCCTGACGCGTAGGCCGTCTCGAGCAGCGCCAGCGCGTCGCGCGTTGTCTCGCCGCGGCCGTGCACCGCCGCGTGGTACCAGGCGCCCGTTCGCGCCCAGCGGGAATCGCGGTCCATGCCGAAGTATCGGCCGGAAAT
>JBBSJG010000472.1:0-1235 GCA_038257485.1 Longimicrobiales bacterium | reverse complement strand
TGTCAGATGGGCGAGGGTAATGGGTTCATGCGACTGCCGTCGCACTGCGAGCTGCGGCCTGTCATCACGGGATGGTTCACGGAGTTTGGCGCGCTGTCGGCGCATCGCAAACCGGGCGTGCAGTATGGCGAAGGCGGTCACCGCTTCGCCGGCGCGACGTACGACCCCGCTGCACACTATCGCGGAGCCCGCGTAATGGAGTTCTTCGTTGAGAACGGCCTGACGCCAGTCGTCCTCCGCGGCGTCAGTCAGCACCAGGTCGGTCTGCTCATGCGTTCCTTCGACGCGCTCGATGCCGATCCGTCCGTGATCGACCGCGACCGCGCGGTCGACCTGTCCGGGATCGGCGGGTTCCTTGCGCTCACGTCGCCGCGCGCGGGCGACCTCCATCGCATGTTGAAGCAGCGAGGCGTGTTTACCGATTACCGCGGCGATGTCCTGCGGTTCGGCCCTGCGCCGTATCTGTCGGATACGCAGATCGTCGGGTCAATGGCGATCCTGGGGGAATCCGTCCGCGGCCTGTAATTGCGTTGCGCGCGATCATTGACGCGTGAGCGCCGTTGTACCAGTGTTCGTGGATCTGACGATCGGCTCTGGACCGCAGTCGCCATCAAACCATTTGAGGTATCATGAAACCAATTGCACAGCGTATTCTGCTCGCCTTCGTTGTCGCGGCCGTGCCGGCACTGGCCGCGCACCCGGCGCGTGCACAGGATGTCTCCGCCGCGCCGTACAAGCAGGTGGTCTCGGCCAATCCGTTCGGCCTCCTGCTCGACTTCTTCAATGCGGAGTACGAGCGAGTGGCAACGGAAACGTCCACGGTGGGCACCGGCGGGTCGACGTTCAAGCGGGACTCCACTCGCTATGTGAATGCGGACGTGTTCTGGCGGTTCTACCCGTCGGGCAACCCGCTCGACGGCTGGGCTTTCGGCGCCAAGGTCGGCCTTACGAGCATCACGGACGAGGGTACCTATTTCGGCTACGGCTTCGATGTGAACCGCAGCTGGCTGCTGGGCAGCAAGAAGAATTTCTACGTCGGTGCAGGCCTCGGATTGAAGCGCCTGGCGGGCGGCCCTGAGGAGGGCGGCCTGGACTACATCCCGACGATCCGCCTCGTCAACGTAGGCATCGCCTTCTAGCGCGCGTCTCCCATCGCGGTCATGTATCGGGAGGTCGGTTGCGCCGCCCTCCCGGCCATGGCCGGTCCCGTTCTGAAAAAGTCATCGCCCCCAATC
>JBBSJG010000471.1:0-1243 GCA_038257485.1 Longimicrobiales bacterium | reverse complement strand
GTACGCACCGCAGCGGCAGAGATTTCCGCTCATGAGCTCTCGCACGTCGCCGGGCGTTCCCGCGTGGCCTTCCTGCATCATGCCGACCGCAGAACAGATCTGCCCCGGCGTGCAATAGCCGCACTGGAAAGCGTCGTGATCGATGAACGCCTGCTGGAGCGGATGCAGCTCACCACCCTCGGCAAGGCCTTCGATCGTCACGACTTCGGAGCCGTCCTTCATCACTGCGAGCGTCAGGCATGAGTTGACGCGCACGCCATCCACCAGAACGGTGCACGCGCCGCACTGGCCGTGATCGCAGCCTTTCTTGGTGCCGGTGAGATCGAGCCGCTCGCGCAGGAGGTCGAGCAGCGTAGTCCACGCCTCGACGTCGAGCATGCGCTCCGAGCCGTTGATCGTCAGGGTGATCGGAATTCTGGGCGGCAGTGCCGGGCGTGAAGCGCTCATCGCAAGTCCTCGGAACACAAAGCGGGACCTGGGTCAGTGCAATTTCAGAGCCCGCCTCACCATCGGTAACGCAGGGCCGCCGAGTCGTTCCTTACCCTGCCTACAACGCTTGAAGCTTCAACAGGATCCGCTGGATGGATGCGAAATCCGCAGGCTTGGTCAGATGATCGTCGAATCCGGCTTCGCGCGTGCGGATCCGGTCCGAGGGGGCGCCCCAGCCGGTCAGTGCAATCAGCCTGACGTGCTCCATTCCGGGGGTTGCCCGCAGGGCGCGCGCGATCTCATAGCCGTTCATTCCCGGAAGACCGATGTCCAGGAAAACGACACGCGCCTGAAATTCCAGCGCGGCCGGTAACGCTTCACGGCCGTCGTGGCACGTCCGCACGGTATGCCCTTCCGCGCCGAGCAGGATTGCGAGGCTCTCGGCGGCATCCGCATTGTCGTCTACGACGAGAATACGCATCGGCATAGGGGCACCGTCTGCTTCCACGGACCGCGGCGCATGCGGGAGCGAGGCGGCGTCGGCATCGGACAGGGGCAGCTCGATGGTAAACGTGCTGCCCAGGCCTGGTCCCGGGCTCTCTGCCTTCACGGTTCCGCCGTGGAGCTCGACCAGGCGGCGCACGAGTGCGAGACCGAGGCCCAGGCCACCCGCGGCGCGCGACATGTTCTCACCGACCTGAGCAAACATGTCGAACACGGTTTCCAGCGCGGCCTGCGGAATGCCGATGCCGGTATCGTGCACCGAGATGACCGCATGGGCGCCCCGGCGCGATGCCCGTAGCTCGATCTGTCC
>JBBSJG010000470.1:0-1246 GCA_038257485.1 Longimicrobiales bacterium | reverse complement strand
AGACGCCGGGTAGGTGCTGGTGCACTTGAGCAGCACCAGGTCACGGCAACCCGCTTCACGCAGGGCGCGCACGCTCTCGTCGAGCTCCGCCACAGTGGCCATGCCGGTGGACATGATGACGGGCTTGCCGGTCGCCCCGACGATGCGCAACAGCGGGATGTCGGTGTTCTCGAACGACGCGATCTTGTAGCACGGCACGTTGCAGGCTTCGAGAAGCTCGACCGCGCTTGCGTCGAAAGGGGTGCTGAAGCCGATGAGGCCGTGCCTGCGGCAACGCTCGAAGATCGGGTCGTGCCACTCCCACGGGGTGTGCGCTTCGTCGTAGAGCTGGTGCAACGTCTTTCCGGTCCACAGGCTGTCCGGGTCGTCTATGCGAAACCCCTGCTCAGAAACGTCCAGCGTCATCGTGTCGGCCGTGTAGGTCTGGATCTTCAGCGCGTGCGCGCCGCTGCGCGCAGCCTCGTCTACGATCTTGAGCGCCCGGTCGAGCGACTGGTTGTGATTGCCGGACATCTCCGCAATGATCAGAGGCGGGTGCCCGTCGCCTACGCTTCTGTTGCCTATCAGCATCACTGAATCCATCCTGTTCAAAGGTTGAGCGACGGCAGAACTGCCGCGTCCTGTGTCCGTACGATGACGGTGCCGGGCGGCACTCGGGGAAAAGTCACCGTGCGGCCGTGCAACTCGTCGAAAGCCCAGACCACATCGGTGAATCCGATCGCATCGCGCATCAACGCGGTCGAGGAGTAGCGCGGGTTGATCTCGAATATGCGTGGACCTTCCGCAGTCAGGCGAAGTTGCACGTTCATGGCACCGGTGAGCTCGAGCTCCGCCGCGATTCGCTCGCATACCGCGGTGACCGCGTCGTCGTCGATGATCACCGCCCAACCGGTGAACCCGCCCACCAGCCGGCGACGCATCTGCAGAGTGGCGACGCGCCCATCCAGGGTACGATAAACGGCACAGGTCACTTCACGGTCGGCGCCCGGAAGCAAGTCCTGATAGATCGCGTGGGGGTGGCGCGCCGCGAGATAGCGCGCTTCCTCGCGGTCGTGGACGATGTGCACGCCGCGCGAGCCCGAGCCGAATCGATCCTTGAGGATGCACGGAAACATCGGCGGGTCGTTCGCACCGGCGACTACCGTCCACGGCACCGCAATGCCCATGCGTCCGATCACGCGCATGGTCTCGAGCTTGTCGAGGCCCGCACGGATCACTCGCGCACCTGCGCAAATCCAGTGCGCGT
>JBBSJG010000469.1:0-1250 GCA_038257485.1 Longimicrobiales bacterium | reverse complement strand
GGCCATCTCGCCACGCGCGATTCCTTCCAGAATCGCCATGCGATCCTGCTGCCGCTGATACGACTCGACATCGATCAGATAGGCGCTGGGCAGCCCATGCTGCGTGATCAGGATCGGCTCCTTGTCACGCGCAAGTTCGGCCAGCAGCTCGGTTGCCTGACGCTTCAGTGTTGTCACGAGTTCGGTTCGCATAGAGTGATACTAAAGTATCACTCTTGTCCGCGCTAGCGTGTTCGGCATCCCACCACGATGCGTGGGCGCGCCATGCGTGGAAACGCAGAACGGCGACCAGACGAATCAGGTGACTACGCGGCGTCCGATTTCGATCAAGGGTTCGCCCGCACGTAGCAACTCGACGACACGTGGCCACGCGGCCATGACGATGTCGCGCAGCGCAGCATTGCGAACGTTGCCGCAGGTGACCCACACGACCTGTGGCGGCGGTCCGAGCCGATCAAGCAAGTTGAGAAAATCTTCGTCTTTGCCGCCGTCTCCGTCACGCGCTATGCAGCAACGTTGGGATGATCCATCCGGCGCGCCGCATACAACAGACGGGCGGTGATGTCATCGGGCTCCAGATAGAGATAATCCTGGAGGATCTGCTCCCGGGATTCGCCCGCCGCGAGCAGCTCCAGGACGTCGATGACGCGAATACGCATGCCGCGAATACACGGTCGACCGACACATTGCTCGGGACGGATGGTAATTCGCTGCAGCAGATCGGCAGTGTGCATGGGAGCAGGAGAAGGATAGCCCCGAGAGATAGCGGAAACCTCATGCCTCCGCACGCGAAATCCTCCGGGTGGAGCCGCCCGCGAAAGCAATCCGGGGCCGTCTCTCAACCACCCCGCTGAACTACGAACCGCGCCACCTGCGGCACGTCATCCTCACCCAGAATGACGAGCAGCACCACATCCCCGCGCACAACGAACGGCGACCAGACGGCTGTGCGGACGCCGTTGAGCAGGGCGGTGGCGACGATTGTGCCATCGGGCTCGATCACGTCGAACACGATGCCGCCTTCCGCGCGGTCTCGGCGCACCCAGAGGCGGTTCTGGTCGTCGACAGTGAGCCGATGAATGGCCGGTTTGCTGGACGGGATGCGCGAGAAGTCGAGTCCCGTGGGACTGCGCGATTCGATCTCGGCGATCACTGAATCACGCTCGGCCGCCGAGACCGGCATCGGTGGCATGTCGCGCGCCACGCGCACTGTGTCACCGTCGAGTGCGATGCGCAGCAGTTCGTAGCGC
>JBBSJG010000468.1:0-1256 GCA_038257485.1 Longimicrobiales bacterium | reverse complement strand
CGGGCGGCATCGCGAACACGTCCGTCTCGCAACTCGTGTCGAGCGAATCACGGGATCGGACGGCCACTTTGTGCTTCACACATCGGACGGCGATGTACACGCCGAGCGCGTGGTCCTCACATCATCCGCGCGGCGAACATCCTCACTGCTCGCTGACATCGCACCTGCCGCGGCAGCAGCAGCCGCCACGCTGACATACAATCACCTCGCGATCGTGCACCTTCACACGACGCAGCCGGTGGAGCGAGGGATCGGCGTCCAGGTGTCATTCGAGGAACATGATGTCGTTACGCGCGGCGTAACATTCAATGACGCGCTGTTCGAACGAACGGGTGTCTACACGTCTTATCTGGGCGGCGCGCAGCACGCCGAAGTCGCTGCGTGGAACGATACGCGTACGGCGGATACGGCCGTGCGTGAATTCGCGCATATCGCGCGCATCGATCCAACGTTAGTGTCGGTGGTGTCTGTCGCGCGAGCGGCCATGCCGGCATGGGATCGCAGCTGGAGGGCGCTGACGCAGATCCGTCCCCCCGCGGGCATCGACTTCTGCACGAACTGGGATGCCCGCCCCGGAATTCCGGGCCGGCTCGCGCACGCGCGGCGGATTGCGGACGCGCTTTCGAGGGGCGCGGATGCGTTTGCGCCGATTGCGGTCCCGGCGGTCGCGCCGTTTACGCCGATGCAGCGCCCGCGTTCAGGCAGAACGTAGACGACGTCCGTCGGCACCTGCACGGCTGCATCGGCGTGGCCACGCGGCACAGACTGTCCTCACCCACTTCATCCACCAGGAACGGCTCCACCAGATCGGCGAGCACTGCAATGAATGCGGGAGAATCGTGCTCGATGGGGACGCGGTGAAACGCCAGGCCCCGACCTTCGGCATGACCACGCAACTCGCGGTCGAGCTCGGCCAGCGTTTCGGACTGGTCGTGCATGAAGCTGACGGCATCCACAATCACGTGATCCGCATCCACACCGTCGATGACGCTGTCCACAGTGGGCTGCGTCCACTCGAGCGGCCGGTTGCTGTGGTTCTGGTAGCCGATCGTGAATGTTGGCGCACCAGCCGCTGCGGCGACTGCTGCACAGCAATGCTTCACGTACTCCTCGTACCGACTGCCTTCCTGCAGATACTTGATCGGCGTGCCGTGCGCAGAGAACACGAGGTGCACGCGAGGATCTTCGAGGCTGATGCCGGCGCGCGCGGCCGTGTCACGGATGACGCGGGCGCGGAACTCGATATACCCGGGATG
>JBBSJG010000467.1:0-1264 GCA_038257485.1 Longimicrobiales bacterium | reverse complement strand
GCTCGTCCGGGATGCCGTAGCAGGCGGCGCATGCGGCGTGTCGAGCGGTCTCGAGTATACGCCCGGCGGATATGCGGATGCCGCTGAGCTCGAGCAGATCGTGACGCCACTGCGCGGAACCGGACTGCCGTTCGCCAGTCATATGAGGAACGAGGACGACCGGTTGCTCGGCGCAATCGAGGAAATCATCGGCATCGCGCAACGGGCTGGCGTGGCCGGACACATCTCGCACCTCAAGGCGCAGGGCGAACGCAACTGGTGGAAAATGGACGCCGCGCTCCGTCTCATCGATGACGCACGCGCAGCCGGCAATGACCTCACCTTCGACATCTATCCCTACATCGCCTACAGCACCGGGATCACGAATCTGTTCCCGTTGTGGTCGCGTGAAGGCGGTAACGATGCGCTCCTCACGCGGCTCGATGACGCCGCGACAGCAGCGCGCATCGAACGCGCGGTCCGCGACAAGATCGCAATGCTCGGCAACTGGGACGCAGTGCAGTTCACAAGCGCAGGCGCGCAGGGATTCGAATGGATTGTCGGCAAACGGATGGGTGCACTGAGTGAAGTGCGACGGACGGAGCCGTATGCACTGCTGCTCGAAATCCTGCGCGGCACGAGCGCGCGACCCAGCATGGTCGGGTTTGGAATGAGTGAGGAGAAGGTCGAGCGAGGGATCGCGCATTCGGCTTCGATGATCTGCTCGGACGCGGGCGCCGCGACGTTCGGTGCGGGATCCCCGCACCCGCGCGCGTACGGCTCGTACCCGCGCGTGCTCGGTCACTACGTTCGTGAGCGGAAGGCATTGTCGCTGCAGTTGGCTATCCACAAGATGACAGCCGTTCCCGCAGCCCGCATGCACTTCGCGGATCGCGGCCGCATCGCTCGGGGGATGGCAGCAGACCTGGTTGTCTTCGACCCGTCCACGGTCATCGACACTGCAACGTTCGAGGCGCCGCACCAGTACCCCGTCGGCATTCCGCATGTGATGGTGAACGGTGAGTTCGTCATTCGCAGCGGAACATACACGGGCAAGCGGCCCGGGCGCGCAGTGCGACCATGAGTACCATCGGGCTTGCCGCGCACGTGAAGTGGTTCAGCAACTTCACCTATGCCGACCGGCCGCTCGGCATCGGTGAGGCCGTCAGCCCCCTCGTCGTCGGTCTCGCGCTGTTCAGTGCCATCGTGATCGCCGCACTCGTGCCGCTCGACCAGCGACTTTCTCACACTGCTCTTTACCTGCGCGTAAACGAATGGGTGGAAG
>JBBSJG010000466.1:0-1265 GCA_038257485.1 Longimicrobiales bacterium | reverse complement strand
CGCATCGCGTTGAACGTGCCGATCGTTTCCGCGGCGATGGATACCGTGACCGAAGCGCGACTCGCCGTGGCGATGGCGCAGTACGGTGGCGTGGGCATCGTGCACCGGAACCTGACGGTCGAGCGCCAGGCGGCGCAGGTCCGCATGGTCAAGATCTTCGAAGCCGGCGTCATCCGCGATCCCTTCACGGTGGGTCCGGACACCTCCATCCGCGAAGTCCTCGAACTGACTCGGGCCCGGAACATTTCCGGCGTGCCCGTCGTCGACGGCGATCGCCTCGTCGGCATCGTGACCAGTCGCGACCTGCGTTTCGAGACCAAACTCGATGACCCGGTGCGCAACGTGATGACCCGCGAGGAACGGCTCGTGACGGTCGGCGAGGACGCCAGTGACGAGGAAGTCATAGGCCTCCTGCACCGACACCGCATCGAGAAGGTGCTCGTGGTCGACGACTCCTTCCGACTGCGCGGCCTCATCACGGTCAAGGACATCCAGAAGTCGCGTGAGAATCCCTTCGCCGCCAAGGACCAGCGCGAGCGGCTGACCGTAGGCGCCGCGGTGGGTATGGGTGGCGACACCGAGGCACGCGTGGACGCGCTGGTCGAGGCTGGCGTCGATGTCATCGTTGTCGACACTGCGCATGGCCACGCGCAGGGGGTGATCGATCGTGTGGCGTGGGTGAAGAAGCGCTTTCCGCAGGTTGATGTGATCGGCGGCAACATCGTCACCGGCGACGCCGCCCTTGCGCTGCTCGATGCGGGAGCCGATGCGGTCAAGGTCGGCGTGGGTCCCGGCTCCATCTGCACGACGCGGATCGTCGCCGGTGTGGGCGTGCCGCAGCTCACGGCGATCTCGATGGTCGCGGAAGCGCTGCAGGAACGTATTCCACTGGTTGCCGATGGCGGCATCCGCTTCTCCGGCGACGTCGCCAAAGCCATCGCCGCCGGCGCGAGCACGGTCATGATCGGGGGGCTCTTTGCAGGCACCGAGGAGGCGCCGGGAGAAGTCGAGCTTTTCCAGGGCCGCAGCTCCAAGAGCTACCGGGGCATGGGATCGCTGGGCGCGATGCAGGACGGCAGCAAGGATCGCTACTTCCAGGATGCCAGCGACGCTGACAAGCTCGTACCCGAGGGCATTGAAGGCCGCGTCCCGTATCGCGGCCCGTTGCGCAATGTGGTCCACCAGCTTGCGGGCGGGCTGCGCGCTTCCATGGGTTACGTCGGTTGCGCGAACATCGAAGAAATGCGGTCGCGTCCTGTGTTCGT
>JBBSJG010000465.1:0-1275 GCA_038257485.1 Longimicrobiales bacterium | reverse complement strand
GCGGAACCACCGGCATCAGCCACGCCGGCAATGCGTTCGAGCGTCCCTGCCGCAGCATTCTGTACGGCATCCACACCGAGGTCGCCACCCCGGTGATCGTGCCCAGCACCCACAGGGTCGCCGCGATGTGCAGGGCCGCAGTGTCGCCGATGACGTCCTTGCCGAGCAACAACGTGCCGGCTCCCACCGTGAGCATGGCCATCGGTGGTGCGCCGTAGAAGAGGGACACGACAGGGTGCTCGGCGTATCGACGGGCGTTCGCAGGGTGAAGTATCCAATGCGCTGCGAACGCCACCGTCAGCGCGAGGAGCGCGAAGGACGCGAGTACCCAGACGACCGTTGCGAAGGCACGCAATTCGGCCGAGTGCACCGGCAGGGTTGCCGCGGCGTTGGCGACGATGCCGGTGCCCATCACGGACGCGAACCAGTTCGGCGTGATGTGTTCGATCAGCTGCCCGGGACGTTCGAGCTCGCTAAGCAGGCGAGTTCGCTTGTGCTCGAAGGCTGCGCCGACAGTTCCTGCGGTCATGCACTCAGCGTCGTCCGCGCCGACTGTCGCCGGAAGTGGTGTCACACTTGTGCGGCCACAAGCAATTTTTGTAGCAACGAACTGTTGTATTCGAACATCTGTTCGAGTATCGTTGGTGGCATGACGCAGCCGGGGGGCTCTACGTACATCAGACGCGAGGCGGACATCGCCGCTTCGGAGTCGCTGGCGCGCCTCGCCGATGGTCGACGGGCCGACAACGTTGCGGCTGCGGCCGTGGTCCACGAACTGCATCGCCTGTCCGAAATACGGCTGGGCGAGGAGATGGACATCCATCTGCTCGGATCATCTCGTGACGACGAGCAGCCGGATACTGCCCGCGCGAGGCACATCACCGAATGCGAAGCAGCTGTAGCACTTTCCCTCTCACGTACCGCTACTCGCGAGATGATCACGGTGGCGGGCCATCTGGCCTGGCGGCTCCCCGCCGTAGATGCCGCATTCACGGTGGGCGATATCGACTACCCGCGCGTTCGAGCCATCGCGAATACGCTGTCCCGCGCTTCCGATTCGACCGTTTCTGCCATCGAACAGGATGTCCTCGCTGCAGCCCTGCGATGCAACGTCCGCGCATTGACCAGCAGCATTTGGCGAGAGTGGATGGCCCACGATCCAGCTGAAGCGACTGCCGCGCAGAAGGCGGCAGTGACGGAGGAACGCTGCGCAGACATCCGACGGGGTGACGACGGCATCGCAACCCTGGTCGCAAAAATGTCGATGCTCGAGGG
>JBBSJG010000464.1:0-1287 GCA_038257485.1 Longimicrobiales bacterium | reverse complement strand
GGACAGTATCGGTGAGTTCGGATTCAACACCACATCTGGTGCCGTGCTTTTACCGGGGAATGCGCACGACATGATGGGCTATTCGGGGAATGCCTGGATCAGCCCGTACACGTACAAGGCGCTGATGACACGGATTCCGGCCGACGATGGTGGTGCGACTGGCGCGAGTGCGGCATTGTCTGCTCGAAGTGCGAAGCTGCGGCGGCCAATCGAAATCCGTGAGCGCATACCACGCCAGGCGCAGCATCTGTTCGTCAATTTCGTGGTACAACGCGATCGATCGGTGGCATGGCGTACGGCGTTCCACTTTCTCACCGGGCCGCAGTCGGTATACGGCGACGCGACCCGGTTCGTGCTCGAACTGCGCGACGGTGACGGTCGGATTTTGATCGCTCACCCGTTGCATCAGGATGACGCCACGTGCGGATGCGCGGGTGGCAACTGCATCTGGCCGAAGACATTCAAGGCTGGCCTTCCGTACGATCCCGCGGCCAAGCGCCTTGTCGTGCTCGAATGTGAAAAGGAACTGCTTGACGTCGCGATTCCTGAGCCGCCGAAGGTTGAACTCAAGTGCGACGGCGCTGACGATCCGGATTCGGATTTCCTTGCGTGTCGCTGGCAGGCGGATCCTCGGCTTGATCAGCAGGCGCTCTGGTATCTGCTGCAGTGGCGCGATCGGCGTGGTGTCTGGCGCGGCGTAGCGCCACGGACACAACGGACGGAGTGGGCGGTACCGAAGTCACTCTGGGGACGCACGTCGGATGCCGCACTCCGGGTGCTCGCGTCGAGCGGAATTGCGACCAGCGTGACAGGATGGGAGGGCATGCTGGCGAAGAAGCAAGGCGGTGGCAAGGATGGTCCGCGCACGGTGCACATCGAACTCGCTGACGTGACAACAGCGGGCAAAGGCAGTATCGAGTTGCCGCCGATCCTGCGCGTCGCACTGACCACTGACGATGGCGCGCGTACCGCGGCCGGCGAAATCGGCTGGTACGGTGCGAGCGGAGGACTGCTCGGTCGCGGAAAGTCTCTTCCGCTCAGCAGTTTGGCCGTCGGCACGCATGTGATCCGTGTCGCGGTCGAGAACACCGGCGACGGGAGCGGCGACGCGAGTTGGATCATCGAGCACACGCGCGACGGGCGCTTCGTCTGGCACCGCGGGACCATCACCTACCCTGACCCTGAATGCCGGCACGACGACGTCACGTCGACATACGAAGAGCGAGAACGCTCGTGACCGCGCTGGCCCGCCATTCTTTTCTGACGCAGACCCCTCCATCGCCGAGT
>JBBSJG010000463.1:0-1288 GCA_038257485.1 Longimicrobiales bacterium | reverse complement strand
CGGCCCGGCAATACGCCGGCGGCGGCTCCACGCATGCGTGGGTGCAGGTCTACATCCCCGGCGCAGGCTGGATGGAGTTCGACCCGACCAATGGCATCGTCGGCAACCGCAATCTCATCCGCGTGGCCGTTGCGCGCGATCCCATCCAGGCCGTTCCGATCTGGGGCCCCTGGACCGGCTTTCCTTCATCGAGTCTCGGCCTCACAGTCGACGTACACATCACCTGCGAACCCAAGAAAGCGCCGCTCAGCCCGAGCCTGGCGCCGGAGCTCATCTAATGCACATCAGATCCGGATTCGAAATCACCTATGACTGCCACAAGCCCACGCCGATGCTGCTGGTGCTGAGCATTCATCCTTCACGCGTGCCCGACCTGCTCACACCGCATCGCATCGCGTTCAGCCGCGACGTCAATCCGCAGGATTACGTCGACGGTTTCGGCAACGTGTGCACGCGCATCACGGCACCGGAAGGCACCACGACGATCACCGCGGACTTCACGATTCGCGATACCGGGCTGCCCGACGTCCTCGCGCCGGACGCACGTCAGCACACCATCGAAGAGCTGCCGCAGGAGACCCTCGTCTATCTGCTGGGCAGCCGCTACTGCGAGACCGACCGCCTCGGCGACACCGCGTGGTCGCTGTTCGCGAGCACCCCGCCGGGATGGGCGCGCGTGCAGGCGATCTGCGATTACGTGAACACCTGGATCACCTTCGGCTACCACCACGCGCGCTCGACCAAGTCGGCGTGGGAGGCTTACATGGAACGCAACGGCGTGTGCCGCGACTATGCGCATCTCGCCATCGCCTTCTGCCGCTGCATGAACATTCCGGCGCGTTACTGCACCGGCTACATGGGCGACATCGGCGTGCCGCGGGTCGATCCCATGGATTTCAGCGCATGGTTCGAGGTGTATCTCGGCGGGCAGTGGTACGCGTTCGACGCGCGCAACAACCGTCCGCGCATCGGCCGCATCCTCATGGCGCGCGGGCGCGACGCGACCGACGTGGCCATCTCGACCTCCTTCGGCGCCAGCACCCTGACGGCGTTCAACGTCATCTCGGACGAGCTGCCGGACGCGCAGGGACGCCTGACTCCGGGCTGAGCGCCTACGGGACACGTCAGACCGATGCGCAATGCGTCACGCTTGCCAGAGAGGCAAGCCGTCCAGCGTGCTCGCCTCCTTGATATCGCGGCGATTGCGACGGCGCAGGGATGCGGTGAGGTCGAGTCTGGATTCATCGAGACATCATATATGCCACACCCGCAATAGGCTCACATTCTT
>JBBSJG010000462.1:0-1290 GCA_038257485.1 Longimicrobiales bacterium | reverse complement strand
TTGTCGAGCAGCCAGTCGCCGGCGGGACCGACATCCGCGCGCTGATCGCTGTGGGCCGAGAGTTCATCGTGCGCACGCGCGAGTATGCGCGATGTTTGCGCGAGTCGGGCGAGCAGCGGCGTGCGCTGCCGCGCGGGCGTCGTGGACAGCTCCTGACCGGCCGCCAGGTCGCGCGCGCGTTCACTGAGATGCTCGGCGCCAAACAGTTCGCCACGAATCGGACCGGTGAGCACGTCCTCACCGGTCGGCTTGCGTCGCGTTCCGGAACGGAAACGAAGTTTCTGCAGTGTCGTGGACAGCGCGATGATCGAGCTCCTGGAAGATGAGGACGCGTTGCCGGCGTTCGCCGGACGGGTCCCGCATATATCACATGCAATCGGATGTAATCAGATAGTATGTGACGTCTTGCGCGACCAGCACATTGCTCGCTGGTGGTAGCGCACGATTGCGACGTCTTGGCGCGCGAACGATGCTTGGACGCACCAGCGATGACGACGGCTGTGTTCGCTATCGATGTGACGTGCGTCACATGATATTCAGGGCAGGGACAAGTGCTTGCCCAATCAGACCACAACAGGCGAGTTCATCAATGCCGAATCCGAACATCGCCCGACTCTATGCGGATGCCCTGCCCGACTTGCTGTGGATCGTGTCCGCAGACGGCACACCGCTGTACCAGAACCGCGCGTCACGTGAGTTTCTGGGTCGCCCCATCGAGGCGCTGCATGATTTCGGCAATCGCTCACGTTGATCGACTCACCGGCGGTGACGCCTGACATGCGGCAAAAAGTACACGGTGCGATGGATCGACAGGTCACACTGCTGACGTGTATCACGGAGGAGTTGCGCGACTTTCACACACTGCGCTGGAACGCAATGACGCTCAAGCCAGCGAGCAGCACGTTGCGTCAGCTGGTGGACAGCATCGAGACGGCCGCACTGGGCACCATGGACAAGGCGGGTGTGCAGTTCTCCTGCGAGGTGTCGGAACCGTTGTGCGACATGCTTGTTGACGCGGAGCGAGTCACGCAAGCGGTCATGAACCTGCTCAGCAACGCGGCGAAATACAGTGAAGAAGGCGGGCGCGTGCAGTTGTGCGTGACATGTGAAGACGGCGACGCGCTGTTCGATGTGCAGGATTGGGGATGCGGCATCGATGCCGGGCGACTTGAGGAGATCTTCGGTTTGTTCGTGCGCGCGCCCGCGCCCGGAACAGCGCAGCGCGAAGGACTGGGGGTGGGCCTCGCCATTGCGAAACACGTCGCGGAGATGCATGGCGGCACCATCGAA
>JBBSJG010000461.1:0-1291 GCA_038257485.1 Longimicrobiales bacterium | reverse complement strand
CGCGCCCGACGCGGATCACAGCGTGGGCACCCCGCGGGCACCGAACTTCCCGCGCGCCATGTTCATCAACACCTGAAAGTATCCACCGCCAACCTTGGCAAGGCGAAATGACGACACGCCCATGTCCGGTGTGCGGTTGATCCACGAAATTGGCACTTCGCGGACCCGGTAGCCCATCATCACCGGCTGCAGCCCGGTCTCGGCGTTCACGGCGAATCCCGTTTGCGTGAGGTCGAGTCGGTCCACCACCTCGCGCCGCAGCAGCTTCAGGTTGTTCGTCAGGTCGCGAATCGGAATGCGCAGCAGCAGTCGCGCGATCAGATGGAATGCGCGGTTCGCAAATATCTTCTGGAAAGGGTAGTTGAGCAGGATGCTGTGCCGGGAGAAACGGCTCCCGATCACCACGTCATATCCCTCCGCCGCCGCGTCGAACATGTCTCGGATCTCCGGCAGGAGATGCTGGAAATCGCAGTCCATCGACAGCACATACCGGCCGGTGCTGGCACGGAATCCATCGGCGATGGCGCGGCCTACGCCGTTGGGCGGCGTGCGAAAGACCGGCCGGATTCGCGGGTCGTTTCGCGCGAGCTCACGAATGACTTCGGCCGTCCGGTCGGTACTGTTGTCGTCGACGAGCACGATCTCATGGAGGTAGTCGTCGTAGTAGCGCGTCAGGTTCGCGACGAGCGGCCCGACGTTCATCTCCTCGTTGTGACAGGGCACGACGGCTGAGATGGCGCCGCGAAGCGATAGGTGGTCGCAGAGCGAGACGTCTGGACGTACCGCGACACGTGGCGGCTTCTGCGCATGGATGAGGATCGAGCCTGCGAGCACGCGGATCCCTGGCGCGTTCTCCAGCAGGATGGACAGGTTGCGCAACGGCCAGATCATCCAGCGCGTGAGCGGCGCATAGACGAAGTCGTTGAAAATCGCGAACGCGCGGATGTAACCGATCTCCGAGAGGAGCTCGTACAGGCTGGTTCGGTCGAGCAGGCGCCGCGGATCGTGTTGTCCAACCAGCCGGCCGAGCGTGCGCCGCAGCTTGAGCAGAGGGTTCCACGGGTTGCTCTCGTAGAGCACGAGCTGTCCGCCCGGTTCCAGCAGGTCGTAGAGCTGTTGGAGTAACCACGGACTGTTGGATCGGTCGAGCAGATCAATCGCGATCACGAACGAGAAGCGACGACCGGCCAGCGCGTCGAGCGTGGCCGCGGAGATCAACTCGACCGGTGCCGGGAGCAGATCGAGCTGCGCGTGCGGCTCGGTGAACGTGACCGCGGTGATGGGATTCTCG
>JBBSJG010000460.1:0-1293 GCA_038257485.1 Longimicrobiales bacterium | reverse complement strand
TGGTGCAACTCACCCGAGCACCGACCGGGAGCAGCCGCAGTTTCGCGGCTCACCTCGACCTCCGGCCGAATCAATTTGGTTGTGCTCATGATCATCTGCGACGGCATGGACATGGAACGGCGTGTCCATCGCGTCGGTTCTGGGAAGGGCTGACGTGTGCCAGTCGCGGCAAGTTTTGATTCAAGTCAAGGTTCGCTCTGGTTCCGCCGCGTCGGACAATGAACTGCACGATTATGCGAACCTCGACTCACTCCTCGCTTTCGTGGGATCCGCTGCTGGCGGCCCTGCTCGCGTTACTGCTGGGCCTGCTTGCGCTCGCCGCTGGCAGCGCGCACGGCGCCACGGCGGATCCCATCGTGACTTCTGTAATCATGAAACCGGACAGCCTGCTCGCGAAGTTCCGCGAAGGCCCGATGCGCGGCGTCGAGGAGATCGTTTTCGCCGCGCGCGCACTCAACCCGACCGATGGTCACTGGTATGCCAACTTCGGATACTACGCCCACGACCCCGACCGCAAAGCCTACGCCGAGGGCACGAAGCTCTACCGCCTGGACCTGCGCACGCGCGAACTGACCACGCTGCTCGCCGATGCGCGCGGCGGCGTGCGCGACCCTCAGGTGAGTTACGACGGGAAGAAAATCCTGTTCAGCTACCGGCCCGGCGGCACGGAGCAATATCATTTGTACGAGATGGACGTCGCGGCAGTTCACCGCGCGACGGCGGACAGCAAGCCCATTGGAGCGCGGACGCCTCGTCCGCGCAAATCCAATGGAAAGGAACACGCGGACGAGGCGCCCGCGCTCCGCCAACTCACCTCCGGCCCCTACGACGACATCGAGGCCGCCTACCTGCCAGACGGCGGCATCGTCTTCGTTTCGAGCCGGTGCAAACGCTGGGTCAACTGCTGGCTCACGCAGGTCGCTGTGTTGCATCGCTGCGACGCGGACGGCTCGAACATCCGCGCGCTCTCCAGCAACAACGAACACGACAACACGCCGTGGCCGCTGCCCGATGGCCGCATCCTCTACACGCGCTGGGAATACGTTGACCGCAGCCAGGTTCACTTCCATCACCTCTGGGCCGCGAACCCCGACGGCACCGCGCAGATGACGTGGTTCGGCAATCTGCATCCCGGCATCACGATGATCGACGCCAAGCCCATCGCGGGCACGGACAAGATTGTCGCGACCTTCAGCCCCGGCCACGGCCAGCGCGAACACGACGGCGTGATTACGGTCGTGGACCCGAAGGGCGGCCCCGACGCGAAGGAGTTTGCGCGGAGCATCAGCAAGG
>JBBSJG010000459.1:0-1301 GCA_038257485.1 Longimicrobiales bacterium | reverse complement strand
TGGTGCGATGCCGTTCGAATCCAGCGCCATCGAACGCTCATCGAACGTGGAATTGGTACCGGGCGCCACGCTGCGAACCTGCTCCGCGGAAGACCTCATTGTGCACAAAGCGTTTGCGGCACGTCCGCAGGATTGGGTCGATATCGAGGGCGTGATCCTCAAGCAGCGCGGACGGTTGCAGTGGCCACAAATTTGGTCCGATCTTGGCGCGCTTGCTGAGCTCAAGGAAGCACCAGAAGTGTTGACGGAGCTTGCTCGCATCGCCACGCGGGCGGAGTCCGTTGTCGGTCCATTCCCCCACGTGCGACCGTAGCCGGTGCCCGCCACACGTCATTCCGCTGCCGTGCGCCTGCGATGACCGACCTCCGCACCCAACTCCAAGCCACCCTCGCCGACAGCGCGGCCCCTCGCGTTCGGCGGCCACCGGAAGGCGACGGCAGCATTCGTCGACCACATCGAGCGCGAGGGCGGCATCCCAGCCGCGGCCGTGAGCGCCAGCATGGAACGCCTCACGACGGAACCGACGCGCACGCATATCTTTCCCACATGAGATTGCCGTCGTCGGGCCTGATCGGTCAGCAGCGCTGGTTGCATCGTCCGTCCGCACGTACGCGGAGGCCATGATGGCACTGCTTGCCATCTTCGCCGAGCTGGAGGCAGCGGTCGCGGACGGCATTGTCGAACGCTATGCCGTTGGTGGAGCGGTCGGCGCAACGTTCTACATTGAGCCAGCCGCAACGCAGGACGTGGACGTCTTCGTCGTCTTCGATCAGTCCGCGTCGCAATTGGTCTCGCTGGCCCCGATTTATGACTACTTCACAAACCGTGGAGCTGTCGTACAAAATGAGCACTTGCTGATCGCCGATTGGCCCGTACAGTTCCTTCCGGCCGCCACGCCGCTCGTCGACGATGCGCTTGTACATGCGGTGCGCATGACCGTTGACGGGCAAGCGGTTGCCGTGCTGTCGCAGGAACACTTGGCCGCGATCGCACTCGAGACAGGGCGTATGAAGGACAAGATCCGGTTATCGCAATTCCTGGCGTCCGGGACCTTCGAGCGATTGCGCTTCGACGCCCTGATCGAGCGCTTTGGATTGACGGAGAAGTGGGCTCGCTTCGTCGCGCTGATGGAGGATCACTCGTGAGATTTTCCATGGACGAGGCGCTCCGCGTGAAACGGGCGTCTCGCGCTGCGATGACGGCGACACCAATCGCCGAGAAACTGCGTATACTGGAGCGTTTGCGTGATCGCGATCGCGCGATCGGGCGCGCCGTTGTTGCGCTCGAACAGCGTCCGACGC
>JBBSJG010000458.1:0-1302 GCA_038257485.1 Longimicrobiales bacterium | reverse complement strand
TGGTGGCGCACGCAGCGAACTGGTTGCGCTCGACAGTCCCCAGGGACACGACGCATTCCTGGTCGACCTGGATGCGTTTGCGCCGCCCATCGCGCAGCTGCTGGCTCGCCTGTAGACTGTATTGCCTCGTGGAGTACGGCGCCCGCGCATGCTCACCCGCGATTTTCCCGGTGCGACAGAACTGATCCGCGCAATCGATGCCGCGGTCAGCCTCGGCTGCGAGCAGGAGCAGGTCGGGGCACTGCGCGATGTGCTCTCGAAGGCGATGCGCGATCCGGGCATGTGCCTGCCGGAATGCGTCACCCAATGCAGTGATGCCGGCTATTCGCGGCGCGAGCTCTACCGCAGCGAGCGACTCGGCTATTGCGTCACCGCGATGACCTGGGCTCCCGGCCAGGGCACGGGCCTGCACGATCACGACGGCAAATGGTGCGTTGAAGGCGTCTGGCGCGGATCGCTCGAGATCACGCAGTTCGAATGCACCGACCAGCAGCCCGATCGCTCGCGCTTCGAACCCCGAGGCACCATCACCGCCGGCCCTGGTTCCGCGGGCAGCCTGATTCCTCCGCACGAGTACCACACCATCCGCAACCCGTCGGACAACGAGACCGCAGTCTCCGTGCACGTCTATGCCGCCCCGCTGACGTGCTGCAGTGCATTCGATCCGATGGGCGACGACTGGTATCGCGGCTCGGAGCGCGCACTCTCCAACGATTGACCACTGGGTGCTTGTCGACTTGCACACCCGTGATCGGCATGTTCGCCAAGAACCGCGCCCGCTATGATTGGCACGCAGCGCCGATGTGGCGGAATTGGTAGACGCAGCGGACTCAAAATCCGCCGGTAGCGATATCGTGTCGGTTCGAGTCCGACCATCGGCACCAAAAACAGCGGACTGGACGCGCTCCCGCGTGAAGTGACACGCGGATGAACGCGTGCCTGCCCAGAAATCATGGTTCACCTGCGATTGCATCGCAATGCGTAGCCTGCCAGCTTCGTAATCGCAGGAGCATTCGCATGCAGAACCCAAAGTTCGGGGTCCGTTCCCTTGGCGCATTGGCGGTCGCCGTCGCCTCAACGTTCCTGGTTTCGCAGGAGGTCGGGGCGCAAACGCGCGTACAACCCGCCGTTCGCATCACGTGCGAGTCTTCCCACAATCGGGACAACCATTGCCGGACGGACACCCGCAACGGCGTCGCACTCGTGCGCAGTATCGGCCGCGAACGCTGCGTGATCGGGCGGAACTGGGGCTACGACCGCAGCGGAGTCTGGGTGTCGGACGGATGTACGGGTGAATTCGCG
>JBBSJG010000457.1:0-1303 GCA_038257485.1 Longimicrobiales bacterium | reverse complement strand
GGCAGGTTGCCGGCGTCCTGCAGCTTGCCGATCACCTCGCGCTCGGTCGCGGCGTCCATCATGCCCTCGATGGTTTCGCCTGCGGGCGTTACGGCTTTGTAGCGGAAGGAAGGCATGCGTCTCGAAGTGTGATTCCTTCGCCCCGTGGCAGCGGGAAAAGGTGGCGCGCAGCGCCGGATGAGGGGCGGCTTTGGGACGATGGCCCCTCATCCACCCTGCGGGCACCGTCTCCCCGCACGCGGGGAGAAGGAAGAATCAGGAGTCCTGCGTGACGCGCATCACTTCCTCGATGGTGGTGACCCCCGCCATCGCCTTGACCAGGCCGTCCTCGTACATCGTGCGCATGCCGTGTTCGCGTGCCGCGTTTTCAAGTTCGCCCATGCCGGCGTGCTGCATGACGAGCCGGCGCATCGCGTCGTTCATCACCAGGAACTCCATGATCGTGGTGCGCCCGAGATAACCGGTCGGCGTGAGCGCCGATGGAATCGGGCGGTAGAGATAGATGGTGCCTTCCGGCTGGAAACGACGGAGCCCGAACTCCGCGACGACTTCCGGCAGGGGTTCGTACTTTTCCGCGTGCGTCGGTTCGATCATGCGCACGAGCCGCTGCGCAAGGATGCCGTTGACGGTCGAAGTCAGCATGTAGTCCTCGACCCCCATGTCCAGCATTCGCGTGATGCCGCCGGCGGCGTTGTTCGTGTGCAGGGTTGACAGCACGAGGTGCCCGGTCAGCGCCGACTGGATCGCGATGCGCGCGGTCTCGAGGTCGCGCATCTCGCCGATCATGATGATGTCGGGATCCTGGCGCACGATCGAGCGCAGTGCGTGCGAGAAGTCGAGGCCGATCGAGGGCTTCGCCTGGATCTGGTTGACGCCCTCGAGCTGGTACTCGACGGGATCCTCGACGGTGATGATCTTGACGTCGGGCATGTTCAGCTGCGACAGCGCGGTGTAGAGCGTGGTGGTCTTGCCGGAACCGGTGGGACCGGTGACCAGCATGATTCCGTGCGGCTGCTCCAGCACCTTGATGAACTGCGGCAGGAACTGGTCGGTGAATCCCAGCTTCTTGAAGTCGAACACGATCGTCTCGCGATCGAGGATTCGCATCACCACGGACTCGCCATGCGCCGTGGGCACGGTGGACACGCGCAGGTCGAGCTCCTTGCCCTGCACTCGCAGCATGATGCGGCCGTCCTGCGGCAGGCGGCGCTCGGCGATGTTGAGCTTGGCCATGATCTTGATGCGCGAAATCACCGCGGCCGTCAGGTTGGCCGGCGGCGATTCGACTTCCTCGAGCACGCCG
>JBBSJG010000456.1:0-1307 GCA_038257485.1 Longimicrobiales bacterium | reverse complement strand
GAAACGCGCATGCAGTTCGAACGGCTCGGCTATTTCGTCACCGACCGTCACGATCACCGTCCGGACGCGCCCGTGTACAACCGCACGGTAACCTTGCGCGATGTCTGGTCGAGCCGGACCACCGAATAGGAGCACGCCATGTCTGGAACATTCAAGTTGGCAGGGCTGGGGGCAATCGCCTTTTTCATCGTGTTGTGCCTGTCCGCTTCCGGCTGCGCGCAGGAGCGCACCGCGCCGGGGGCCATCGCACCCGGCGCGGTGAAGTCGGTGGAAGAGTCAGCCCCCGTCCAGCTTGAGCCTTCGACGCCCATTGCAGCGGTCCGTAAATCTTCGTCTGCCCCGCCCCCGCCGGAAGAAAATTTCATCTCCCCATTCACACCTCTCGATGCGTCATGCGCTGTCGACTCGGATTGCGAAGTCAAGGATGTCGGGAACTGTTGCGGCCGCATGCCGGCCTGTGTGAACCGCGCTGCGAAGCCTTTCGATGCCGCAGCCATGCAGCGCGAATGCGAGCGGACGGGCACCTCCAGCATCTGCGGATTCCAGGAATTGTCCGGATGCCTGTGCCAAGCCGGCCGCTGTGTGGGCGTGCCGTCCAATTCGGGCGGCGGCGACGTCCGCTAGGCGCCGGACATGCTGCTGGCACAGGTACATCTGGTGCTGCCGGTGTGGATCGCGGAGGCGGTCGACGATCGTGCACTCTATGCCGACGACGACAGCAAGATCGCTCTTGCGATCGACCTGGCACGGCACAACATCCGGCAACGCAGCGGGGGTCCCTTCGGGGCGGCCGTGTTCGATGCTTCCGGCCGGCTGATCTCCGTCGGCGTCAACCGCGTTCTGCCGCAGTCATGTTCGCTGGCGCATGCCGAGAACATGGCCTTCATGCTCGCGCAGTTGCGCCTGCAGCGCGCGCGTCTCAACGAAACCGGCGAGTCTTTCACGCTCGCGACGAGCGCGCAGCCGTGTTGCCAGTGCTACGGTGCCAGCGTGTGGGCCGGCATCGACACGATGTTGATCGGTGCGCGGTCGGAGGACGTGGAATCTCTCACCGAGTTCGACGAGGGTCCCCTGCCGGTGGACTGGATGGGCGAACTCGAACGTCGCGGCATCGCGTTGCGACGCGACATCCGGCGCGAGGAGGCCTGCGAAGTGCTGGCCGAGTACGGCCGCAGTGGCGGTGCAGCCTACTGAGCGCGCCCGTTCAGAACGGAATGCGCCCGGTGAGCATGTCGCGATACATCACCCAGTCGCCATACAGCGACCAGAGCGGGTACTTGAAAGTGGCTGGACGATTGTGCTCGAAG
>JBBSJG010000455.1:0-1308 GCA_038257485.1 Longimicrobiales bacterium | reverse complement strand
CTGCCCCGGCTTCGCTTCCATGTAAGTGCGGATCGTCGTCTGATCCGGGGCGACGTACTTGGCTTGCGCCACTGCGCAGACGGGGGTGATGCCGAGAAGCGATACAGCCGCGGCGACGGCGACTCGCGCCCGAGCGGCGGCATTCTTAGGGAGAAAAGGCATGGCGTTCGGCGCGAAAGGAGGAGACGGCACTGGGAAGGCTCCATACCCAGCAGGAAGTTCAGTCGGGGTCTGGTGAGTATACCGCGTGCTCCGCCCGCCACGCGACGACCGGACGGCGCGCGGGATGCGGCCTGTGCTGTCCGCCTTGCCCACTCCGCTCATCACGACTTCGCCGGATCGTCTCGGTGGTACAACGGTCTTTGCGGGTACCCGTGTGCCGGTGAAGAGCCTCATCGACTATCTCGAGGCTGGGCATCCCCTCGACCATTTTGTCGAAGAGCTTCCAAGCGTGACACGTGAACACGCCGTTGCGGTCCTCGAACTCGCCAAACACGCGCTGCTGACACCCGCCGCGTAGAGTTCGAGACGTATGCGCGTCCTGCTCGACAGTAATCTCCCGCGCGCCTTTGCGACGTTGCTACCGGGACATCGCACCGACACGACGCACCAGCGGCGGTGGTCCGATCTCCCGGTCCTTGCGGCACTCGCTCAGATGGTGCCCGGTGAACTCCGCATCGTCGGTGCCTGACGAAGCATTGCTGCTGGCAGAACTTCGGGCGCGTCGGCGACGGTGCGAGCAGGGCCAGTCTGCAGTGCTGCAAACACAAACTCCCTCGATCCTGCGTCTGCAGAACCGAGGGGGTTCGAGTTGCGTTAGATCCCAAATCGCGAGTACGACCGCCTTACATCATCTGCGTCCGCATATCACGCAACGCCTTCTTCATCAGATCCACCTTCTTCGCATCACAGCTGCGCTCGAGCTGAAGATCCGACTCCAGACGCGTCAGCGCGGCGTACGCGCCGCACCCGTTGCACGCTCGGCACCGGCAATCGCCGAACGAATCGTCGAGATGCGCGCATCACTCACACAGCCCTTGCGCTCGAGCTGGTCCGTGTACGCCTTCACCAACGGAAAGTTGGGCGGCCACTCGATCCCGGCACCGACGACAACCTCGCGGCTGACGACGCACTCGCCATCGAACCCGGCATCTCCGACTCGGCGCGCGCACTCGTTCGGGCGTCCGGTCGCACCTGGACCGAGGCGTCTCGACGCTATGTGGATCTCGTCGGCCTGCACGAGCTCGGTCACGTGTTTGCCAGCTCGTATGGTATTCGCGTGGAGTCCAAGTGGTTCAACGAGTGGCT
>JBBSJG010000454.1:0-1309 GCA_038257485.1 Longimicrobiales bacterium | reverse complement strand
TGCCGGACATGGCCGCCACTGGCCGACCGACATTGAGCAGTCGATACCAGAGCTGCGAATTGCCCAGCGGGCTGGTCCAGGCGCAGACGATCTCCAGTCCGATGCGTTCGGACAGCACCGTATCGGACAGCAGCTCCAGCGGAATTGGCCCGTCCTCCAGATGCGTGAAGGGATCGCGGTCGTCTGCTACGGGATGCACATACGTTGCGAACGCAATGTTTGCCTGCGCATAGGCGATCGCGTCGCCATTGCTGAGGTCCGGGTTGCCCAGCGTCGGATTCTTCGGGCCAAAAAACCACGGAGTGAACGGTTGCTCGACGCCAGTCAGTCCGACATGGCTGTGGTAGTGCGAACGCACTTCCTGGCCTTGTTCGACCGTGCGCCCATCCAGCGAAGTGCGATCACCGATGAGCGCTTCATCGATGCGTCGCTCCCAGCGGTTCCAGGACATGGGCGATACGTGATCGAGATCTTCGCCGGCGAGCAGCCGCAGTGCGTCCTGATGATCGGCGCGGTGGTGACCATCTCCGTTCAAGTGGATGTGATGGTCCACCGAAACGTAGCCCGCCGCCGCGGCGTCCCACATCGGGACCAGTGTCGCTTTCGCGTTCGCATTCGCACCAGGGCGCACCCGGACCTGCTGCGTGGCCATCGGCGTCATCGGACCGCGCGCAATAGTGACGTTGTATTCGCCGACCGGCAGGGTCATTCGCGACGCTCCGGTCGCGTAGAAATAGTGTCGACCGGTTTGCGGGTCGAAGTAAGTTGCGTCCTGGTCGAAGGCCACCGGATGTCCCGCGGCGGATCCATTGACCTGGGCGATGGCAACCCGAGCGGTTACCGGGTGGCCGTCCGCGCCCGCGAGCGAAAGCGAAAGCGTGCCGGTCGGGACCCCATAGTCCCACTGTTTGATCGCGATGCGCTCCGCTTCGCCGCCGTACGTGGGCATGCGTTGCAACCGGAACTGACGGTCATCGTCCAGATCGACGAAGAACACGTGCTCGCCGTCGGCACTGAATGCCGGCATGAGAGCGAATGGGTGGCCATTGGACAACCGGTGCTGCACCTGCGGCCTGTCGATATCGAGCGTCCACAGGTGGTAGTCGTTGTCGATGGGAGCGCTGTAGACGATCAGGCGCTGGCGCGGATGGGTATCGGCAGTGAGGTGATACGTCAGGGTCTCGGCATGTACGACCTGGTCGGTGTCATGGGTGAAGTCGCGCATCCGCAGCACGCGGTTCTCTGCGTTTCCATGCAGGTACACCAACCCGCCGGGCATGCGCCGCGCATTGCGTTCGACCTGGGGAAG
>JBBSJG010000453.1:0-1321 GCA_038257485.1 Longimicrobiales bacterium | reverse complement strand
GCAGGCGAGGTACAGCGGTTCACCGAAGCACCACAGTGCGAAGTCGGCGTCATGGATGTGCAGATCGAACAATGCGCCGCCGGACCGGGCAGGATCCGCATAGAATGCGGTGTTCCATGCGGGCGCCGCACCGACGCGGCGGAACTCTGCACCGAGCAGTTCTCCATACCGACCGTCGACAATTGCATCCCTCGCGTGCGGCCACCCTGGCCAGAAGCGCATGCAGTGTGCGGGCATGCACAGCCGATTACTGCCCGCGGCTTCATCGAGCAGGGGTTGCATGGCCGCGACACTCAATGCGACTGGCTTCTCGAGCAGGACGTGGCGTCCCGCTCGCAGTGCCGCGATAGCGATGTCGATATGCGTATCCGTCGGCGTGCAGATGCTGATGATATCGATGGCGTCATTCGCGATCAGTACATCGACGTCGTCCGCGCGCGCCGCGATCGCGCGCACCTCGCAGTCAGCGCCGAGGCCGGCAGCCTCGATCCATGACGCCTCGTGCACGCGCCCCATGAAGCCGTAGCCAATGATGCCGATGCCCAGTGTCACGCGATGCCAAAGCGTTCGATCAGGGACACCGCCGCCAGCACGTCGTCGATGCGCGTGCCACCGGCCTCCCGCTCGATCAGGAAGTCGCAGCGCACGTCGCACGCGCGTAGCGTCTCGAAGAAATCGTCCCACTCGACGGCGCCCTCGCCCGGCGCCGTTTCACGACCCCACGTGCCCGGCGTATCCGTGGGCAGGGCATCCTTGATGTGCACCTGGCGGATCCATGGCGAGAGTGTACGGACTGCTTCGACCGGATCTCCCATGCCGTAAAGGATCATGTTCGCAGGATCGAAGTTCACGCCGATGCGGCGGTCGTCGAGCTCCTCCAGCAACGTACGCAGTGTATCCGCGTTCTCCTGTCCTGTCTCGAGCGCGATGTCCACGCCCTGCTCCCCGAAGATGTCCGCCATCGTGCGCAGGCGCTGCATGATCGTCGCACGCGCATCGCTGTCCTCGTGCGGAACGAAGCCCGCATGGAACGTGACAAGTGTCAGGCCGAGCGCGCGTGCGATTGCCGCATTCGCTGATGCAGCCGCCTGGTTCGCCGACCACGTCGCATCCGGAACGATGCCACCCGTCGCGCGGATCGTCTCCAGGGTCGCGTAGTCTTCATCCTGCATCGACATCATACCGGACAGGATGTGGATGCCCCGCGGCTCGAATGCGCCTGTCAGCGCGTCCATCGGCATGTCGCCGGTGCGCACGGGGTCCAGCGCCAGCTGGACTGCCGAGACGCCGCACTCCTCCACCTTCACGGCCAGGTCGAGCG
>JBBSJG010000452.1:0-1325 GCA_038257485.1 Longimicrobiales bacterium | reverse complement strand
TCGTGAAGCTCGAGCAGAACGTAGTGCGGTCGACGCGGACGCAGGTGTACAGGCATCTGCTCGAGCTCGACCTCAGGTTCTTCAACCTCACGCGCGCCGGTGACATCATTCGTCGGCTCACCGCGGACGTGGACCAGGTGAGGCTGCTCGTCACCAACAATTTCTTCAAGCTGCTCACGGCATCACTTCAGATTGTCATCACGATCGTATTCCTGGTAAAGATCAATCTGACGCTGACATTCATTGCGCTCGTCGTGCTGCCGGTCATGTTTGGTCTGTTGAGCCGCCTGCTGAAACGTCTCAAGCGCGGCGATCGCGGTGTCATGGAGCTCGCGAGCGACATCACGTCACATCTTCAGGAAACGGTATTCGGCGTTCGGCAGGTGAAGGCCGCGGCAGCCGAAAAATTCGAAGCGGATCGCTTCGACCGCCTGACACACCGCTACATGAAGGCACACGTGCGGACGGAGCGCGTACGCGCGCTGGCCAATCCGATGTCCGAACTGATGGGTACGATCGGGACGGTCATCCTGCTGTGGTACGGCGCGCGCATGGTGCAGGGAGACCAGCTGGAAGCCGTTGCGTTTCTCGCGTTCCTCGTGCTCAGCATGAAGCTGTACCAGCCCGCGAAGTGGCTCTCGAAGTTTCCGTCCATCGTCAATCCCGGAATCGTTTCGGCGGAGCGGATCTTCGAGTTCCTGGACACGCCTGTCGGCATGGACGACCGCGACGGCGCGCATGCGTTCGACGGGTTCCGCGACGAGATCCGCTTCGAGAACGTCAGCTTTCACTACAACGACGGTGAAGCAGTCCTGAACGACGTATCATTCGTGGTGAAGCCCGGTCAGGTGGTCGCGCTCGTGGGGCCGAGCGGTGCGGGCAAGACGACGCTCGTCGACCTGGTGGCACGGTTCTACGATCCGACTGCAGGACGCGTCACGGTGGACGGAGTGGACCTGCGCGAGTTCAATGCGAAGGCATTTCGTGCGAAGCTCGGAATCGTGACGCAGGAAACTGTGCTGTTCCACGATACTGTGCGCGCGAACATCGGGTATGCGCTGGGCGATGTCGATGCCGCGGCGGTCGAAGCTGCAGCGTCGGCGGCGAATGCCACGGAGTTCATCGAGCGACTGCCCGACGGATACGAAACGGTGCTCGGCGAACGCGCGACGCGGTTGTCCGGTGGCCAGCGCCAGCGCCTGGCGATTGCGCGCGCGATCCTGCGCGACCCGCCCATCCTGATCTTCGATGAGGCGACGTCGGCACTCGACTCGGAGTCGGAGCGACTCGTGCAGGACGCCATTGAGCACCTGCTGAGCGGACGT
>JBBSJG010000451.1:0-1327 GCA_038257485.1 Longimicrobiales bacterium | reverse complement strand
GCAATGCGCGTCAGCGCACGCGCCTTCGAGTAGGACAGGACGCCTCGCCGCATCGCATCGCTCAGCGCAGGCAGCGCATGAAGCGCACGCGCCACGCGCATCTTCTCCCGGGCCGCGCCGAGATCCATACCGGTCCGCCAACTCAGCCAGTGCGCACAGGTGCGGAAGCCGCAGTGCCAGCCGGCGCGCTCATCGAACTCATACAGGAGAGTGAGCAGCCGGTAGGTTGCGGCGTCGAGATGGGCCGCAAGCGCGGCGATCTCGTCGCCGATGGTGTCTACGACAGGCGCACGAACTGCAAGTTGAACCATACGAATCTCCGGTGAAGTTCTGCGTCCAATATAATCACCGGTTTTTCGGCGCCCTGTGCTTCGCCATGACGCGCGTGCAAAGGCATGGCACACATTCGCAGGGGCCGGATGGCCGCACGCGGCACCACGGGCGAGGAATGGCGGCAGAGAGCGCGTTCCGCAGCAGGTCCGACACCTGCACGAATTGGCGCGTCAAAATCCGTCAATGGCTGGATGGGACAACTTAGGGCGACGTGATTGCGCGGGGGGACCCGGGATCGCGTCGGCGGGATTCCTATGCGTCGCCAAACTGACGGCAGCACCTACGGCTTCTTCTTCGGCCTCATCGGCTTCTTTGGTTTCGGCGGCGGGACGTCGCGCTCGGTGATCCGGATCAGCTCGGTCAGCAGATCCGGATCGTCGAGGTGTTCGTCAATGACAAGATAGTTCTTGGCGCCGGGATAGGGTGGCGCCTCGACCGGACTCCTGAGCAGTGCCCGGTTCCCGGCGGTCGGTTTGAGGAAGAACTGATTGTCGCAGATCAGGCCGATGACCTTGTCGCCGACGTAGACTGCGTACTCCCCAAACATGCGGCGGTGCGAGAGCCGGGGAACATCGCGGATCTGGCCGCACGCATACTCTGCGAATTCAGCGTCGGATGCCATGCCCTCGCTCCTCCATGTTCATCACCAATCGACGTCCTGCACGTCTGACCACGGAATCACATCGACGCACTTCCTCGACTCGCGCCGATCTCCACCGTAGATAAGGCGAGCAACGCGCGGCGAAGCGGATGTAGAAGAAGTGCCTGTATCTGCAAACTGCGCGATTGAATCGAAGAAATCACTTGCGATCGTGGCACCGGACTTCACTTCCACGCCGTACACGCGCGCATCCGATTCCGCGATCAGATCGATCTCGACGCCGCGATCCTCACGCAGATGAAAGAGATCCGCCGGACGGCCTGCATGATATCGTGCCTTCAGCACCTCGGACGCAACCCACGTCTCAAAGATCGCGCCTCGCAACGGGTGCAG
>JBBSJG010000450.1:0-1332 GCA_038257485.1 Longimicrobiales bacterium | reverse complement strand
ATCGTCGACTCTGTCGAGAGGGCGGCGAGCCACTTCCTAATTGAGCGAACTCTTCGATCGATCGGGGCGTAGATAGAACATCTCGCTTTTCGGAGCGTGACAGACGAACGCACGGACGAACGTTGCAGGCATACCGCATTTACAAAGGACTAGAGTGTCACAGATGAATGTTGTGTCCATCCATCTGAATGTCAGTCCGTCCGTTGCGCTTTCGCCGTCGAGTGGACGGCGGAGGTCGAAAGTCCAGGAAATCGACGACGCAGGATGGCGAAGCGACACACCGCGGTGCCCAGCAGCCGCAGCGAGCACCGTGATCGTCACAGCGCGTCAACATGCCACCGCGACACTCGCAGCAGACGCCGTTCTTCACCATTGTTCGGCATGGAGTGTTCGATCATGGAGGATGAGCCGGCGACGAGCCGGCGAGGCTCTTCTTGCTCGTGAAGGTTGTCGGACGTCTGCGACCTGCCGCTGGCGCCGACCACAACGCGTACGGGGCCTTCACTCGCGAGGTCTGACGATGCGATGCCGGTGCAGGAGCGACTGCGGCTGTACTCCGGGGTACAGCGCCGTGCTTGTCAACACTATCGGTGATGCACAGAGCTCCTGTGTCGGACGTTGTCGCGACATTGGCCGGGATGGTCCCGGTCCCTCGCCGGTGCGCGGCAGTGTCGCGGTACGCATCGTGATCGACACGCTGCGGTCATACGATGCGACCACCTTCCGCTGTCACGCACGGGCGAATGTACGAGCACGTGACACGTCTGGAGGCTCATGGCAAGCACCGAGCGAATTTGGTGCCTGCGCCTTGCCCGTGTGCGACGGCATCGCAGCACGCACTGCACTCCGACCCGGCAGGCTTCCGCGATGCGACTGCAGCCCTCAGACGCGTGCGGGTGATCGCAGGAGCATGCGGGCACGTCCTCCGTGGCTCCGACCACGATGCAGAGGTTTGCACGCTGTGCTCTCGCGCGGCAGAGGAAGATAGACTCAGCGAGAGTGAGGCTGGCAAGTGTGGCGGGCAAATATCATGAAGTCTTGGAGTGTAGGCCGGTTACTCGAGATGCGATACACACGACTAAACAGCAGCTGCCAATCCGTTAGCAGCGACCAGGAGGACGCGCGACGCGTACGACACCGCCATCGCCGCGTTCTGGAACGAGTCGATCCTGCAGAACCAGGCACGCGGGCCGATTCGGATGGACAGATCTACGCGTACGTAACCCTGGGCTGCGTTGCTGATCGCATTGTGCGACGTTCTTGTGTCCCGTTCTGCCTGTACACGTTCTATATGTGCCCGGCAACGTCCGGATGTGACGTCATGCCCGCCCT
>JBBSJG010000449.1:0-1333 GCA_038257485.1 Longimicrobiales bacterium | reverse complement strand
GGTACCAGCAGCGACGGATGGACGAGCAGACAGCTGCAAGTTTTTCAGCGTAAAGTGACCGTTAGGTCGCATAGGACGATCGAGCGGATCGCGTTCAAGAACGCCTCCGCGTCGCGGCTTCGCCGTGTGGGGCCCGGTCGCCGCACCCGCCGTTATTCGTCGTGCACTCGTCGATGTCCGCGCACGTCGGCGCTGCGCCGGGATTATTCGCGCACGTGTAGAACGTCGCGCTGCCGCACCCGCCGTTGTTGTTCGTGCACTCGTCGATGTCCGCGCACGTCGGGCCCGCGCCGAGATTGTTCGCACACGTGTAGAAACTAGCGCTGCCACACCCGCCGTTGTCGGTGACGCACTCGTTGATGTCCGCGCACGTCGACGGCGCACCCGAGCACGTGAAGCCCGCCTCGACCGCACAGCTCGCGCTGCAGCCGTCACCGCCGTTGATGCCTCCGTCATCGCAGCCCTCGCCGTCCTCGATCAGGCCATCACCGCAGGTCCTGTAGAACCTCGCCGCGATTCGATCCTGGGACTCGTAAACGATCAGGTAACGTCCGTTGGACGCGGTCGCGTTCACGCTAGGGTTCAACTCGCGATGGCTTGCCGCCGAGATCACGATGCCACCTGCATTCCGCACCATGCCCGCCGCCGTGACGCGGGTCGCATAGATGTCTCCGTTCGTCGTAGCCTGATCGCGAAAGTCGACCCACGTCACGAGGTATTCACTGCCACTGGAGGCCACTGACGGTCCGCTCTGCGAATCGGGCGCGGTCGAGAGCGCCAGTCCACCAGGATCCTGAACCAGTCCTTCGGCCGTCACCCGCGTCCCGTAGATGTCCCAGCTCGTGGTCGCAGTGGTGCGCGCGTCTTGCCAGGTGACGAGGAAATCGCTGCCGTTCGAGGCAACGGACGTTCCATACTGCACATCTGGTGCGGTCGAGAGCGCGATGCCAGTGAGGTCCAGAACCACACCTTGTGGCGTCACACGCGTCCCGTAGATGTCGAAGCTCGTGGCCGCGTTGCGTTCCTCGGACCAGCCCACCAGATAGGTGGTCCCATTGGAGGCGATCGCTGGTGTGTACTCCCCACCTGACCCGGCCGCGACGAGGCGGTCGACAGTGCCAGACCATTGACGTCCTGGACCGCGCCCGCCGCCGTCACCCGGGTGCCGTAGATGTCGTATTTCGTGGTCGCATTGTTCCTGTAGTCGCTCCAGGCAACCAGATAGTCGTCACCGTTCGACGCGACGGAAGGCGTGATTTGTCGGTTCGGCGCGGTGGACAGCGCGCTGCCGCTCGGATCCTGAACCAAGCCCGCGTCCGAAACTCGCGTTCCG
>JBBSJG010000448.1:0-1334 GCA_038257485.1 Longimicrobiales bacterium | reverse complement strand
GCGTTCGCGCGCTCCGTGATCGCATCGTTTCCGATCGAATCGGAAGCCAACGGTGTGATGCTCGCGGATGCGACGACGTTCTTCCTGTCGGACACGTACGGCATTGCGGAGAGCTTCCGGCGCGCGCAGCAGGGCACGCCGCGTCTCGATGTCGGGCGGAGCTGGGCGGATGTAGAGCGGACGAAGGCGTTTCCGAAGAACACCGAGATTCACACGGTGCTCACGTTCGCCATCGACAACCCTGGCTCCGCCGTGCGGCGCGGTGCGCCGGATCCGTCGGCAGTCACGATGGAAGTCCATCAGTCGCTGGTGCAACTGCCGGATTCCGCGGGCTTTCGCGCACGGCAGGGCGATGCGCGTTCCGGTGTAAGCGGGCCGCAGTTCTACGACTTCAGCCAGAGCTACGAGGGCACGTATCGTGATGCCATCGCGGGTCGCTGGCGCCTCGTGCCGAAGGACCCCGCAGCGTACGCGCGCGGTGAGCTCACCGAACCCGTCACCCCGATCGTGTACTACCTCGATCCGGGGATTCCCGCAGAGTATCGTGAGGCGCTGCGCGAAGGCGGCATGTGGTGGAACACGATCTTCGAGGCGGCCGGCTTCCGTAATGCGTTCGCCGTGCGGGACCTTCCGGCTGGCGCCGACATGATGGACGCCCGCTACAACATGCTGTACTGGGTGCACCGTGCGGGACCGGGTCCGTCCGTCGGCCCTTCGTTTTCGGACCCGCGCACCGGGGAGATCATTCGCACCGTCGTGCGCATGGACGCATGGCGGTCGCTCATCGACTACAACATCTATGCGGGTCTGTTGCCCGCCGCGGGATCGGCGGGCCTGTCCGTGTCTGCCGACGCATTCACGATGGCGCGCCGCCGCCAGCATGCCGCGCACGAGATCGGACACACGCTTGGCTTCCCGCACAACTACATCGCCGGCTCGCAGGGCCGGACTTCGGTGATGGCGTATCCGTTCCCGCTCATCTCCGTTGGCCCGAACGGGCAGCTCGATCTCTCGAAGGCATACGCGCCGGCCGGTGGTGCGTGGGACACGCTCACCGTGCGGTACGGCTACACGTGGTACCCCGACACGGTGGCAGAGAAGGCGGGTCTGGAGCGCATCATCAAGGACGGCCTGACGCGAAATATCCGCTTCATCGCGGACCAGCATGCCGGTGCGGACGGATCGATTCCGGAGGCCACGCGCTGGGTCGAGGGTGCCACGATGTTCGACGCGGTGCAGCGGACCTCGGCGCTCCGGCGTCTGCTGATCGACAAGTTCGACGAACGCGCGATCAAGCCGGGCGAGCCGATGTACTTGCTCAACATGCGCTTCGC
>JBBSJG010000447.1:0-1342 GCA_038257485.1 Longimicrobiales bacterium | reverse complement strand
GATCTCGCTGTACGGTGCCATGCTGCCCGTCGTCCGCACCGTCGTCACGCCACTGCCGAGGTAGAGACGGGGCGCGCTGACCGCGAGCTGCGTGCGACGCCCGGTCGCCGTCGTATAGAATGTGTGGTTGTGCAGTCCGACGATGCCGGGGATCACCGTGTGGCCGTCGAGCTGCATCACCTGCGCGCCTGCCGGCACCGTCACGCGTGCGCGCGCGCCCACCGCAGTGATGCGGCCGCTCTGCACGATGATGGTCTGGTCCTCCATCGGTGCGCTGCCCGTGCCATCGATCACACGCACACCTACGAGCGCCGTCACCGGCGCGTCGCTGGTCACGAACGCGCGGACAGCCGGCTGGAGTGTGGGCGATGGTGCCATCGTCTGCGCGAGCATGGGACGCGCGCTGATGGCGAGGAGGAAGAAAAGTGCGCCGGTGCTGCGGGATCCGATGCGGATCATCATGGCCTCCGAGTGGTTGGCGGTCGGACGGATGGGACAGTGTACCACCTTCAGACCCGCCGGACCAGTCAACTGCAACCCGTCAATCCACCACCTCGAACACCAGCATCATCCCCGACTCCATGTGCTCCGCGATATGGCAGTGCAGCATCCACCTGCCCGGATTCGACAGCTCCAGCAGGACGTCCGCCGTCTGGCCAGCCGGCACCACCAGCGTGTCCTTCCACACCAGGTTGTCCTGCGCCACCCCGTTCCGACTCACCACGAGAAACCGCTGACCGTGGATGTGAATCGGGTGCTGCATGGCGTGCACGGTGTTGCGATCATTCGTGATGCGCAGCTTCACGAGATCCCCGCGCCGGAACCGCCACGCGACGTCCATGTTCTCACGCCCCGTCGACGATTCGCGCAGAATCCACTGCACCTCGCGCGCGGTGGACACCCAGCTCATCATCGCCATCGTGCCGTGCCACTCGACGGGATTGAAATACGCCGAATCGTCGCGCATCATCAACTCGATCGTGCGCGGCAGCCCCCGCGCGCGCACGCGCAGATTGAGATGATGGTCGACCGGCCGATCGAACTGCGGCCGATACTTCGCAATCTCGCTCACAATATCGTCATGCGTACGCAACGTATCATGTATGCGACGGCGGTCTCCCGATTCCGCGGCACTCTCGATGCCCACGGTCACGCGCATCAGCGTATCGACTCGCTGCAGAAAGCTTCCGCTCGCATGATCGATCGCGCGTACGCGGTTCTCCATCACAGCCTCGCCTGCACGCCCGAACATTACTTCGATGATGTAGCGCTCCGCTGGCGCGAGCACGACACTCTCGACCCACTCTTCGCGTTCGAAGCGACTGACATCCGAGCCGATCAG
>JBBSJG010000446.1:0-1345 GCA_038257485.1 Longimicrobiales bacterium | reverse complement strand
GTGCCGCGGATTCGTCGACCACTACGCCGCGCAGGGGTGGAGGGTCGGCAACGGCTTACCGATAACGCGATGGGATCACAAGCTCTCCGCGTGGAAGAACGACCAGCACAAATTCGCGCAGGCTGCCACCGCCCGCCGATCTACTGCGCAGCCTATCACGCTCACCACGTACCGCGAGCTGAGTGAGTGGCATCGCCGCGATTACGCCGAGTGCTATGACGCCGGGGGTCGTGTCCACTGGCACAAGGCGCTCGCCGGCCTTCCCGCTGGCTACACGAAATCGAAACCTGACACCACCGGAGTCACGGCATGACGCAATCACACGACGCCGAGCGGCGGTTGATCGGTGCGATCCTGCTGCAGCCATCACTCATCGATGAGGTCGCGAGGATATGTCATCCTAGGGATTTCTCAGCGCCGTCGTGGTCCGCTGTCTACACCGCCGCCATTGCGCTGCACACCGAGGGCGCACACATCGACTCACTCGCAGTCTTCACGGCCGCGCGTGCGATCTGTGCCGATGTAGATCTTGCCGTCACACAGCGATCGATGCTGGAGATCGGCTCGCCGGAGTCCGGCTTGACCGCCGCGCGTCTCATACGTGAGGCGTCGTTGATGCGGTCGCTGCGGGACATTGGTACGCACATCAACCGAGAGTCCCGTGATGACGCGACCGATGTTTTCGAGTTGATGCGCGAGACGGAATCCAGGCTCGGGGACTTATCACGTCGTCAAGCGCCGGGGCGTGCACGCTCGATTGCCGACTTGATGCCGGACACACTGGAGATGATCGCACGCGCGGCCGCACGATACGCATCGGGTGACAGGGTGCAGGGGATAACGACGGGGTTCGTCGATCTCGACAGGCGTACGGGCGGCTGGCAGAATGGCGATCTCATCGTCGTAGCTGCTCGGCCCGCGATGGGCAAGACGAGCCTCGCGCTCCAGCTCCTCGAAGCTTCCGCGACGGCATCTCACCCCGCGCTTATGGTGTCGCTGGAGATGGGCGCGCGTCAACTCAACGCACGGCTCATCTCATCACGCAGCCAGATACCCGTGACCGATCTACTGCGCGGGAGCACTATGCGAGAGGAGCAGCCGCGTATACTCTCCGCTGCCGCTGAGGTTGCCGCGCTGCCGATCATGATTGATGACGGAGACTCGACGGACCTTGATGACATCACGACACGTATACGGCGATACGTGCGTGAGTCAGGTGTGCGGCTCGTCGTCATCGATTTCCTGCAGATGATCCGCACGCGCGCTCACTCACGCGCCGGTGAGGTCGACGTCGTGGCACGCACTTTCAAAAATCTTGCGCGCTCACTTGACGTGCCGATCATCG
>JBBSJG010000445.1:0-1351 GCA_038257485.1 Longimicrobiales bacterium | reverse complement strand
TCGGTCCGAGCCGATTCGATCCAATACGCATCACGCCAGAGATATTCCCATTTCATGGCTGCACCCTTCCGGTGTGAGATGAATACGAAACGAAGGAATCCATACATGGGGTGGTTCGGCAAAAAGAAGCCGCGCGTTCACGTCAAGACATGCGCGATCTGCAAAGAGACTTTCGAAGCCGGTCGCGAAGCGCAGTCATACTGCGACCACCATCCATCGGACGTCGTTCGACAGATCTCGACCCCCGGGCCTGGGTTCGGTGAGTACACGTTCGCATGCCCTGTTTGTGACCGGCCCGCCGCGATGAAGTGGCCCGGTAAGTATGCCGCCGAGACGAGCGCCGAATATCACCTGTACCAAGCGCATGGCTATCGCGCCAAGCACAAGGTAATCGAGGACACCGCCCACGTGGCGATGCAGATACCGATGCAATAATTCCAGTGCACTGCGCACCCGCGCGACATGCCTAGATGAGTAATCCACACCGGGTGTTGTTAGACAGCCGTTCCGCTGGCGTGGCGTTGGCCAGGGCCCCTTGGCCCCAGTGATGATTTTGGCTGCATCCAGGAGCCGAGAGTGGCATGGCTCGTGGCTTATTCGCGGCCGTATGCCCATTCACGCAGCAACGTATGGATGAAGCGTTCGGCCATCTACGTCGCGTCGAACGCGGACGCCGCGCTCGACGAGCTGGACGCAACTGGTGGCTTTCTACAAGTCGACTCGCCAGTCATATTGGATAGGGCAGTTCCGCGATCAGCCCACGCGGAAGGTGCGGACGGAGACGCCGCCGACCGATCGAATGACCAGCCGCCATGTGCCGGACCGTGACACTCGATACGTGACGAACGCGCCGCATCGCCGAAATCGAGGTCGCCCCCAGCTCGAACGATGGCGTCGCAGCAACGTGCATCGCGGGTTCGAACCGCGCGGCGCGAGGACCGACGCACGCACGGTCCGTCGGATGACCCGGACGAATTGAATGCGGGCAGCGCGAGGTCGGGTGCTTCCGATCGAGCCGACGCGGGCGCGCACGACTGCCGTCGGATTGCTCTGGGAGGGCGCGCTCCAGCCACCATAGCTCCGCGCGCGCTCGCGCACACGAATCCTGTGACCGACATCGGCCGGACCCAAGGTCAGTCGGAACTGCTCGCGAAGTTCCGACGGTAGGTCGACGCAGTTCGCACCTTCTGCATCGCAACGCATCCACGTCACCTCGGTTTCCAAGACGGGACCAGTGTCATCCCACTGCGCGGCCATGTGGAACAGCGATTGACCGATGGTCGCTGTGCCGCTGATCCCGGGGGCACTGCGTACCGAAAGCGGGGGCGCATTCGCCGTGAACGACCACGTG
>JBBSJG010000444.1:0-1352 GCA_038257485.1 Longimicrobiales bacterium | reverse complement strand
GTGACGTCCTTCAGACCAACCGCTGCAGCGATGTCGCCAGCGCGCACTTCCTTGATTTCACTGCGCTCGTTGGAATGCATCTGCAGGATGCGGCCCACGCGCTCTTTCTTCGACTTGACCGGATTGAACACCGCGTCGCCGGAGTTGAGCGTGCCCGAGTAGACCCGGAAGAACGTCAGCGAACCTACGAACGGATCGGTCATGATCTTGAACGCGAGCGCGGAGAACGGCTCGGAATCGGACGCCTGACGGGTGTCCTCCTTCTCGTCCTCGTCGATGCCCTTGACCGGCGGACGATCCGACGGCGCCGGCAGCAACTGGATCACGCCGTCGAGCATCGCCTGGACGCCCTTGTTCTTGAAGGCGGAGCCGCAATAGACCGGGATCAACGTCGTGGCCAGGGTGCCGGCGCGAAGACCGTTGAGGATCTCCTCGATCGACAGCTCGCCATCGTTGAGGTACTTGTCCATCAGCTCTTCGCTGGTCTCGGCAGCGGACTCGACCATGAAGGCGCGCGCTTCGGCACACTTCGCGGCCAGCTCGGCCGGGATTTCGCGGTACTCGAACGTGGTGCCCTGCGATGCGGTATCCCAGTGGATCGCCTTCATCTTGAGCAGGTCGACCACGCCCTCGAAGCCTTCTTCGGCGCCGATCGGCACCTGCATCGGCACCGGGGACGCGCCCAGACGGGACTTCAGCTGGCCGACGACCTTGTCGAAGTCGGCGCCGGTGCGATCCATCTTGTTGACGAACGCAAGACGCGGCACGACGTATTTGTTGGCCTGGCGCCAGACGGTCTCGGACTGCGGCTGCACGCCACCGACGGCACACAGCACGAACACCGCGCCATCGAGCACGCGCAGGCTGCGCTCTACTTCAATGGTGAAGTCGACGTGCCCGGGGGTATCGATGATGTTGAAGCGATGCTGCGGCAACGACTTGTCCATGCCGGACCAGAAAGCGGTCGTGGCAGCGGACGTGATCGTAATGCCGCGTTCCTGCTCCTGCTCCATCCAGTCCATCGTCGCCGCACCATCGTGCACTTCGCCGATCTTGTGACTGACACCGGTGTAGAACAGGATGCGTTCGGACGTGGTGGTTTTGCCGGCATCGATGTGGGCCATGATGCCGAAGTTGCGGTAACGCTCGATGGGAGTGGTGCGAGCCACGGGACCCTCTCGTATAGGTAAGTGCGAAATACAACTGGCCGGCCGCCGCCTGACGGCGGCTTCCGGTTCGCGAGGCAGCATTGTCGCCGCTGCGGCAGCACGCTACGTGCTGCAATGAACCCCGGTCACATGAGGTGCCCGGGGTTGCTCGATCACCAGCGGTAGTGCGCGAACGCCTTGTTC
>JBBSJG010000443.1:0-1357 GCA_038257485.1 Longimicrobiales bacterium | reverse complement strand
GTTGAAATACTTGGAGTTCGCAGCGGGGGCGACGCTCGGCACCGCGTTGCCGACGATGGCGATCCCGGAACGGTTGCTCGCGGTGAAGTTCGCCATGGTCGGGACGCCCGGGTGGACCTTCACCTCGACCACGTCCGGCGAAAACTGCCAGGCGAGTCCCGAATGGACATTGGCGACGAACTGCACGGTCACCAGCCTGTCCATGTCCGGCTTCTGCGACTCGACCGCACTCGCAGTGGCTGCACTGTCATCGAGCTTGATGCCGAATACACGTTCACAGGCGATGCGATACAGCGGCACGATCGAGAAGCAGAGCAGGAACGTCGCGCCGCACGCCAACGCTCCGCGACGCAGCAGGCGAACGCTCTGGTCTTCGCGCCCGGTCATGCCCGGCCCCAGCCCACGAGGATCAGGAAGCCGGCGTACACCGCCATGGCCAACGCGCCCACGATCAGTGCCGTGCGGCGCGCGGCGCGGCGGCGCGCGAGGTCAGTGGGTGACATCGCCGTGGGCCAGCATGCGGTCTTCAATGACCGGCGGCGTGGTGAAGCTGTGGTGCGGCGGCGGGCTGGGGAGCGTCCACTCGAGTCCGTGCGCGCCTTCCCATACCTGCGCGGACGCGGGAACGCCGCCGCGGATCGTCCGGAACACGATATAGGCGAACAGCAGTTGCGAGAGGCCGAAGCCGAAGCCCCCGATGGACGACCACATGTTGAAATCCGCGAACGCGACGTTGTAGTCGGGCACGCGCCGCTGCATGCCCGCCAGCCCGAGGAAGTGCTGCGGGAAGAAAAGCAGGTTCACGAAGAAAGTCGACAACCAGAAATGCCACTTGCCGAGCGTCTCGCTGTACATGTGACCGGTCCACTTCGGCAGCCAGTAATAGCAGCCGGCCATGATCCCGAAGATGGCGCCGGTGACCAGCACATAGTGGAAGTGCGCCACTACGAAGTAGGTATCGTGGTACTGGAAGTCCGCGGGGACGATGGCAAGCATCAGTCCGGAGAACCCACCGATCGTGAACATGATGATGAAGCCGAGCGCGAACAGCATCGGCGTCTCGAAGGTCATCGACCCCCTGTACATCGTGCTGACCCAGTTGAAGACCTTCACTCCGGTCGGCACCGCGATCAGCATCGTCGCGTACATGAAATAGAGCTCGCCGCCGACGGGCATGCCCACCGTGAACATGTGGTGGGCCCACACGATGAAGGACAGGAATGCGATCGACGCGACCGCGTAGACCATCGCCTGGTAGCCGAACAGCGGCTTGCGCGCGAAGGTCGGGATGATCTCCGACACGATCCCGAAGGCCGGCAGGATCATGATGTAGACCTCGGGATGCCCGAAGAACCAG
>JBBSJG010000442.1:0-1363 GCA_038257485.1 Longimicrobiales bacterium | reverse complement strand
TTTCTCGACTTCGTCCTTCAGCATTACGTCGTTGTGGGCGTCGAGGAACTGGACCAGGACAAGCTCACCCCGCTACTGCGTCTCAGGTACCACAATTCACTCGCCGACGCTGTGGCCGACCTGGGCGCTCCGGAAGAGATTGGCCTGATATTCGCCGGATTTCAGAAGTTCCTCTATCAACCGCGCGCTGCTGCGTGACCGCATTCACTCCGCGTGAACACAACGCGCGTTCACGACCGTCAATTCAGAAATTTTTTTCCAGGAGGAAGTATGAGTTCTCAATGGGTCGTTGTCGGGGAGTACAGTTCACTGCTTGAGTCGAGCCTGGGAACGGGAGCACTCGAGAGCAACGACATCCCCTTTCTCGTAAAAGGTCCGCCGGCCGGCATATTCGGACCCGGGTTTTCAGGACCGACAGCAGCCGGTGTTCAGATATTGGTTCCCGATGACCGTGCTACGGAGGCGCAAACGATCCTCACGGACCTCCTCGAGGGCTGACTCAGGCGCGCGTGAACCGCTGCCAGAGCCAATACGCAGGCAGTCCCGTTGCGACAATGCCGAAACTCAGGAATGTGAGCTTCGGATCGGTGACGAGTGCATTGATCGTAAGCGCGAGGGACGCACCGATGAAAACGATCGGGAGCACCGGATACAGTGGAGCGCGGTACGGTCTGGCGCGCGCCGGATCACGGACCCGCCAGACGATGACGGCCCCGACAGCAAGCATGTAGAACGGCCATTCGCCCAGGATGATTGCGGCGGTGAGTTGTTCGAATGTCCGGCTGGTCGCGTACAGCACGCCGAGGAATCCGATGGCAGCGACTGCAATGTGCGGCGTCTCGAAGCGTGGATGCACGCGCGCGAACGCGTTGAAGAACATGCCGTCGCGCGCCATTGCGTAGATGAAGCGGGACCCCGTCATCACAGTGGCATTGGCGGCGCCGAATGTGGCCAGCATCACGAGTGCAGAGATCAGCGATGCGCCCGCCCGCCCGAAGACCGATGTTGCAGCATCTGCCGCGACCATCGTCGATGATGCCATCGCATTAACGGGCAGGACGTAGAAGTACGCGACATTGATCGCGATATACGCCACCAGCACGGCGGCCATTCCGCCGATGATCGCGCGCGGCAGGTTGCGGCCGGGATCACGGATCTCGCCCGCCATGGCGGATACGTCCGCCCATCCGTCATACGCCCACATGACCGCGATCAGTGCGACGCCCGCGCCGGCGAGGGAAAATGTGGATGTGCTGGACGCAACGGCGAACGCGCCGCGCGATGGGTCACCGAACATGAAAATGGCCATCGCAAGTGCAATCAGCGCGACGGTTTTCGCGATCGACGAGCTGTTCTGCAGCGC
>JBBSJG010000441.1:0-1373 GCA_038257485.1 Longimicrobiales bacterium | reverse complement strand
CTGGACAATCTCGTTCTCCTGTGCCGCTTCCATCATCGGTTGGTGCACGAGGACGGATATGCGATGTCATTCGACGCGAAACGCACCATCGTTTTCCGCGACCCGAAGGGTGAGTGCATACCCGACGCTCCGGTGCTGGAGTCTGTGTGCGGCGATGCTGCACAACGTCTGCGGGAGGATCACGGGCGCGAAGGTCTTGCGATCGACGAGGGCACCGCGCCCCTCTGGGGTGGCGGTCGATTGGATCTGCACCTGGCGATGCTCATGTTGAGACCGATTGGTGAAGGCGGCGTCAAGACGCGCACTTCAGAACTTCGATGGTGTAAGAGGGACGCCGACGCCGACTAACATCTCCTCCTCCCGCACCCGGTGATGCTGTGAAAATGACCACACTGACGTTGTTGATCTCGACGCTTGCGATCGTCACGGCGCTGTCACCGCTTGCAGGCGAGCTGCATGCGCAGACGCCGGACACAAGCGTTGCGGGCCAGCGCATCAAGCTTGTGCTTGCTGCAGACACCGTTCAGGGACATCCTCGCCAGATGCTGTTCGGCAGACTGGAGCGGAAAACTGCCGACTCCCTCGGCATCGACCTCGGCGCAGGCATCCCGACGCTCGCCGTGCCGCGTCGCACAGTGGACGCGATCTTCGTCAGCCGGGGCGTGCCCACGCGCAAGCAGAGCGCGACAGGTGGGGCAATCGGCGGTGCCGTCGTGGGCGCCGGCATCGGACTGCTCCTGATGCTGGTCACGGACGCCAACTTCCTCGACCTGCTGGGTCACGTCACGTTCGACGCGGCGGCGGGCGCGGCAGTGGGCGCATTGATGCCCCAGGAATCCTGGCGGCGCGTCAGCAAATAATCCTACCAGTGAGACCTGGGCGCGGGCCGCGGCTGATTGCCGAGCTCCGCCATGGTCTCCGCATCGAAGAGTCGGCCGTTCACCATGACGTACCGGATCGACGTGGTGTTGCGGATGGATTCGAGCGGACTGCGGTCGAGTACGATCATGTCCGCCAGTTTCCCGGGCTGGATTGATCCGACATCCGCATCGAGTCCGAGATATTCCGCACCGTGCAGTGTTGCAGCACGCACCGCCTGGAGGTTCGTCATCCCACCCTGCTGCAGCGACCAGAGCTCCCAGTGTGCGCCCAGCCCGTCGAGCTGGCCGTGCGCCCCGAGGCCAACCTTCACACCCGCATCGAGCAACGCCTTCGCCGCGCGTGAGACCTCGATGTAGCTGTAGTCCTCTTCCGCCGCCATCAGGCGACGGCGGGCGCGTGCATCGAGCTGGCCGGCTGGTGTGAAGCGACGCAGACGCTCGTTCTTCCACACTTCGTCGTGCTGATACCAGTAGAACTCGCTGTTGAGACCG
>JBBSJG010000440.1:0-1375 GCA_038257485.1 Longimicrobiales bacterium | reverse complement strand
GCTGATGTGCAAGTTCATTCCGAATGGCCGCGGCAGCGCGCCCAGAGAACCCACCACGCCCGACGGTCCGATCATTCAGGAGACGGAAGGCGGCAGCGCTGATCGTGTCGCCACGTATCAGGACCTGCTCAAGTCGCCGTACGACGAAGCAGTGTTTCATCACTACGCCACGAGCCAGCTCGCCCGTCTGAGCCTCGAGGGTGTGGTGACGGAAATGGGCGCAATCGGCATTCACGCGTCGGCCGCACCGAGTCCGGACGGACGCTACGTGCTGGTGACCACCATGGCGCGTCCGTTCTCGTATGTTGTGCCCGCGAACTACTTCCCGACTACGATTGCCGTGTGGGATGCGAATGGCCGCGGAGTGCGCAAGGTGAACGAGCTGCCGCTGCGCGAGCGTGTGCCGTGGGGCGGTGACGTTGTCGCCGAGGGACCGCGCTCCATCCGTTGGCGCAGTGATTCAGACGCGACCCTGGTGTGGTCGGAAGCACCGCGTGGTGACACCACAGCCGTGGACGGCGTGCGCGATCGTGTGCAGATGCTGGCCGCACCATTCGCAGGCGACCCGGTGACGCTGGTGGCCACCGAGTTTCGCACGCAAGGTGTGCAGTGGGCCAAGCCGACACTCGCCATCGTGCGCGAGGGATGGCAGCGTACGCGCACCGAGCGTCTGTGGGCAATCGATCCGACAAAGCCTGGCACCAAGCCGCGCATGCTGTGGGAGCGCAACACCGAAGATCGCTACGCCGATCCGGGTTCGTTCATGATGACAACGAACGACGCCGGCGAGTCGGTGCTCAATCTCACGCCGGACGGACGCTACGCGTTTCTGCAGGGCGACGGTGCGTCCGACGAAGGGGATCGTCCGTTCGTTGATCGCTATGAACTTTCCACGGGTAAAAAGACCCGCCTGTTCCAGTCGGCAACGGGAGTGTATGAGCGCGCGATCGAGTTGCTGAATGCAAACGGCGATCGCATGCTCACGCAGCGGGAAAGCAAGACCGAAGTGCCGAACTACTGGGTGCGCGAGACGCGGGCCCGTTCGGCGCCGCGTCAGCTCACGAACTTCACCGACCCGGCGCCGCAGTTGGCGGGCGTGACGTCGGAACTCATCACGTACAAGCGCAAGGACGGCGTGCAGCTTTCGGGCACGCTCTATTTGCCCGCAGGCTACGACAAGACGCGGGACGGTCCGTTGCCATTTCTGCTGTGGGCCTATCCGCGTGAGTTCCGGTCGGCCGCCGCCGCCGCGCAGGTGCAGGGATCGCCGTATCGATTCGTGCGACCCGGCGGCTCGAGTCATCTGTTCGTGCTCACGCAGGGCTACGGTGTGCTTGACGGCCCGTCCATGCCGATCATCGGTGAAGGCGACGCG
>JBBSJG010000439.1:0-1376 GCA_038257485.1 Longimicrobiales bacterium | reverse complement strand
GTCGCTGAGTCTAACGTATCACATGCGCCTAGGTCCTGTACACGACAACGGCCCGCTCGCCTCCTCAAGTCTCCCCCAGCGACGAGGAAGGGAACGAGGTCAGCAAGCGGACCGTGTCGTCCCCGCGCTCGGGAACAACGACGAAACCGAGCGCAGGCAGATCAGCGGGCGGCGAACGGGTACGACTCGCGCACCATCTCGACGACGAGCGCCCAGGTCATCTCCGACGGGACGTTTACGCCTGCCGCCTGAGCGGCGAGCGTGCGTCCCAGTTCGGAGGTACCGAGGTTCTCGACGCTCGCCACGTCCGCGCCCTGCAGCATGACGAGGTGGTTCGAGATCTTGCGCGCCTTCCGGTACCGCGCGACGAGACGATGTGTGTTCGTGTCGGCGTGCGCCGCAGCAGGCGCGAGCGTGAGGGGCGGGGGAGGCGGTGCGTCGTCCATGTCGATGTCCTTCGTCGCTGTGTATGTACGGGTCTTCGTACAGGACGTACTATAACCTAGATCCCGTCCCGTGTACATCGGAAGCGTAGACGGAGTGTTCGGGAGTCCACGACTGCCCGCGGAGGTGGAAGTGCGGGTAGGCGCCGCGTCGCAAGTTCTCTTCGCTCGTGCAAGGATCGAGATGATCAGGATTGACGCAGTACCGTGCCGACGCGTGTCCATTTCCGCACAGGTGGTCAAGGTACAGACCTTCGGGTATCGGTCCCAGTGTCATTTCGTACATGCGACGCGCAAAACCGCGCTTGCCGTTCGGGCGGAACCAGCAACCTGTCGCTGCGTCCTTTTCTATCCCCTCAAGAACCCGACTTTCCCGCGCGTTCGCGGACGCCTGAGCGCGCGCCGCACCGGTGTGGCGAGCGCACGCGCAGTCAATCGGACACACGTGTCTGCGACACGCGCAGTCCGGTGGACAAGGCCGTGATCCGCGAAGTCGGCGCTCTGGGTTGCTAGCCCAGTATTTCCGCATCGACTCCGCACGACTCACAGAACGTGGCACCAATCCATCGCCACACGCAGCAGGTTGTCGTAGTCGCCGCTCATCGACTCGGTTCGGTACTCAGTGACCTCGGCAGGCGTTGCGCCAGCCTTGCGAAGCGCGCTCACGACCGCACCCATGATGGTGCCGGCGTTCCCGTCCTGCCCGGTCAACTGCACCTCTACGTCGAACTTCGGCATGTCGTCTCCTTCGTCGCTGGTACGCCCCTTTGGGTGTAGCGTTACTGTATCACAGTCGAACGCTATTGTACAGGATTCTCGGCGACTGTCGTTCGCGCCATCGCCTGCCGCTTCGCTTCCAGCACGTGCGTGTGCGCGGAGTGGTCCGGATCCACCAACGCCGCCAACGGGCACAACACGTACTCATCCGCGGTG
>JBBSJG010000438.1:0-1383 GCA_038257485.1 Longimicrobiales bacterium | reverse complement strand
TCGACAACTACGAGCAGAGCCCCGCGCCGTTCCAGTTCATCAAGGACGTGCCCGTGGACTGGGAAGACACCCGGGTGCTCAACGGCGAAGTGGGTGATTTCGTCACGATCGCCCGCAAGGATCGCAACTCGGATGACTGGTACCTCGGAGCCGTTTCCGACGAAGCAGGACGCACGCTTTCTGTCCCGCTGTCATTCCTGGAAAGCGGCCGCAGCTACACCGCGCAGATCTACCGCGACGGCAAGGACGCGCACTGGAAGACCGCACCGAGGGACATCGTGATCGAAGAGCGCCGCGTGACCAGCGCCAACACCCTTGAGCTGCGCCTGGCGCCCGGTGGCGGCCAGGCTGTCCGCTTCGTCGCGCAATAGCAGCGCGCCATGGTGGGAGCGACGTCAGTCGCGAAGCGGCTATGCCGGCAATGTCTGATCGCCACGGGCGCGCTCCTGTTCCACCGATCATGCGCGAGGCGCGAAGAGGCCCTGCGGGTCATGCGTTTTCGCGGCTGACGTCGCTCCGACTGGGTGCGCAGCGTGCTGCTCACGACACCGGTTGCCTCCTCACCTCGCCCCGGTGCACGATGCGGGCCATGGATCGAATCGCCGAACCCGTCCGCAGCAGTCCCGACCCCACACGTCCGCCGAGCGTGATCAATTGCGTGGTCTACGACCAGTCCGGCCAGCGTCGCGACGTCAGCCTGGACGAGATCAGCGACGTACTGGCGCGCGACGACGGCAGCTTCGTCTGGGTCGGGCTGTACGAGCCCAGTGAGATCACCCTGGACAAGCTGCAGGAAGAGTTCGACCTGCACGACCTGGCCGTGGAAGACGCGCACAACGCGCACCAGCGCCCGAAGATCGAGGCCTACGGCAACTCCTTGTTCATCGCCGTGCAGACCGCGCAGGTGGTGGACGACCACATCCTTTACGGAGAGACGCATGCCTTCCTCGGCCCGCGCTATCTGGTGACCGTCCGCCACGGTCAATCGCTGTCGTATGCACCGGTGCGCGAACGCGTACAGCGCGAGGCCGAGCTGCTGGCCATGGGACCATCGTTCGGGCTCTACGCAGTGCTCGACTTCATCGTCGACAACTACCGGCCGATCGTGGACGAATTCCGCGATACGCTCGACGCGCTTGAGCAGGACATCTTCGCCGACGACTTCCGCCGCGACACCGTGTTCAAGCTGTACGAGCTCAAGCGTGAACTGACCAGGATGCGCCTGTCGGTGGCGCCGCTGCAGGACGTTCTGGCGCACCTCTCGCGTTCGCAGAGTCCGCTCATCCCGGACGAGGTACGGCTGTACTTCCGCGACGTGCACGACCATGCGCTGCGGGTCAATGAATCGACCGACACGCTGCGCGACATGCTGGGCACCGCGAT
>JBBSJG010000437.1:0-1396 GCA_038257485.1 Longimicrobiales bacterium | reverse complement strand
GGCCATGCAGCCCTCGACGGGTGCGCGGTCAAAAGCGCGGGCAGTGTCGTTCAGATAGCTGCGCAGCGTCGCGGACAGTGACATCCCGGCTCCTCGGTTTCTTCGGACGGCAATTCTGCCGCATGTTCAGTATGCGCCGTAGCGCCTTCGGTCGCCACCCGGCCGGTGTCCGGGTTACATTCAGGATATCCGAATCCTGCTTCTGCCAACGGGTTAGTCGATGAACATGGGGTCAGACGTGCAATCCCCGGCCCGTCTCAGGCCGTTTGCCCTGGCATACTCGTTCATCTTCGCGTTCCTCGTGCTGATGTTCTATTCCTGCGTCATGACGCTGAGCGGCGTTCGCGGCTTCGTCGGTGGCGAGAGCTCGTGGTCGAAAGCACAGAAGCAGGCGGCAGGATGCCTCGAGCGGTTTGCCGTGACCGGCGACGAATCCGAGATGGCGTGCTACACGCGACAATCCCGCATCATGCATTCGGGCCGCCTCGCCCGCCTGGAGTTGGCGAAGCGCGACCCGGACATGGACAGCGCGTACGCGTACCTCGTCGGCGCAGACGCACACCCGGACGACGTCGCCGCAATGGCCATGGTGGTCCGCCGTATGGCCTGGCACCCCGTACTGCGGAACGTCATGCACACCTGGGCCGAGGCCGACCTCGAGGTCGCGAGCATGGATTCGCTGGCGACGCAGCTGACCGGCCTGGTGCGGGCCGGCGCGCGCCACTATGACCCGACCGCCCACGCCCTGCTGCTGGATGTGCGTGCAACCGATGCCAGGCTCACGGTTCTGGAGAACCGGTTTTCCCAAGAGGTGAGTGGCGCCGCGCGCTACATCAGGAACTGGATCCTCGCCGGTTTCGCGCTCGCAGCACTCCTGCTGTTCAGCCTCGCGATGTTCGTGTCATCGCGCTGGATCGTCGCCTGGAGGCACGCACACCGCGTGTCCACGGATCGCGCTGCGAGGATGCGGGCCGTAGCGGGTGCCGCGGCCGCCGTCGGAGGTACAAACGCCGTCGAAGAACTGGATGTCGTTCTGCGCGCTGCGATCGGGAAGGTCATCGAGGGTGACATGTTCACATTCGGCGTATACGACGCCGCGACGCACTCGTTCGGCTTCCTGGCGGGCTTGGCCGATGGCGCCATTGTTCCGCCCGTCACCGTATCCGCGGCAGGGACACCGAGCGAACGGTTCCTGACGGATCGTAGCAGCATTCTCACGCATCGGTCGACTGACCCGGAGGGGTTCGGCTCGTATCAGCACGGCGGGCCACGTCGGTCGGAGTCGGTGATCCGGTCAGCCATGCATTCAGGCTCGAAGCTGCTCGGCATGATCGCGATTCACAGCTACACACCGCATCTTTACACCGATGACGACGTGGAAGTCATCGAAACGCTC
>JBBSJG010000436.1:0-1398 GCA_038257485.1 Longimicrobiales bacterium | reverse complement strand
TGCGCCGAGCCGCGACCGTCCATCGGCTCGACCGCGCGGGGGATCGTGCGGTGGTCGAGGCCGATCCTGATCGGATCATCACTGGCGCTCAGCCGATCCTGATTGATGAGTGGCAACGCATGCCGGAGACGTGGGACATCGTGCGGCGCGCCGTCGATGCCGATCGATCGCCGGGTCAGTTCCTCCTGACCGGTTCAGCCACGCCGAACAACCCGCCGACGCATTCTGGTGCGGGGAGAATCATTTCGGTCCGTATGCGCCCCATGACGTTGGCCGAGCGAGGCGTGGACACGCCGACGGTCAGCCTGGCGGTATTGCTCCGGGGCAACAGGCCTGCGATCGAGGGCACGACGGACGTCGCGGCCGAGCAATATGCGCACGAGATTCTTGCGTCGGGCCTGCCCGGGCTGCGCAACCTACCCGAACGCGTGGTTCGAGCTCAGCTCGATGGATACATCGAACGAGTGATCGATCATGACTTCGAAGAGTTCGGCCAGCCGGTCCGCAATCAGGCGGCGCTCAGGCGCTGGATGCGCGCCTATGCGTCGGCAATCTCGTCGACGGCATCGTACGAGAAGATTCGCGACGCGGCGACCGCCGGCAATGATGAGAAGCCGGCGAAGACGACCGTACTGCGCTATCGCGACATTCTCGAGAGCCTCTGGATCATCGAGCCGATACCCGCGTGGGGGCCAGCACGAAACGAGCTTGCGCGTCTCTCACTTTCGCCCAGGCATCAGCTAGCCGATCCCGCTCTCGCTGCTCGGCTCCGCGGCGCGACGATCGAGACTCTCATGTCAGGAACCTCGGCCGGCCCGCTGGCACCCCGGGACGGGACGCTGTTCGGCGCCTTGTTCGAGTCGCAGCTGACACTCGATGTACGGACGTATGCGCAGGCGGCGGAGGCACGGGTGACGCACTTTCGGACCCGGAACGGCGATCACGAGGTTGACCTGATCGTGGAGGGAGCGGACCAGCGCGTGCTGGCCATCGAGGTGAAGCTGGCGCGAACGATCACCGATGCGGACGTGAGGCACCTGATGTGGCTGCGCGATCGCATCGGCCCTGACCTGCTGGACGCCGTCGTCATCTCCACCGGACCCGAGGCTTACCGCCGCCGTGACGGCATCGCGGTGGTCCCGGCGGCGCTGCTCGGACCCTAGCCCGCTTCGCGAGAACCACGTTGACAAGGGCAGATTCATGCGTATGATCCTGCGTATGAAGGTTCGCGTTACATACCAAGCGACGGATCTTGCACGCAATCATCGGAACGTGATGGCGGAGGCCCGCGCCGGATACGCGCTCGTTCGCGACAAGGACGGGACGACGCTGATCCTGACGCCGGCGAGTGATGTCGAGCGACTGCGCGAGCTCGCAAATCTGGCACTCGGACTGGCA
>JBBSJG010000435.1:0-1399 GCA_038257485.1 Longimicrobiales bacterium | reverse complement strand
CTGCGCGAGTATGTGGATGCGCACCGCGAGCTGAAGCGTCCGATCCAGGAGATTCCGCATCGTGCCGGCTATGCCGGGCGCGCCGCGGCGTTTGCGCTTCTCGTCGGTGACCGTATGCGTCGCGAAGGCGTCGCACCGCTCGCCCTGCAGGCCGCGCAATGAGCGCATTGGTCCAGATCACGCCGCGCATCGTGAAACGCGTGGCGAGGCCCGTCACGGACGCACCACCGTCGCAGACATTTGCTGGCACGGCGCGATATCCCGAGGGTCTCCTGGTAGGTCTCGACGTCGGCAGCACGACCGTGAAGTACGTCGTGGTCAACCCGTTGAGCGGCGACGTGTTGTGGAAGGACTACCAGCGGCATGAGACGCGCCAGCCGGAGATGTGTCTGGCCATGCTTCAGTCCATCCTGACGCGCTTCCCGGGCCTCCCCGACAATGGGTTCCGCGTGTTCGTCACGGGATCCGGTGGTGCAGGAATCGGTGTCCGCATTGGCGCGAAGTTCGTGCAGGAAGTCAATGCCGTGAGTCTCGCGGTCGAGCGCCTGTATCCGGAAGTGCAGAGCGTTGTCGAACTGGGTGGTCAGGACGCGAAGATCATCGTGTTCAAGGCGGACGAATCGACAGGACGTCGCAAGAAGAGTCCGTCGATGAACGACAAGTGCGCGGGCGGCACGGGCGCGGTGATCGACAAGGTCACGGCGAAGCTCGGCATCGCGGCGCCGGACCTCTGTCGCATGGGTTACGCGGGTCTCAAGCTGCATCCTGTTGCCGGCAAGTGCGGTGTATTCGCGGAGACCGATATCAACGGTTTGCAGAAGCAGGGCGTGCCCGCCCCCGAGCTGATGGCTTCGCTGTTCGAGTCCATCGTGCAGCAGAACCTCGCCGTGCTCACGCGCGGTCACACACTCCGGCCCGTTGTTCTGCTCCTCGGCGGTCCGAACTGCTACATCGACGGACTGCAGGAGTGCTGGCGTCGCAATCTCATGGCACTCTGGGATGAGCGAGGAGTGGAGTATGACCGAGACCGACCGATCGAGGAGCTCGTTCTCGTGCCGACCGACGCGCAGTATTTCGCTGCACTCGGCGCAATCGAGTTCGCCAGGACGGAGATCGCCGATACGCCCGACATCGGCGTCTTCCAGGGCATCGGCGCGCTCGAATGGTATCTCGAGGTCGGCCGCGTCGAGGAGAAGCGCGCCGCCGGTGGGCGTGGGCTCTGGTCGACGCCCAACGAGCTGACGCACTTCCGCGAGAAATATCGTTCCACGAAACCGCCCGCAGTGGAAGTTCGGCCGGGGACCGTCGTGCGCGCATTCATCGGTGTGGATGGCGGCAGCACCAGCACGAAGGCTGTTCTCGTCGATGAGAAACGGGAAGTGATTGCGACGTCGTATCG
>JBBSJG010000434.1:0-1401 GCA_038257485.1 Longimicrobiales bacterium | reverse complement strand
GATCTTGACGGGGTCGTGTTCGGCGAGGGAGAGCGCGAGGGTTGATGCGATGCCCGCGCGCTCGTGCCTGAAGGTCGTCGCGCCTGTCGTGTGCTGCACGGTGTAGGGTCCGACTGCAGGCAGTGGCGCAGGTGTCGGACACCACGTCTCGCCGGTGTCATCGTCGCGCAGGTAGAGAATCTCCGTAAGCGGATCGGTGACCGGGTCGTTGTACCAGGGCGTGATGCGGTAGAAGTAGCTGTTGTCCGCCCACATGAACCCGCCGCCCCGTTCGGTGACGCAGAACCCGGCGACCGGGTTGGCGACGATGTTCGACCATGGCGCCGGCGAATGCTCTCCGTCATCGAGTCGGATCTCATAGGCACCGTCGTCGTTCATGCCACCGAGATGATTCGCGAATGCGAGTGGTGCCGTGTCGCGTGCGTCCGCCGTCGCATACGAATGCTGAATGACCGGAGCCGTGATGCGGGGCACGAATGTCGGCCCCGGCATGGGTTCCACGTCGGGGAGGTCGAGCAGTCGGCCGAGGCCGATGCCGTCGCATGCGACATGCACGCGTGCGGTTGCGCGCAGCAGCAGCAACTCTTCGGCGGAGAGGATGTCGATGCGGCGGATGAACACGCCACCGGGTCGGTCCACGAGACCCGCTTCCGTCGATGCGATGACGACGCCGAGAATGCGATCGCTGAGATCCTGCAGGTATGTGGCCGCGTGCGTGTTGAGGATCACGAGGTCGGTCGTGATTCCCTTCATGCGCCAGTAATGATGTGCGCGCATAAGCTCGCGCACGCTGGCCAGTCCATCCTGCGAGTCAATGGTCGCGAGCATGATGGGCCAGTCGCCGGAGATACCCATGGCCCACAGGCCGGGCTGCCCCATACGGTTGGCCTGGAGCTCGTGTTGTGGCGCGCGCATCGATGCGTTCGGGTACAGCAGATGTCCTACAACCTGCTGATACAGTGCAGCTTCGCGCGGCGAGATGCCGAACTCGCGCAATTCCACCTGCGCGCGTGTCCATGACAGGTCGAGTGCGCGCTGTGCCGCGTACGGATCGTCATAGCGGTCGGCCATCTCGACCGCCGCTTCACGCGTCGATGCGACACTCGTGGTAAATGAGACAGTCGATGTGCCACCGGATGGGATGCGGATGCGCACACGCAGTGCGAAGATCGGATCGAGCACAGCGCCCACGCTGTTGGACAGCGGCTCGTCTGTATCGAGACACACCGGGTCGGCAGTGGAACGGCCTCGCCCGATGAAGCGTGCACGATCGGTCTCGTACTCTACACTGGCGACGGCATCCGGGCCGGCTGCAACCACGTGAACGAGCCAGGGCGTGCGCTCATTGGCCGAGCGTGGACGTCGTCCCGCGATGATCGCAGTGTGCGATGGCAGCCATTC
>JBBSJG010000433.1:0-1411 GCA_038257485.1 Longimicrobiales bacterium | reverse complement strand
CAACCGGCGGCGGTGCCGGAGACGGAGACGCGGAACTGAAGCAACGCGCGACATCCGTCGAGTTCAAAGTCGAAGCCGAGGACATCGCTGCGGGTGAGTACGCGGTCAGGGTCGGAGGAATCGAACGTGGCCGGCTGCGGGTAACACTCGTTGGGACACGCCTGCAGGGTGAGCTCGAATTTCGTGTACCCGTCGAGCCCGGCAAGCTGCTGCTCGACTTCGATCCCCGCGGACAGCGTGTCGACGTGGCCACTGGCACGACAGTGCTGCTGTCCGGCGTCGTGCCCATGACGCCGAACGTGCCGGGCGACGACTGAGCCAGATAGCGATCCCCGCGGCTTGGCGCCAAGCCGGGAGTGGGAAGATATCCGGACTGCGGTTGACCTCGGTCAAGGACCACGATCGTCGCCGGCCCTAACCTGCAGCGCATGATCGCCACGCTGACTCTCGATGCCGGGTTGCTGAAACGCTACGACAGGCCGGGGCCCCGTTACACCTCCTATCCCACGGCTCCGCAGTTCTCGAATGAATTCGGCGAGACGCAGTTGCGCGAAGCGGCGCGCTGCACCAACGGGGATCCGATTCCACGACGGCTGTCGCTGTACGTCCACGTGCCGTTCTGCCTGAGTCCGTGCTTCTACTGCGGTTGCAATCGCATCATCACCCGAGACCTGTCGCGCGCCGAGACGTACCTGGCGCGGCTCTATCGCGAAATCGACCTGACTGCGGCGCTGTTCGATCGCGATCGCGAAGTGATCCAGCTGCATTTTGGCGGAGGCACCCCCAATTTCCTCCATCCCGCGCAGCTGCGCGAGGTTGTGGAAACGCTTCGGCGGCAATTCCATTTTTCCGACAGCGCCGACCGGGACGTCTCGATCGAGCTCGATCCGCGCTTCATCGACCCGGCAGACATCGCCGAGTTGGCGACAATCGGTTTCAATCGCGCGAGCCTCGGCGTGCAGGACTTCGATCCCATCGTGCAGGCGGCGGTCAATCGGATCCAGAGCGTCGAGCAGACGCGCGCGGTGATCGATGCCTGCCGTGCGCACGGTTTCCGCTCGGTAAACGTCGACCTGATCTATGGCCTGCCGAAACAGCACACGGACGGCTTCGCGCGCACTCTGGACAGGGTTCTCGAAATGCGGCCGGATCGCGTCGCGGTTTACGGCTATGCGCACCTTCCACAGCTGTTCAAGGCACAAAAGCAGATCGAGTCGACCGATCTGCCGACGCCGGATGCCAAGCTCGGCCTGCTGCAGCTGGCGATCGAAAAGCTGACTGCCGCAGGCTATGCCTACATCGGCATGGACCATTTCGCACTTCCCGACGACGACCTCGCGCTGGCGCAGGCGCGCGGCAGCCTGCACCGCAATTTCATGGGGTACACCACGCATGCCGACAGCGACCTCAT
>JBBSJG010000432.1:0-1411 GCA_038257485.1 Longimicrobiales bacterium | reverse complement strand
TGATGCGTCTCGCGTGAAGATGCGGGACGAATGGAGTTGACCCGCTGAAATGGACACGTGGTTTAGTCTGCTCGCGCCATTTGACGGAGCTGTTGTTCGTACTGCATGGGACTGCGATGCTCGAGTGTTGAATGCATCCGCTCCGGATTGTACCAGCCGTCGATGAATTCCGCGAGCGCCGTGTGCGCCTCGCGGTGCGAATGAAAGTCGGCGCCGTCCAACAGTTCGTGCTCGAGCGTAGCGGCGAAACTTTCGGCAACGGCGTTGTCCCAACAATTTCCGCGTCGGCTCATGCTGGGGATCATCTGGTGCGCCGCGAGATCTGCACGATAGTCCGTGCTCGCGTATTGACTCCCTTGATCGGTATGCTGGATCAGCCCTGGGGCTGGGGCACGACGCGCCACGGCTTGCTGCAGCGCCATGCGGGGTAAGGGCGTGGCCAACGACGCACTGGTCGCCCACCCGACGACCCCGCGCGTCGCCAAGTCGATCAACACCGCGAGATACAACCAGCCACTCCGCGTGGGGATGTACGTGATGTCGCCCACCCACACACGATCGGGCCGCAGGTTTGCTGCGAGCGCGAACGCGCGCGCCACCAGATTCGGCGCAATCGGATCGGCGTGGGCACTCTGCGTCGTACACACAAACCGCTTGCGGCGTCGGGCGACAAGCCCGTCGGCCCGCATCAGTCGCGCGACGCGCTTCTTCGCGACGCGGATGCCAGTAAGCCGGAGAGCCTGATGCACGCGGGGCGCGCCATACCGCCGCCGACTCTTCTTGAACGTCGCGCGCACGTGCACCAACAGTTGCTCATCCGCGCGCGCGCACGCAGACGGCCCGCGCTCCACATGGGCGTAGTAGCCACTCTCGCTCACGGTCAAAGCGGTGCACATCAGGCGCACCGGAAACCGATCCTGATGGGTGTGAATCGCCGCATACTTGTCGCTCATCGCGACTCCCTCGCGAAGTATGCGGCCGCACTTTTTAGGAAAGCGTTTTCTTGTTGCAGGCGCTTGTTCTCGCGCTGCAACTGGCGCATTTCCTCCTCCTCACTCGGCAACCGGCCATGGCCTGGGAACACGTCCGCCAACGGCTTGCCAGCCCGCTCATCGATTTGTCGTTTCCACGACCGCAACACTTCCGGTCGCACGTCCATCTCCACCCCGATCTGCTTGACCGTCACGCCTTGGGCGCGTCGCTCCGCCATGCGCCGCACGGCTTCCTGCTTGAACTCGGCACTGAACACCCGCCGCGACAACTTCTGTTTCTGCTTGGCCATCATGACACCTCCACTCCGGAGAATAACCGGAGTTAACTTGGTGTCCACCTCAGCGGGTCATGTCCATACGACCGCAGCCGACTGCTATTAAGCGCGTCTATTTCCACCGCTTTGTCCTCTTCGTAAATA
>JBBSJG010000431.1:0-1412 GCA_038257485.1 Longimicrobiales bacterium | reverse complement strand
CGCAACACCGTGCACGCCATGCAGCACCCGATTCACATCCACGGTCAGCGGTTTCTCGTGGTGAGTCGAAACGGGGTGGCGCAGGACAACCTGGTGTGGAAGGACACGCTGGTGGTGCCGGCGGGCCAGACGGCGGACGTCCTGCTGGAGTTGTCGAACCCGGGCAGGTGGATGCTGCACTGCCATATCGCGGAGCACATGGAGTCGGGGATGATGCTGGTGTTCGAGGTGTCGGATTGACGGGTTGGGGTAAGGAGGTGGTCCGGCGGGTCTGGCGGTGGTACACTGTCCCATCCGTCCGACCGCCAACCACTCGGAGGCCATGATGATCCGCATCGGATCCCGCAACACCGGCGCACTACTCTTCCTGCTCGCGATCAGCGCGCGTCCCCTTCTCGCGCAGACGGCGGCACCATCGCCCACACTCCTGCCAGCGGTCCGCGAGTTCGTGACCAGCGACGTACCGGTGACGGCGCTCGTGGGTGTCCGCGTGATCGACGGCACGGGCAGCGCTCCAATGGAGGACCAGACCATCATCGTGCAGAACGGCCGCATCACTGCGGTGGGCGCGCGCGCACGCGTGACGGTGCCGGCCGGCGCGCAGGTGATGCAGCTCGAAGGCCACACGGTGATCCCCGGCATCGTCGGACTGCACAACCACACATTCTATACGACGGCGACGGGGCGTCGCACGCAACTCGCGTTCAGCGCGCCTCGTCTCTACCTCGGCAGTGGTGTGACGACGGTGCGTACGACAGGCAGCATGGCGCCGTACAGCGAGATCACCATGAAGCGCGCGATCGACACGGGCCGCGCGCCCGGTCCGCGCATGCACATCACGGGGCCGTACCTCACGGGCCCGACCTCCAGCTACATGACAGGCCTGGCGACGGAGGCCGATGCGCGTCGGGTGGTGAGGTACTGGGTCGAGGAGGGTGTGCAGTGGTTCAAGGCGTATACGACGATCAGTCGCGCGGAGCTCGGCGCCGCGATCGATGAAGCGCACAAGCTGGGCGCGAAGTTTACGGGGCACATCTGTTCGGTGTCGTTCCGCGAGGCGGTCGCGCTCGGCATCGACAATCTCGAGCACGGCCTGTTCACGAACAGTGACTACGTCGCCGACAAGCGGCCGGACAACTGTCCGAACCTGACGCCCAGCCTGCTCGCGCTGGATATAAATGGACCTGCCGTGCAGGCGACGTTCAAGGACATGATCGATCACAATGTACCGATGACGTCGACACTCGCCGTGTACGAGCTGAGCTATCCCGGTCGTCCGCCAGTCGAGCAGCGCATGCTGGATGCAATGGCACCCGAGGTGCGGACCGAGTATATGAACACGCGCGAGACGATCCAGAAGAATGCGGAGCGGTCGACGGTGCCGCAGGTTTTCCGGAAGGCGCAGGAGTATG
>JBBSJG010000430.1:0-1421 GCA_038257485.1 Longimicrobiales bacterium | reverse complement strand
CTCGTCGAGACCGAGTTCTCAGTGGTACGATTTCATGGTGATGACGATCGCGCGAAGAAGGTCTATGATGGGTTCCGCCCTCTCAGTGGAGACGACATTGCCGAGACCGTTGCTTACGTCGCGGGACTGCCCGAGCACATGAATATCCTCGACCTCGTCATCGTGCCGACAGCGCAGCGCAGCATCAGCCTCGTGCACCGCGCACCCGAATGAGAACGGTGCTCGCTTCCGTCATCCCCGCGCCCGGCCACGCTGCGGAGGTACGCGAACTGCCCGTGCCGCCCCTCGAGCCGAATTCTGCTCTTCTCAATGTCGAGCTCAGCGAGGTCTGTGGCACCGATGTACACCTCCGCGCCGGACGCCTCGCCGGTGTGCCCTATCCGCTCATTCCAGGACATGTCAGTGTCGGCAGACTCGCCGAAATTCGGGGCTCCGTACGCGACGTCGACGGCAAGACGCTCCACGAGGGAGACCGCGTCACGTTCCTCGACGTCCACAAGACCTGCAATGCCTGCTGGTACTGCCTCGTCGCGCGCGCCACCACGCGGTGCCCACACCGTCGGGTGTACGGCATCACCTACGGCGCGATCGACGGGCTCGCGGGCGGTTGGGCGCAGGCTGTCTATCTCAAGCCCGACACCCGGATCATCCCGCTCGATGCGGTTTCGCCCGAGACATTCATGGCCGGCGGATGCTCCCTCCCAACCGCACTGCACGCCGTCGAGCTTGCCCGCATCCAGATCGCTGACACCGTCCTCGTGCTCGGCAGTGGACCCGTCGGACTGTCCGCCGTCATCCTTGCGAAGATGAGCGGGGCCAGCACCGTCCTCTGTATTGGTGCACCGTCCGACCGGCTCGCCGCCGCGCGCGCCGCGGGTGCGGATAGCACTGTCGACATCACCGTTGCTACGCCCGATGAACGGCTCGCATGGGTCCGCGAAATGACCGACGGCCGTGGCGCGGATGTCGTCATCGAGGCGACCGGTGCGCCGGCAGCGGTCGCGGAGGCAATGCGGTTTGCGCGCGACGCCGGTCGTGTCATTGTCGTCGGCCAGTACACGGACCATGGGGAGGTGTTGTTCAATCCGCACGCGGACCTGAACCGCAAACATCTGGAGGTCCGCGGCTGCTGGGGCTCCGACTTCTCGCACTTCCATCGCGCGACTCGCCTGCTGCAGGACGCCGACCGCGCCGCGTCATGGCAAGCACTCCGCCTCGATAGCTATTCCCTCGCCGCGGCGAACACCGCGCTCGATGCGGTTGAGGCCGGTACGGTTGTGAAGGCACTCATCGATCCAAACCTCTAGATGCGTTCGGATAGTTGCGTTCGGACGCGGCAGGTTCGAAGTTTCCTCACACCCTGCGGATACGGAGAACGTAGTCGTGAGTGAGAGAGGAAGCGCGGCGCGCACGGCGATGAT
>JBBSJG010000429.1:0-1457 GCA_038257485.1 Longimicrobiales bacterium | reverse complement strand
GGCGACGTGTAGTGCCTCAGCGACGCCGAGGTCCTGCGCCTGCCCATGCAGGGCAGACGTCATGGCGAGTGGATCCTCGCCCAGCAACGTCAGGCTCGCGTCTGGCAGGTGCAACCGCACCTCGCGCAACGCACGCAGCAGCAACGCCTGGTTCTTGACTGGCAGCAGCGCACCGACCTGCATGAGAGCATGTGGATCCGAAGGTTGGTGGCGCACATGTGCGAACGCAGCCACGTCAGTCGGCAGCGGGATGCGCTGCGATGCGAGAGTGCGCCCGGCAGCGCGATCCGCGAGGCGCAGGACGGATGACGAGCCACCGGTCACAACCGTCGCGCCGCGCAGTACGCGACGCACGATGAGCCGTCCGCGCCACGATTGCTGCATGCCGTAGCCGATCTGCGGCAGATGTGCGACCTCCGCGCCGCCGATGCTGACGATCACCGGAAGTCGCAGTATGCGAGCGGCGATGACGGCTGCGGCGCCGGACTCGTACAACCAGAGCCCGTGCAGCAGATCGAACGGTCGACGCCGGTGGGCGGCGATGATGCTTTGGACAGTGTGCCGTAGGATGTCTCGGGAACGGATCTGCGCATTCGCATGGGGTAGGCTGGTGACACGCAGTGAAGGTAGTTGACGCGCCTCGTCGGGGTATGCGGGTTGGCGTACGGCAAAGATCTCGAGGTCAACCTGCTGATGCAGGTGCGTCGCCAACAGTGAAACGGCCGGAGTCTCGAACGCAGTGATCTGACTGATGCTGGGTACGACCAGTCCGATGCGCAGCGCGTGAGCATTGGGTATACAGGACCCGAACAATCCCTGCGCCAGTACTTTCGGCAACGGTGCAGACACGCGCACGAACGAATCTCCCATACGACGAATATTCGTGAATGCGGTCGTGACTCTTTCCAAACGCATGAAGTTGACTGTATAACGTTCTTGATCGTTTCGCTGTATCAGGATTCGCGTTACGTTGCGCCCGTAACGAGTTCGGCTTCTGACCAGCACCTCGCCAGCGATCCATTCGGCACGAGTCCGAGTGTTGACCACCATCGATGGAAGTAGGCAGCGACATGGTGCAGCGCCCACCAGTACAACGCCAACGCATCGGTCCGGCAATCCGCCGGATGCGGCGTCAGAATGGCCTCACGCTGGATGATCTCGCACATCAGGCGAGCATCTCCGCGTCTCACCTGAGCCGCCTCGAGCGCGGCCAGACCCTCCCCAGCTTCCAGGTGTTGTCCGACATCGCCCACGTGCTCGGTGCCGATGTCGACGAATTCGTGCGACTCGAGGACGAGGTCAAGCAGGCCGACCTCGAAATGCGCGAGATTCTGGATGCCTGGGATGTTGACGCCGATTTGCAGCATGAACTCCTGTCAAGCTCCATCGAATTGCGTCGCGCACTGCTTGATATCCTGCAGGACCTGGGTGCCAACACCCGCAAGAAGTCCAAGAGC
>JBBSJG010000428.1:0-1461 GCA_038257485.1 Longimicrobiales bacterium | reverse complement strand
GTGCGCCGCATCCTCGCGTCGCGGCCGCATCCGGAACAGGGCTTTCGCTCGTGTCTGGGCCTGCTCCGTCTCGGTGATCGCTATACTGCAACGCGGCTGGAAGCCGCATGCAGACGAGCCCTTCACGGCGGACTCACCTCGTACAAATCCGTCAAGTCGATTCTGAGCAGCGGGCTCGATCAGGTCGAGATCGAGGAGCAGGCAGAGCTCTCGCTCCCGCAGAATCATGAACACGTGCGTGGCGAGCAACACTACGCCACTGCCGCAGGAGGACACTGATGCTGCTCCAGCCAACGATGGACCTCCTGCGCGAGATGAAGCTGCTCGGCATGGCGGCGGCGCTCGAGGAACAGTGCGTCATGCCCGACATCAGATCGATGCCTTTCGAGGACCGCTTCGCGTTTCTGCTGGAACGCGAACATGCCAGGCGCGAGGATCGCCGTCTTACACGGCTGCTGCAATTGGCCAGACTACCTGTCCCCGCCGCCGCCGAGGACATCGAGTACCGCCGTCCGCGCGGACTCGACAAGAGTCTGATGCTGCGCCTCACGTCCTGTCAGTGGATATCGACGAATGAAGCAGTCCTCCTCAGTGGCGCGACCGGCACCGGCAAGAGTTACATCGCTTGTGCTCTCGCCCACAGCGCGTGCCGTCACGGGTACAGCGTGCGCTACTACCGCTTCTCACGAATGCTCGGTGAACTCGCACGCGCACGCGCGGACGGGTCGTACCCGAAACTCCTCGAGAAGCTCGCTCGCACGCAGCTGCTCGTCCTGGATGACTTCGGACTATCACCGCTTACCAGTACGGAACGGCGCGACATGCTCGAGGTGCTCGAGGACCGCTATGGCCGCCGCGCAACGATCGTCACCAGCCAGCTTCCCTTCGACCACTGGCACGCAGCGGTCGGAGACACCACATTCGCGGACGCCATTCTCGACCGGCTCGTCCACAGCGCACACCGCATCACCCTGAAAGGCGCATCCATGAGGCGAAAGCAAACCGATCCCGACACTACACCCGAGAACCGCGGCTAACGCCGCCCAGCGTCGCTTCGCTCCGAGGGTGGCCGCAATGGATCGGAATCAGTGGCCGGCTTACGCCGGAATCGGTGGCCGGAATGGACCGGAACAGGTGGCCGGAATGACCGGAATACGCACCCAGTTACCGATGCACGGCATGCGGACGACCGCCACGTGCTCCAAACCGGTGTACCCGGGTTCGTTCATGCGGGTCGCTTTTCTTTCGAGGCTCGGGTAAAGGTCAGGTTTAGCGTGCGGATCGGCCCCCCTTCATCGGCGTGCCAGTTGAAGTTCCAGTTGCGCCGCTGCGCCTGACCGCCGGCGTGCGCCGCTCGATCACGCTCCGCGTGCCATCCGCCTTGAGCGCCACGGTTGTGTCCGGCGTGGTGTTTTTCCATGACAACAAGAACGGCGTGCGCGATCCGGGGGAGCCGGCCGC
>JBBSJG010000427.1:0-1469 GCA_038257485.1 Longimicrobiales bacterium | reverse complement strand
GACGGACTCGTCGAGTCGGGGTACGCGAAGTGGCTGGCTGATGAACGCGGACGCGGTCGTTACCTGGCGTTCAACGAGGATCGAGCGCCCGTGCTGTAAAAAATGGAAAGGCCCCCCGGAGCGACACGTCGCGTTCCGGGGGGCTTTCATTTTGCTGGCTGCCGGCGGCGACGCCGGGTCGATTTTACTTCGTGGCAGTCGCCAGGTCGCGCACTGCGGCTGCCATGGCGCGTACGCGCGCGCCGTCCTTGGCCCTGCGCGCGTCGGTCTCGAGTGTTGTGGCGATGGTATTCAATGCATTGCGTCGTGCAGCACCGGAAGCGCGCTCCGCATTGCGCAGTGCGGTGGTGATCGCGGTGGTACGCGCCGGGGCCATCCCCTTGTCGCGCACGAGCTGGTCGAGATACGAACGGATCACGGGGAACGCCGCGGGCCACGTGATCTTCGGCTGAGCCTGCGGATTGTATTCCTCCATGCGCGCGAGCTTTGCAGCAGCGATCTCGTTGGCAGACAGGAACTCGCTGGGCTGGAGTTCGAGGACGTCGAGGCCGCGGGACAGCTCGGAGGAATAGATGTAGCCGTTCCAGTAGTACGCGCCCCATGATCCGCCGACGACCAGCGTACTGTCATCGACGGGGCCGCGGTCGAAGTACGCGATTTCGTAGGGCTTCTTCGGGTCTGTGAAGTCGAAGACATTGACGCCACCCTGGTACCATCCCTGGACCATGATGTCGCGGCCGGGAACAGGCACGAGCCCGCCGTTGTGCGACACACAATTCTCTGTAGCGGTCTGCGCAGCGAGCATCTTGAAGTAGCCGTGCTGCGTCATCTTCCCGGCCTTGTCGATGCTCAGGATGGTGTTGCCGCCGAGACGGAGCGGGTCCGTGATGCGGCAGCGGGGGGCAGTACCACCGCCAAACTCATCGGTGAATACGACGGACGTGCCGTCGTTATTGAAGACGGCGGTGTGCCAGAGCGAGAAGTTCAGGTCAGATTTCGCGTCGAGGCGAACGGGCTTCTCGGGGTTCTTCACATCGAGCAGGATGCCAAAGGTGCCGCAGGAACCCGCAACGAGATTCATGGCAGGGTACGACGTCAGGTCGTGGCAGCCGTTCGGTCCGGATGCAGCGCGTGTCGACGTGTCATTCGCGGCGACGCCGGAGCGGCCGGGTGAGCGAGGCAGGTTCTCGAAGATGCGCGCGAAGCCGATGACTGCAGCGTAGGTCGGATTGTCGAGCGGTACGCGGATGATGTCGATGCGCTGCTGGGACGTGTTCGGATTGTCCGCAACGGTGCCCTCTGAGCAACCCGCAACTTCGCTCGAGTCACGCACGGACGATGAGCCGCCGACGTAGATGTAGATGACCTTCGGGTCCGTCGGATGCGGGACGATCGTGTGCGTGTGCGAGCCGCGGCAGGTCTGGATGTTCTTGATGAGCTTCGGCGCGCGCGGGTTGGATACATCGAAG
>JBBSJG010000426.1:0-1492 GCA_038257485.1 Longimicrobiales bacterium | reverse complement strand
TGACGCTGCTGCTCCTGATCGGCCTCCTCGTTGCGATCGACGGTTCGCCACGCTCTGACAATGCGCTCGATGTGCGCGGCGGTGCCGTGCATCGCCATCTCCAGCAGGTCGCTCTCGGTCGCTGGCGATGCAATGCGCGTCAGCGCACGCGCCTTCGAGTAGGACAGGACGCCTCGCCGCATCGCATCGCTCAACACTGGCAGCGCATGTAGCGCACGCGCGACGCGCATCTTCTCCCGGGCGGCGCCGAGATCCATACCGGTGCGCCAACTCAGCCAGTGCGCACACGTGCGGAAGCCGCGGTTCCATCCGGCGCGCTCGTCGAACTCATAGAGGAGTGTGAGCAGCCGGTATGTTGCAGCGTCGAGATGGGCCGCAAGCGCGGCGATCTCGTCGCCAAGGATGTCTACGACAGGCGCACGAACTGCAAGTTGAACCATACGAATCTCCGGTGAAGTTCTGCGTCCAATATAATCACCGGTTTTTCGGCGCCCTGTGCTTCTCCAGGACACGCGTGCGCAGGCCTGGATCACAATCGCAGAGGTCGGATCGCCGGACGCGGCACCACGAGCGCGGAACGGCAGCGGAGAGCGCATTCCGCAGCAGGTCCGAGATCCGTGCGAATCCGCGCGGGAAAATCCGTCAATGGCTGGATGGGACAACTTTGGGCGGGCGCGACGTTTCCGCGGAAACGCGGGACACCCGTCGCCAAACTGACGGCAGCACCGGAGCCGCCACGCCGATGCCTCCGCTTTTCACCCCAACGCATCGAACCGGGTTATCCACTCAAATCAGCGAGGAGCCCGTCAATCCCATCCACTCTTTATCGTTGCGTATTGCGCATCATCATGTATAATTAGCAACAATGATCACGCGAAGCCTCCAGCCGATCCTGCACCAGCGTCTCGGGGAGACGGCGGCCGTCGCCCTGACCGGACCGCGACAGGTCGGCAAGACCACGCTCGCCATGCAGCTCGTCGCAAACGGCGCCGTCTATCTCGATCTTGAGTCCACGGCAGACCGGGCGAAGCTCGCCGAACCCGAACTGTTCCTCGCGGATCACCTCGGCCGCCTTGTCATTCTCGACGAAGTGCAGCGAGTTCCCGGACTATTCCCGGTATTGCGCGGCCTGATCGATCGCGGTCGGCGCGAAGGCCACCGTACCGGGCTTTATCTGCTCCTGGGATCGGCATCGCTGGACCTGCTGCGACAGTCCGGTGAGTCCCTCGCCGGACGCATCAGTCATCTCGAGCTGACGCCGTTCACAGTCCTGGAGAGTGTCGACGTGATTCCGGCCGATGTCCTCTGGGTGCAAGGCGGCTTCCCCGACAGCTGCCTGACGACGGACGAAGGGGTGAGTCTGCGCTGGCGCGAGGACTTCATCCGGACGTACCTGGAGCGCGACATCCCGCAGATGGGGCCGCGCGTCCCGGCCGAAACGCTGCGCCGCTTCTGGACGATGCTCGCACACCATCAGGGTGGTCTGCTGAAC
>JBBSJG010000425.1:0-1533 GCA_038257485.1 Longimicrobiales bacterium | reverse complement strand
TGCCGCTCGGTGATGCATCGATCATTGCGCCGGGCGCGATCGTGAACCTGCTCGGCGATGTGTGGCTGCACGAGACGCCACCGGACGTGTGCTTCGCGCTTGGCGTCGCAGGAAGCCGCTTGCACTTGTACGGCAAGGGAGAGGCACGCCCCGGTCGGAAGATGGGGCACCTGTCGAGCGTCGGCTCGTCGGCGCAGGAAGCGATAAGCCGCGCGCTCGCGGGATTCCGGCGTCTTTCGCCGGAGAGTGCGCTCGCTGCGGGTCTCTCGGGGCCGCCGCCGGCATTACGTTCCTCAGACGGTGCGCTGCTCGCGGAACTCGCGGCAGTCGATCGCGGCGACTCGGCGCCGTGGCAGGGTCCTGCGGATTCCGACCCTGATCGCGAAGATGTTGGTTGAAGCATACTGACTGCTGACTCTCCTACTTGAATCCTGACGCCATGTTTTCCCGCAACTTCTATCTCATCGTCCACGTCCTTGGCATCGCGTTCATGTTCATCGCGATCGGAGGCGTGGCCGTGCATGCCGCCAACGGTGGTTCCAAGGCGGAGAGCGCCACGCGCAAACTCGTGTCGATTTCACACGGCATTGGTGCACTGCTCGTGCTCGTGGGTGGCTTCGGCATGCTCGCGCGTCTTGGCATGATGCACGACGCGGGGTTTCCGGCGTGGCTCTGGGTGAAGATCGCCATCTGGGCAGTGCTCAGCGCCGTGGTGCTCATTCCGTATCGCAAGCCTGCGCTCGCGCGGCCGTTCTTCATTGTGCTTCCACTGCTGGCCGGATTCGCTGCATACATGGCGGTCTACAAGCCGATCAGCTGACCGGCAAGTCGTCGCATGCATGTCCTCGTGCTCAACGCCGGTTCGGCGACGCTCAAGTTTCAGGTGGTGCGCACCGACGGTGAACGTATCAGTTCGAACACCGACGAGAAGCTGGCACGAGGACAGATCGAGCGCATCGGTGGCGAGTCCGTCATTACTGTGCGAGACCGGAATGGCGAGACATCAAGACGCACGGCGTCGCTGCGCGACCTGTCAGCGGCCGTGGAATGGCTGGTGGCATGGGTGACATCGGGTGAGAGCGGCAGCACGTTGTCGTCGCGAGCGGAGTTGCACGCCGTGGGACATCGTGTGGTGCACGGCGGCGAGTTGTTCTCCACATCGGTGCAGATCACGCCCGAAGTGACGCGTGGCATCGAGGAGATGATCGAACTCGCGCCGCTGCACAATCCGCACAACCTGGCCGGCATCAAGGCCGCGCAACGTGCGCTCGGCGATGGCGTGCCGCAGGTTGCCGTCTTCGATACCGCGTTTCACCAGACGCTCGAAGAACACGCGTACCTGTACGCGATTCCGTATCCGCTCTACCGCCGGCACAAAGTGCGGCGGTACGGTTTTCACGGCACCTCACACCGGTCTGTCGCCTATCGCTGGCGGCAACTCACGGGATGCGCAAAGGAAGACGTGCGCGTCATCACGCTGCATCTCGGCAACGGCTGCTCCGCGTGCGCCATTGCCGGCGGACGATCCATCGA
>JBBSJG010000424.1:0-1550 GCA_038257485.1 Longimicrobiales bacterium | reverse complement strand
CCGGCATACAATCCGCATCCTGGAACTCGTTGTATCCTGACGAGCAGTCGGCCGCGTACCACGCAATATGAGACAGTTCGAATGTCCGGAACGGGTTGTCGTTTCAAACGGTTGATGGTCCCTCGATTTAGTGGACACCTTTGCTAAGCCCGTGAGGGCATGGAGGTGATCAATGCCGAAGACGAGAAGGGAGTTTTCTCCCGAGTTCAAACGAGAGGCGGTGGCGCTGCTGGAAAGCTGCGGTCGACCGTTGATGCAGGTGGCGAGCGAGGTGGGTATCTCGCCATCGATGTTGCGGAACTGGCGAACGGTGGTTCGCGACGGGACCGTGCGATCGCGGGCGGCGACGTCACCGGGGCTGTCGCCGATGCCATCGCCAGCGGACCAAGCGTCGCAGATCACGCGGTTGAAGCGAGAACTCGATCGCACGCGCATGGAGCGCGACGTGTTAAAAAAAGCGATCGGCATTTTCGCGGAGGTGCCGAGATGAGCTTCAGATTCATCCGCGACCATGCCGACCGTTGGCCGATACGGCTGATGTGCCGGGTCCTCGAAGTCTCGGCGAGCGGCTATTACGCATGGCGCAGTCGTCCGGAAAGCGCACGGGCGGCCTCGAACCGCGCGTTGCTCGCCGATGTGCGTCGCCTCCATGGCGAGCATCACGGCCGATACGGCAGCCCCAGGATGCATGCCGCGCTTCGCGCGGAAGGCAGGATGGCAAGCCGTGGCCGCATCGCGCGGCTGATGCGGCGTCACGGTATCCGCGCACTCGCCGGTCGTCGGTTCAGGCCGTGCACGACCGACAGCCGCCACTATCTGCCGATCGCGCCGAACCTTCTGAGGCAGGAGTTCGTCGCGGCGGCACCGAATCGCGTCTGGTTGGCCGACATCACCTACATCGCCACCGGCGAGGGATGGCTATACCTTGCTGCAGTGCTCGACTTGGCCACACGCAAGATTATCGGCTGGGCCATGCGCGATCACATGCGCACCGAGCTGCCCCTGGCTGCCTTGATGATGGCCGCGCAGCGGCAACGGCCGGCCGAAGGCCTCATCTGTCATTCCGACCGCGGCAGCCAATACGCATCCGAGGCGTACGGCAAGCAAATCGCCGCAATGCGAGCGAAACCGTCGATGAGCCGGACGGCTTGCTGCTACGATAATGCCCCGATGGAGAGCTTCTTCCACACCCTCAAGGTCGAACTCGCCCACCAGCGGCGATGGGTAACGCGTGAGGACGCAAAGCGAGACCTGTTCGCCTATATCGAGGGCTACTATAACCGGCGGCGGATCCACTCCGCACTCGGATACAGGACCCCGGAACAGGCCGAACGACAAATGGCCTAAACCCGTGTCCACGAAAGCGGGGCACCATCAGAACTTCTCTTTCCGATAGAGGCTGGTCCGGCAGGCGCGAGCCTGGGACGCTCGCAACCCGGTCGGCCATGCGAAGCGCCGATGTGGGATCGTCGCGAATATCGTCCGCACGGCCGGACAGCTTTTCGTCAGCGCACTGACGCACCGGGCTACTTCTGAAATGTTCCACTGTT
>JBBSJG010000423.1:0-1556 GCA_038257485.1 Longimicrobiales bacterium | reverse complement strand
CTGCAATCCGGACGTTGGTGTCGTCGTCCCGAATGGCCGCGTCGAAGATCGGCTCAACCTCCGGCGACGAGATGCCCGCGGCAATATCGAGCACGAATTTCCGCACGTCGGCATCGCCGTCGCGCATGCGCACCAGGAGGACGGGCACTGCGGCCGCGCCCTTGCGCTGGAGCAGCCCGACGGCTTGGTTGCGCAGAAAGGCATCATCGCTGTCCAGCAGCGTCGCCACGCGCGTGAGAACCTCCGGATGATTGATCCTTCCGAGCGCGAGAAAGATAGTCTCGCGCACCTTACGCGAGGGCTCGACCGCCAACCGCTCAAGCAAGGGTGCGACTGCGTCGGCGGTGTCGGCATAACCCAGATCCTCGGCCGCATTGCTGCGATCGGTTTCGTCCTCCACGGCGAGGCTGGCAATAAGAGTCTGGATGTTCATACGCGTTCCGTTTCGCTGATCACACTTTGCGCAAAATGGCGCGGGCAATTTCCCAACTCGGTCGCACCTCACAGGCGGCACCGCGCTCGATCACTTCCCGTGGCATCCCGTAGACCACGCAGCTCTCCTTGCTTTCGGCGATGGTGTAGCCGCCGGCATCCTTGATCCGCATCATCTGGTCCGCGCCATCGTCCCCGATGCCCGTCATCAGCACGCCGATCGTGTCGCGTCCATAGATCGCCAGCACCGATTCCATCATGACATTGACGGACGGGACAAACAACGTCTGCGGCGTCGTCGGCAAGCGCAGGAACACCTGGCCCGTGAGCTTGCGATATAGTGTCAGATGCGCGTCGCCGCGGGCCACGTAACACCAGCCCGGCTGCACTTCCATGCCGGCTTCGGCTTCGACCACGTTCAGGTCGCACGCATCATTCAGCCGGCGCGCAAACGAGTTGGTGAACGACACGGGCATGTGTTGCACCATAAATACCGCGCCCCGGATATCCGCTGGAAGCTGAGGGAGCACTTCCATGATGGTCCCCGGTCCGCCCGTCGAGATGCCGATGGCAATGGCTTTGAGTCCCGGACCCGGCTTCGGCCGATCCAACGCTGCGCTGGTGGGCACGGGTTCGCGGCGCGGAATACCCTGACGCGCTTCGCGTCGCTGCTTGGTCGTGCGCTGGAGCGTGCCGACACCCGCCGCAGCCTTGAGCTTGAGTGTCAACTCGCGCGCCACGCTGCCGAGATCCGAGCTGACGGTTCCGTCGGGTTTGCCGACGTAATCAAACGCCCCCAGCTCGAGGCATTCGAAGGTGGTGACGGCCGATTTTTGCGTGAGCGATGAGAGCATCACCACCGGACAAATGCCTTCGTCCAGAATAACCTGGAGCGCGGTGATTCCGTCCAGCTTCGGCATGTTGATGTCCATGCTGATGACGTCCGGCCGCAGTTCGCGGGCCTTTTGCAGAACGTCCTCGCCATCGCGCGCCGCGCCCACCCATTCGAATTCAGGGTCGGCCTCGATCACATGGCGCAGCGTCCGCCGCATCAGCGCGGAATCGTCGGCAACCAAAACACGGATTCGTTTCATGGTATTGAGCGTCCTCAACGCGGCAGATCG
>JBBSJG010000422.1:0-1566 GCA_038257485.1 Longimicrobiales bacterium | reverse complement strand
TGGTACCGGCATTGGACGTGACGTTCTGGATGGAACCCTGCACGGCTTCGGTCGTGAACAGCCAGTAATACCAGAACCAGCCGAGATCCTGGTTGAGTGCGCGGTTCATGAAGAACATGTAGTCCCACGGCGACGGGTGCTTGAACTTCCACGCCTTCGCGTACTCGCTCATTGCACGCTGTACCGCACTGTCACCGACTATGCCGCCGAGCATGGACAGCATGGGCGGTGTCTTGCTGTACGTGTGATAGCTGTATCCGCTGCCTGCGTAATTGCCGTTCCACATGAGCGGCGCTTCCGTCTCGGAGCCGCTGACGTTGCCATAGCCCCGTCCAACATTGTTCAGGATGGGCGCAACGCCGCGGGCGTCGGCGCCCGACAGGATGTTCATGTACTGGTTGAACCCCTCATCCATCCAGCCGTACCACGTTTCGTTGTTGCCGACCATCATCGGCCACCAACTGTGCGCGATCTCGTGGTCTGCGGCTCCGCGGTTCGACATCACGACCATGGGATACTCCATGCCTGTACTCGGTCCGTCGATCATCGTCATCTGCGGGAACTCGTACGGCATCCACAGCTTCGAGTAGAACTCGAGCGAATGGCGCGCGATGGTGTCCGCATCGCGGTAGAGCGCAGCGCGGTTCGGCAGATAGTACATGTGCACGGGAATGGCGCCGCGTCCGGGAATGGTCGCGCGAGTCGCCTGCCAGATGTAGTTGCGTGCTGAACCGAAAGCGAAGTCATTGACTGTGTCGGCAACGAAATGCCAGGCGAGGCGACCGGTCATGGCACCGGTGCCGGTGCTGTTGGCGGTCGAGCGGCCGGGTCCGACTTCATCGGGTCCGACAATGGTCGTGCGCGCATCGGACTGCGTGACCTGTGCGAGGCGTTCGCGTGCCGTCGGCGTCAGGACGTCGCCAGGATTCTGCAGTGTGCCGGTCGCACCGACGATCCAGCCGGCGGGTACGTCGATGGTGACGTCGAAGCGGCCGAAGTTGTTGTAGAACTCGGAGGGTCCGAGATACATCTCCGGGTCCCATCCGCGCAGGTCGTCATACACGGACACGCGCGGATACCACTGCGTCAGCTGATACAGCGAGTCGGCCCAGCGACTGGTCATGCGATGACCGACGCCCGTGGGGCCGCCCGCGACCTTGAATGTCCAGTCGAGCTCGACCGTCGCCGTACCATTCGCCGCGATCGCCGCTCCGGCCGGCAGTTTGATGCAGGCGTTGGTCATCGTGAAGTTGAAGGCGGTCGGTGTTGTTACAGGCGGCCCAGCGTTGCAGTTCCCTGGAGCGGCCGGCCCCGTAAGGTTCAGCTCGGTGCCATTCACAACTGCGCGCGTGATCACCATGCCATCCGTGACTTCGGATGGCATCCAGGAGGATGCGAGGTACGAATGCGCGCGGAAGATGTTCTGGTCGAGGCGCAGCCCGATCTGCGAGAGCGGGGACGGGCTGGTGTTGTGGATCACGATCTTCTCAGTGCCGCGCAGCTGCGATGTCGCGGGGTCGAGGCTAGCGCGGATCGTGTAGTCCGTGCGCAGCTTCCAGTAGGCGC
>JBBSJG010000421.1:0-1573 GCA_038257485.1 Longimicrobiales bacterium | reverse complement strand
CAGGATTGTCGCCGGCCGACGCCAAGGCGGAGATCATTCGCCGTCTCGAAGATCAGGCGATGGCGGACGCAGCCAGCCGTCTTCGTGAGATCCGGGAATCGGCAAAGCGCAATGCGGATCGCGAGGCGCGCAAGATTGTAGCGTTGGCAGTGCAGCGCGTCGCGGCAGAAACAACTGCGGAAACGACCGTCAGTGCGGTCGCCCTGCCCAACGATGAAATGAAGGGTCGCATCATCGGCCGGGAAGGTCGGAACATCCGCGCCTTCGAACTGGCGACCGGGGTGGACGTGATCATCGACGACACGCCCGACACGGTCGTGGTGTCCTGCTTCGATCCGGTGCGACGGGAAACTGCTCGGCTCGCGCTCGAGAAGCTGGTGAGCGACGGCCGCATCCATCCGGGGCGCATCGAAGAAGTCGTGGCGAAGGCCCGGCTCGAGGTGGACGCGCAGATTCTCGATACGGGTGAACAGGCCGCGTATGAGGTTGGCGTTGCCGGCCTGCATCCGGAACTCATTCGTTTGATCGGGCGCATGCGGTGGCGCACGAGCTACGGCCAGAACATTCTCAATCACAGCAAGGAAGTCGCGTGGCTGGCGGGCATGATGGCCGCGGAACTTGGCCTCGATGTCGCGCTCGCCAAGCGCGGCGCGCTGCTGCATGATGTCGGCAAGGTGCTTACCCACGAGCACGAGGGCACGCACGTGCAACTCGGTGTCGAGGTCGCTACCAGGTACGGTGAGAATCCACTCGTGGTGAACTGCATCGCCGCGCACCACGACGACGTGCCGCACGAGAGCGAAGTGTCCGTGCTGGTGCAGGCCGCCGATGCAATCAGCGGGTCGCGTCCGGGCGCGCGACGCGAGGCGTTCGAGACCTACGTCAAGCGACTCGAGGGACTCGAGAAGATCGCGTCGAGCTATCGCGGAGTCGATCGCGTGTTCGCCATCCAGGCTGGGCGCGAGGTGCGAGTGGTCGTGACGCCGGACCAGGTGGATGACGTGCGCGCTGCGGCGTTGTCGGAGGAAATCGCGCGTCGCATCGAGTCGGAGTTGCAGTACCCTGGGCAGATCAAGGTCGTGGTCATCCGTGAAACGAGGTCGATCGATTTTGCCCGCTGAACGCATCGATGGCGTGGCGATCGCTGCGGCGATTCGCGAGGAGGTGACGCGCGATGTCGCGGCGCTCATCGAGCGCGGCATCGTGCCGGGCCTTACCGTGGTGCTCGTTGGCGACGACGCGGCCAGCGCGGTGTATGTCGCGAACAAGGAGAAGTCTTCGAAGGCCGCGGGCATGGCCGGCGAAACGATCCGGTTGCCATCGAGCACGTCGCAGGCAGAACTTATCGAGCTTGTGAAAGCGCTCAACATCGATGACGCCGTGCACGGAATCCTCGTGCAGATGCCCCTGCCGTCGCAGATTGATCCCGACGTTGTCATTCGACACATCGCCCCCGAGAAGGACGTGGACGGCTTTCATCCGGTCAATGTCGGCAAGATGCTTATCGGACACACCGACGGTTTCATGCCATGCACGCCCGCGGGTGTAATCGAGATGCTGGTGCGATCCGGTG
>JBBSJG010000420.1:0-1587 GCA_038257485.1 Longimicrobiales bacterium | reverse complement strand
ATGGTGAGTCCGCTCACGCCAGGGGAACTCATACTCGGCAAAACGATCCCCGTCGCGATCATCGCATTCGTGGACCTGGCCATCATCTGCGCCGTCACCATCCTGTGGTTCGGGATTCCTCTGCGTGGCAGTGTCATCGCGCTCCTCGTAGCAGCGCTCGTTTTCATCCTGGCCGCACTCGGACTCGGGCTGCTCATTTCGACCATATCCGAAACACAGCAGGAAGCGTTCATGAGCATGTTTCTGTTCTTCCTCCCCGCGGTGATCCTGTCCGGCTTCATGTACCCGATCCGCACGATGCCGCCGCTGTTCCAGACACTCACATTGATCAACCCGCTGCGTCATTTCCTCGAGATCGTACGCGCGATCTTTCTGAAAGGCGCGGGCTTCACCGACATCTGGCCGCAGCTCGGTATCATCACCGTGATGGCAGCGACGCTCCTGTACCTTGCGTCATGGCGGTTCCGGCGAACGCTGTTGTAGAGGTCAGTTCGACTTCCACCCATTCGCGAAGGCTGTTCACCAGCCATATGCGACGGCATTCCCGCAGGTCGTCCACAAGTAATGTCCGCTCGCGCACGACGCCGGTCTCCAGCAACTCAGCGCGGAACACGCCCGCGAGCAATCCCGCCGCGCGCGGCGGTGTCAGCAGATCGCCGTTCAGTTCGACAACGACATTGCCAATCGTGAATTCCGTCAGCTCGCGTCGCTCGTTCCACAACAACACATCGAATACATCGGCGCCCGCGTCCTTGCGGCGAGCGTCGTACACCGCTCGATTCGTGGTCTTGTGGAAGAGAAACGCGTCGGTACTGTTGACAGGCGCGCGTGCGAGGGACACGCGCTCGATGCTGTCTGTGGCGGGCCGCTCTATGCTGCCTGTGGCGGGCGCCGGTGCCACCTTTACTTCGGTGCTACCGTCGCGATGCAGCTGTAGTCTTCCGCGGGCGTTGACGCCTCCGATACCAGACTCGCCGATCGCGCGCGTGACCGCGGCCGCGACATCATCATGGATCCGAAACCCGAAGTACTCCGCACTCTCCCGCAGTCTGCTCATATGCCGGTCGAGCCTCACAACTTCGCCATCATGAACGTGCATGGTTTCCAGCAGTGCGAATGGCGAACTGATTTCACGCAGCACCGCAGACTTGGCGCGCAGCTCTTCGAGTTCCGCCGCCGGATCGGAATCGATGGTGACACCACTGCCCGTGCCGTACGTCGCACGTCCTGTTGCGTTGTCGATCCAAACTGTGCGGATCGGCACACTGAAGGTGCAGTCACCGCCCGGCCGCACGAGGCCGATCGCGCCGCAGTACACTTCGCGTGGCGAGTCCTCAAGCTCCGTGATCCATTTCATGGTGTTGATCTTCGGCGCACCCGTCACGGATCCGCACGGGAACAGTGCACGGAACAATTCGGTCAGGCCGATGTCATCGCGCAGCGTTCCCTCGATGCGAGATGTGAGCTGCCACACCGTGCGATACTGCTCGACTTCGTACAGCGATTCGACCTCGACCGAACCCGTGTCTGCAATACGACCGATGTCGTTCCGCAGCAGGTCCACGATCATCAGGTTCTCCGCGCGAT
>JBBSJG010000419.1:0-1589 GCA_038257485.1 Longimicrobiales bacterium | reverse complement strand
TGGTCGGGAGTTCGAATCTCTCCGGGCGCGCCATACAAATCCAGAAGGGCCAATGAGTTACAGCTCAGTGGCCCTTTTGTTTTTGGGTCGTAATCCTGCCCTTTGTCCTACCCACAGGCACGCGGATCGGCATTTCGCCGCGGCGAAAGCCGGTGAGTAACAGGCGTGATCCCGCCATGGTCGGCAAGGCGGCCGGATTCGCCGTAACTCGCTTCGAGGTCGCAGCCGGAATTCGCGGTGCTTTGGGCTTCAACGTCCCTTCAAGGAGACTCGCATGACCGTACGATCGCTGCGATTGATTCACCGTGTGACCCACACCCCAGACACTTCTCCGGGACTCTTCTTCGTGGAGGCTGGTCGTGATTTCGACATCCGCGGGTACGCCCACGCGCACGGGATCGATGCATCGGATCTCGATCCTGCCGACGTTCTCGCCGTGCAAGCGGCGGCTGCCGAGCTCGTGCAAGGCGAGTGGCTGCGCGTGATGCACGAGACCACGGGCAGCAAGTGAGGCTGCCGCGCGCCACGCCGTGCGACGGGCGACGGGCGACAGGCGACGGTACGTCACGCCGGCCGGGGACCTGCGGATCCATGCTGCAATTCGCGAAGGTCCCTGATTCGATGTCGACGCGTCGCGTGTGCCTGACACACTTTTCCATTTCACGTTGCGGTCCGGCGTGCCCTGTCAAAGTCGGGCGCCACCTGTAAAGGACTCGCGCATGACCGACGAACGCAACATCGCGCACGACAAGAAGGTCGCACAGGACAAGTTGCACAACGGCGAAGCCGTCGTCGACAACGCGGCGATCGTGCCGCAGCCCGGCAAGAAGCCTCCGCAGATCGATGCCGACACCGCGCCCAGCAACAGCGTCGCCAAGCAGATGTACAAGCAGGGCGAAGAGCCTCGCGTGCACCGCGACGAGGGCGCCGATGGAAAGCTGGACGAGAGCGACGAAAAATAGGTCTGACGCAGACAGGCACTGAGTAGCCTCGATCGCCCGATCCTCGTCGGCGGGTGAGACCTCGCGTGTCGAACTGCCCGCCGCGGTCCGCGGGCCTGCCCCGCGTGCGCGAAAGTTGCCATGATGCACTCGTGATTGCGCCTGGCCGCCCCTGATCTAGACTGACGCCTCGCAACGCGGGGCTTTTGCGCCATTACACTCGCTCGCTGCCCGTACCGGACCTCGCGAGTGCCGCCCAGATGACCCCGCTCACCCACCTCGACCTGCTCGAAGCCGAGAGCATCCACATCCTGCGCGAAGTGGTCGCCGAAACGGCGCGACCCGTCATGCTTTACTCGATCGGCAAGGACAGTTCGGTGCTGCTGCACCTGGCGCGCAAGGCGTTCTTCCCGGCCGTCCCTCCGTTCCCGCTGCTGCACGTCGACACGACCTGGAAGTTCCGGGAGATGTATGCGCTTCGTGACCGTGTCGCGTCGGAAAGCGGGATGAAGCTCCTGGTGCACATCAACCCGGAGGCGCAGGCCCAGGGCATCAACCCCTTCGTCCACGGCTCCACGGTGCACACCGATCTCTGGAAGACGCAGGGGCTCAAGCAGGCGCTCGATCGCCACGGCTTCGACGCCGCCA
>JBBSJG010000418.1:0-1590 GCA_038257485.1 Longimicrobiales bacterium | reverse complement strand
TCGAGCGCGCAGGCAACGCATATGTGCAGGCGCTCTCCACACTCGCGGAATCAGAGCAGCCGCGCTCGTCCGCGGATGCGATGTATGCGAGGGAAACCGCCATCACGATTCTGCATCAGGCTGCAAATCAGATGGTGCGACTCGCACCCAATGATCCGGTTGCAGCCAATATCCTGCAGGGTCTTGATCAGGCGAAGACAAAACAGCCGGAGCGGCGAGCGCCACGCCGTGTGATCTGGTTTTAACCTGGAGTCGTATGATGAAATTTTTTGTCCTGATACTCATGGCTGTCTCGATGACGGCTGTCTCGCCCTTCGCACTGTCCGCGCAGACTGCGCGCACCGGGCAACCCGCGCGTACCGTGCAAAGCCCGTGTGAGAACGGACCGCCGGTAGCGAATCTCGGGTTCGCGTATGAGATCGTAGCGAATGCCGTCAGCATGTCCGTCGATCGCAGCACCACGATGATTCGGCTGCGCGACGAGCCGCGCATCGATGTCATCGATCCGAAGGGCCCGGCCGCCGGCAAGCTGCAGGACGGCGACCGCATTGCGCGCGTCAATGGCTTCGCTGTCACGACACCAGAAGGCACTGCCGCGCTGCGCGGCGCGACTACCGGCCGGTCGCTGGTGCTCACCGTACGACGCGGCGACAAGCTCGTGCCTGTCACAGTCGTCCCTGCGACTGTCTCCTGCCCTTCCGTACGCGAGATCCCGCTGCGATCCGTTGCTCCCGCCGCACCGACGTGGAGCGCGACAGCTCCCAGCGCGACGGTCCGGGGTCGCGGCGATGCATCCGTCGCATACACAATGAATGGCTGGCTCGGCCTCAGCTTCGACTGCGCGAACTGCAGCCTGCGCGAAACGACGAACGGGCGAGTCTGGGTATTCAGTGAGCCGCCCGCCATCTACAACGTCGATACCGGGAGTCCTGCATATGCGGCGGGGCTGCGACGGGGCGATGTCCTCGTGCGCGTGGACGGCGATGATGTCCTGTCGCTTGCCGCGCGCAGCCGTCTCGGGCAGGTGAAGCCGGGTGAGACTTTGCGCCTTGCATACCGTCGCGGTGAGCGCGCGGGCGAGGCCCGCGTCAGGGTCGCGACGAACCCGTCGCAGATGCGGGTTGCATCGCCCGCGACCGGCGAGCTCATGCGGTCGACACAGGCAGTCCGCGCGTCGCGCAGCGATGATGCCGTGATGGAACTGAGGCAGGCGATCGAACGCGCGCAGGTCCTGGAGACGGCCAGGCTCAAGACCATGGAGAGGGCGATTGCCGGGGACTCCGAGGCCGACCTCAAGGTCGCACGCATCACGCTCACGCAGTTGCGCGCGGAGCAGGAGAGACTGCATCGCGTGCAGCAGGGCCTGTTGAACGAGGTTGCAACCGGGGGCACGATGTACACGGTCGGCGGCTACATGATCCCGACCGACACGACCGTCCCGGCCACGATTAACGGTCGCACCTTACAACGTCTGCGCTATTCAGGCAGTGTCGGCGGCGCAGACATCGAGGTCCGCGGGCCGGGGTCGATCACCGTACAGGGCGATGGCGAGGACCTTATCATCACCACCGCCGATGCCGTCATCCGGGT
>JBBSJG010000417.1:0-1598 GCA_038257485.1 Longimicrobiales bacterium | reverse complement strand
GTCGTCTCCAGCTTGTCATTCACGACAATCGAGCCGCGCTCTGTCTTGACGCCCGCCTTCTCGAGACCGATGTCATCGATGATCGGTGCACGACCGACCGCAACCAGCACGCGCTCGGCTTCGAGTGTCTGCGGCTTGCCGTCCTTGCCGTTCAATGTCAGCGTGACACCGGTCTTGGTGATCTCCGCCTTCTCGAGTCGCGCACCCGTCAGGATTTCCATGCCGCGCTTCTTGTAGCTCTTCTCGACGACTGCAGCGCACTCGTGGTCCTCGAGCGGCAGCACCTGGTCGAGTGCTTCGACGATCGTGACCTTTGTGCCGAACGCATTGTAGATGTCCGCGAACTCCATCCCGATCGCGCCTGCACCGATGATCGCGAGCGACTTCGGCGCGCTCTCCGGGAACACCGCAGTGTCGCTGCTCCAGATGCGGTCGCCGTCGATCTTCAACATCGGCAGGCTGCGCGGACGCGAGCCCGTCGCAATGATGATGTGCTTGCCCGTCAGCGTCGACTTTTCCTTGCCCTCGACCTCGACTTTGCCATTCCCGGCAAGACGCGCCCAGCCCACGATCAGGTCGATCTTGTTCTTCTTGAACAGGTAGGCGACGCCTTTCGAGCCTGACTCGGCAACTTTCTTCGCGCGCTTGCCCGCGACGCCCAGGTCGAGCTTCACTTCGCCGACATTGACGCCGAACTCCGCGAGCGATCCGGACTTCTTCGCATACTTCGCACTCTCAAGCAGCGCCTTCGTCGGAATGCAGCCGACGTTGTTGCACACGCCGCCGAGATTGCCGGCCTCGACACAAGCCACCTTCATGCCGAGCTGCGCACCGCGAATCGCGGCGACGTAGCCACCCGGGCCGGCACCGATGACGATCAGGTCGTAATTATTGTCCGCCACACATCACCTCGTGAAAAGATCGAATTAAACCAGAATCATCAGCGGCTCTTCCAGGAAGTCCGCAAGCGTCTGAAGGAAACGTGCGCCCGTCGCTCCGTCGATCACGCGATGGTCGCAGCTCATTGTGATCCGCATTCTCGCCTGCACCACAGCCTCGCCCTTCACTGCAACCACCCGGTCCTCCACCGCACCGACCGCCAGGATCGCAGCCTCCGGTGGATTGATGATCGCCGTGAACTCGTCGATGCCGAACATCCCGAGATTCGAGATGGAGAACGTGGCACCCGTGTACTCCTCGGGCTTCAACTTCTTCTCGCGCGCGCGGCCCGCCAACTCACGGACCTCGGCGGCGATCGTCGCCAGTGGCTTCGAGTCCGCGTCCCGCACGATCGGCGTGATCAGGCCGTCCTCGACCGCCACCGCCACGCCGATGTGCGCACGGTAGTGACGCGTGATCGCGGTATCGCCCCACGATGCGTTCACCTCGGGGTGGCGCACCAGCGCCGCACCCACCGCCTTGATCACGATGTCGTTCACCGACACCTTCACGCCCTGCTTCTCCAACCGCGCATTCACACGCTCGCGCGCTTCCATCACCCGCGTCATATCAATGTCGCGCGTCAGGTAGAACGTCGGCACCGGCCCGATCGACGTGGCCAACCGCTTCGCAATCGTCTTCCGCATCTGCGTCAGCGG
>JBBSJG010000416.1:0-1611 GCA_038257485.1 Longimicrobiales bacterium | reverse complement strand
CCGTCCCTGGAGAGCACGAGCTCGTGCGGACCGTTGCCCGTGGGAAGCGTGGCGAGCGCTCGACCTGACGCCACGTCCACGATCGTCGCGGTGGACGGCGTCTTGTTCGTGATGACCAGCGTTCCCGTCAGTCCTGCGACCTGCGCCGGCAGCGGCGCAGCAAGCAGCGAGATGGCGGCGACAAGCATGAAACGATGCGGCGACACGGGGGAATCCTCGGGCGGGTGGGAGGACTGGCAGAGCCTTCGTCAGTTCTCGATGAACTTCCAGGTCGCGCGGTAGTTGCGGGTGAGCGGCGCGCCGGTGAGTCGCGCGCGCACCATCTCGATCGGCATGCGACCACCCTGTAGTATCGCATCGTGGAACTGTTTGTTCGTCAGGCGACCGCCGTCAACCAGTTCACGGTGAAGCGCCCTGATCTGCAGTCCTCCCAGCATATATGCCGCCTGATAGAGCGGAGAGTACGAGCCGTTGAAGGACCGCCGCACCTCTGCCTCGGCATTGGCGCGCTCGTGCCCTACACGATCCACCAGCATGTCAATGGCCTCCTGCGGCGTCATGCGACCAAGGTGCACGTTGAGCGAGAAGATAATGCGGGCCAGCCGGTGCGAGCGCCAGAACAGCATGCCCATCTTGTCCTGAGGCGATTGCGGGAAGCTCTGGTCCCAGAGCAACATCTCCCACCACAGCGCCCAGCCCTCGCCCCAGAACGGCGTACTGAATGCGCCGCGATGCACGTTGTAGCGCGACGTCATGAACCCCTGCAGATGGTGGCCAGGAATCAGTTCGTGATGCACCGTCGCGAGAGCGAAATGCGGATTGTTGCCGCGCAGGCTCATCAGCTTGTCGTCGTGCGCCATGGAGTCGGTGGGATACGCCACCTGAATCACTTCGCCGCCAAGGAAAAACGGCGAAACAAGTTGCTGACGCGGGGACATCATCTCCATGCGCCACACTTCGTCAGCAAACGGCGGCACGGTGACCAGGTCCCGCTCACCGATGAACGCCACGGCCTCGCGCGCCAGCTTGCGCACCAGCTCAGGCTGCTGACCCGGCGGCACGAACGCCTGCTTCACCGCTTCGAGCGCGGCGCGCCAGTCGTCGCCGAATCCCATTTCACGTGCGACTTTCTTCTGCTCCTGCTCGATCCACGCGAACTCGCGTTCAGCAAGGGCGATGAGCTCGTCTGGTGTGTAGGCGATCATCTCCGCGTCGAGGTCATCGGCCAGACCATCGGCACCGATCGGGTCGCCGATGATGGGCTCCTCCTGACCTTCGCGCTGTCCGACGATCTCCTCTCGGATCGCCTTCGCATACTTGGTGAGCGCTTCATTCGCGCGACGGTACGGATCGCTCGTCCACCACGTGAAGACGGGATCGTAGCCGGCGTAAAAGCGATGCCAGTTGCGCAGACCCGTCTGCAGGTCACCCACATACGCAACAGCACGCAGCGCGACAATGCGTTCAGCGCGCGTGGCGCTGTCGGCCTTCTTTGCGCGGACCAACTTGGTCAGGCTGTCCGCCTCGGCCGCGAGCGTCGACAAGGTCCGGCCGGCGAGCGGACCGTCGACGGGGTCGAAGCGACGTCGCGCCTCCTCGAACGATACAATG
>JBBSJG010000415.1:0-1611 GCA_038257485.1 Longimicrobiales bacterium | reverse complement strand
TTCATGTCGATCTCGCGGCCCTGAATGTATGACTGCACGATATCCGAGGTCATGTCGAGCGGCGTTCCTGTCGTGATCAACAGCGTGGCCTGCTTGCCCACTTCCAGCGAGCCCACCTTGTCGGCGATGCCCATGAACTCGGCGGCGTTGATCGTCACCGCCTTGAGCGCCTCTTCTTCCGGGAGACCGAAGGCCACGGCGACACCGGCTTCCCAGGGCAGACGATTGCTGTAGAGTCCGCCCGCACCACCAGAGATGGCGAACTTCACGCCCGCCTCGTGCAACTGCGCGGGCGTGGCGTACGCGCGGTCGTAGCCCTCATGCGCACGATCCGGCGCCGCCATGGTGGACGTAAGGATCACCGGCACCTTTTCCGCTACCAGGCGACCGGCCACATGAATGGCGTCGCGCCCCCCCCGAATGACCAGGCGCAGTCCTTCTTCCTTGCCCCAGGTGATCGCATCGTTCATCTGCGCGACGCCATCAGCGGCCACGATCACGGGAATCTCGCCGTTGAGCGCCGGAATCATCGCCGCGTAGCGCGAGTCCGTGCTCGCAGTCTGACCAGCGGCCGCGGCATCGCGGTACGCACGAGCGTCACCAAAGAAGTCCTTGATCTGCTGCACCTGCTCGGCATAGCTGAGCTGCGGCTCCTGCGGACCACCACGACCACCGGGGCCGCCCCCCCCGAATCGACGCGGACGCGCATTCGGATCAGGCCAGTTCACATTGAGCGCAGCCGCACCTTTCATTGACATCTCTTCCCACGTCCATCCTTCCAGCGACATCGCGGACGAAAGGCCGGAGATGATGCCACCGCCCGGTGTGCTGAACGCCACCAGCACCCCCGCGGAACGCGTCGTGCCAATGTGCCGGCTCTCGGCGTTGACCGCGACATCTGCACGCACGTTCGGATTGAAATCGCCGATTTCGTTGATGTCGTTGGAGACGTCCACGGACCCGATCTCCGTGAGTCCGACCGTGCTATACGCATCGATGAGTCCGGGATAAATGTGCTTGCCCGTGACGTCCACCACTTTCGCGCCGCGCGGGATCGGCACGTCTGCACCGATCGCGGTGATGATGCCGCGCTCCAGCACAATCATGCCGTTCTGGATCACGCCGTTGGTCACGGTGTGAATGGTCGCACCGCGCAACACCACCGGAAGTTCCTGTGGTGCCACCGTCATGCGCACCTGCGCCTCGGCCGCATCAGGCGTAAGCATGCCGAACGTGCTCGCGGCCAGTGCCATCGCTACCGCTCGCATGACAAGCGGACGCATGCTGCATGTGTTCACGTTGTGTCTCACCGTGTTTCTCATCTGCTCGATACCGTTCGCCGTGAATGTCATGGTCAGCGGTTCTCCTGTCCGCGCCCACGCGCCGGACCGTTGGTGGTCACGTTCTCCGATCCGCCAGCGGACAGGATCGCCTGAATGAGCTGCGAACGCTGCTGCGCGATCTGCTTGCGCAGCTCGGCGTCTTCTTCGAGCGAGAAATAGCGACGCCCATCTACCCACGTCTGCTCCGCGCGCGTGAACTGCGACAGCGGATTGCCGTTCCAGATCACGAAGTCGGCGTCCTTGCCCGCCTCGAGCGAACCGATGCGAT
>JBBSJG010000414.1:0-1626 GCA_038257485.1 Longimicrobiales bacterium | reverse complement strand
TTTCACTGGCTCGTCCATGAGCTTGATCGCAATCCACTTGCCGTCCGCCTCGCGCACGACGGGGCCGTGATGCGTGCGGTACACCGTGAACGTGCGCGTCGCCATACCGGTGTCGCTTGTGAACGGCACGGTGATCTGCTGCGTGACCATGGGACGCTGCTCGGCGCCGTACCTGTACGTGATGCCCTCCGGCGATTCCGTCACGGTTTCCGCGTACTCATCGATCGCGTCCGCACCAGTCGAGGTGTGCATCCATCCCGTGCGTTCGTTGAAGCCTTGGTAGATGAAGAACTGGCCCCACGTCATCGCACCGTACGCGTTCAACCCTTCGTCGCTCGTCATCTGCGCCTCGGCGCGGAAGAAAAATGACGTGTGCGGGTTGATGAGCAGCAGCGCGTGTCCCGATGCGCTGCGTGACGGTGCGATGGCGAAGCCGTTTGAACCGCCGGGTTCGATGTTGCGCGGAGTTGGCATCGGCTCGAGCATTGCCGGCTCGTCGGCGGCCGTGTGCGATTCCTGGGCGTGCAATGACGCGATGTACCCGCTGCCCGTGCGTTCGCTTGCTGTCTGCGTGGCGCGCGATTCGTAGAACGCCCGCAGGTCACGCAGCGAGATCGACTCGATGTCACCGCCAATGCTGCCTTCACTGAAGCTCAGCGCCATCCACGGTTCGAAGCGAGTGATCACGCGCGGTTTGGTTTCGGGATGCGTGTGCAGGTAGTAGTTGAGTCCGTCCGCGAAAGCGTCCATCAACACCTTGAGCGAATCCGGGCTCGCTTCGTACTTCGCGCGCATGCTGTCGGGCTGAATGAACATCTTCATGCGCAGATCCTGATAGATCGCCGATTCGCCGTCTGCTTCGGCAAGGCGTCCCATCGCGTTCAAGTAGTTCTGTTCAATGCGCGTGAAGTCGTCTTCAGCCTGCGCGTACATCACGCCGAACACCGCATCCGCGTCCGTCGCGCCGCGCACGTGCGGCACGCCCCACTCGTCGCGTGTGATCGTGACGCGGTCGGCGGTCGATTGCCAGCGATTGAGCTCTTCGGTCTGGACGACCGTGGGGGCCACCGACTCGCGCGAGGCCGACGAATCGGGGCTGCAGGCGAGCAGGGCCGCGGACAGCAGCACGGCGGTGTAGCGAAGGGCGGACTGACGCAGCATTGGGGGCGGGGCACGGGGTGGGGACGAGCGATCGATTACACCATGCGGTAGCGACGGTCCTAATGCAACGGACGCGCCGACAGGTCGTCCCAGGCCAGACACCATTGCTCTGTAGCACGAAAATGCTACATTTGTAGATCACCTGTGAGTCGGGAGTCTCTAATGGTTCGTGAACTGACGCTGCGTCAAGTTGGCGGTTCGATCGGCGCTACAATCCCGAAGGATATGGCCGGCCGGCTTCATCTCGAGGCGGGCGACAAAGTGCTCGCAATCGAGACTGACCAAGGCATTCTTCTCACGCCGTACGACGCGGAGGTTGAAGCCGGTCTCGCCGTCGCTGCGCAGGCGGCCCGGAAGTATCGCAACGCGCTGCGCGAACTCGCAAAATAGGCGCCATCTGTGCGAGAGCCTCGGTGGGTGCCGCGCATCGTTGTGGATGCCGCGCATCTCGACCAGCTTCGCGAG
>JBBSJG010000413.1:0-1651 GCA_038257485.1 Longimicrobiales bacterium | reverse complement strand
GACTGGCCGGTACTACCCCCGGGCGAGGTGCGCGCCGTGTGGCGCGCCGACTGCGCCGCCCCGGTGGACGTGAGGAACGTGCACTGGATCGTCGCCGCCCGGCCCGCCCCCGTGGTGCGCGTGGCCGACGAGGACATGGCCATCAGCGCGTCATCGGATGATCTTCATTCGTAAAGTTTGCGTCGAAACGAAAAGTTTACGGAATGCCTCATCTATCAGGAGCACATCACATCACGTTTCGATCTCTCTCCTTCAGACATGCACGCGGCCGACATGAAGCGGTACCTGTTCACGGGCATGACGGAGATATGCATCCTGATCGTCACCGGCGTGCAGTGGCGCACCCGCGACACGTGGGTCGACGTGCTCACGCCCGTCGCGAGCACGGCGCTGGCTATTTTGTCTCTCGTGCTGGTGCCGAAGATGTTGAAAGCGTGGCTGGGAGGTGACGTGTACGATGAGAAGCGACTCCTGAAAAAATTGCGTGATGAGGCGGAAATCCAGACCGATACACTCACGAAGCGCACTGCGGAGGCAGAGACTAAACTCACGAAGCGCACTGCAGAGGCAGAGACTAAACTCACGAAGCGCACTGCAGAGGCAGAGACTAAACTCACGAAGCGCACTGCAGAGGCAGAGACTGAACTCACCGAGCAGATCGCGTCCCGAACGGCAGAATTGAATGCGAAGATCGACGGGCAGAACGACCTCCTCGGCGTCACGGTGTCCGGACTGCTGGCGGACTTGCACGGACCGGCAGCTACCCGCCCGGAGGACGGCCCGGATTACATGTCGCATGACGTCTTCAGGACCTGCATAGAGCGAGCCGTGGACGACCTCCTGCGCGACGCCGTCGCCGATCCGCGGCGTTTCCTGGCGCTGCTGGACCGGCCCGGAGCGGGAACACGCCTGAACGCCGTCAGAGCACGCGGACTGCGCGTCATGTGGGCCGGGGCGTACGACGTGCACGCGCTTCCCCTGCTGCTCCGGAACACGAGCGATCCGACTCTCCGGGGCGCCCTGTTGTCACGAGACTGGACGGGACTATCCCCCGGCGACGTGCGAGCCCTGTGGCGCGCCGACTGCGCCGACCCGGAGGACGTGAGGAACGTGCACAGGATAGTCGCCGCCCAGCCCGCGCACGTGGTGCGCGAGGCCGACGAGGGCATGGCCCGATGAGAAACATACTTCGGATCGAGGAAAGTTTCCTGCATCGCGTAAACATCACGCATCGCACAAACTTGACGTACGAGATGATATCAGGACCGGTGTCATTCTCTCTTCATGTTCCCGACCGTCATGCATCGTTGCGGTGACCCTTTCGAAGATGACGCGCCGGTGTCCGAGCGCCTCCGGCCGAAGAGCCACTCGGCGATCGTGGATGTCACCGTCTGCGTGACGATCGTTCTCGCCGGGATCGTCCTGCCGATCATCGTAGCGGTGTGGATCGCGGACCGGACGTGGTCCTTCCTCATATCGTACTTCACAGAGTTCTCTCGGACGTACTACTCCACATGACGAACGCCGAATGAGAGACTTCTCCTGTATCTACATCGTCTGCACAATGTGACCTGCGCTGCATGCGTAGCGACTGACGCAGCGGCTGCGACCGGAGGGCACGCCTTGTCCGTAGGCAGCTTCACGACACCGT
>JBBSJG010000412.1:0-1654 GCA_038257485.1 Longimicrobiales bacterium | reverse complement strand
TCGGCGCAATTGCGATGATTTTCGCCGAGTACACGCAGACGTTCGTGCGCATGACCGACGGACAAGTCCGGATGGTCGCAGCGGCAGCGATCATCGTTCTCGGGCTGCTCAACATCCGCTCCATCCGATGGGCCGCACTGCTCGAGAACGCTACGACCGGTGCGAAAGTTCTCGCACTGCTCGGTTTGACACTGGTTGCGTTCCTGTTCGGCAACTTCGCATCGGGCGCACTCGCCGGCGGTCATTTCTCGTTCTCGCCGACGTCATGGGCGGGCTTCGGCATTGCAATGGTATCCGTCATGTGGGCCTACGATGGCTGGGCCGACCTCACGTTCGTTGCCGGCGAAGTGAAGGACCCGAGCCGTAACCTGCCGCGCGCACTGATCGGGGGTGTCGCCACCATTGTCGTGGTGTACCTGCTCGTCAACCTCGCATACGTCTACGTCCTGCCGATGGACGTCATGGCGAGGTCACCGCTCGTCGCGGCCGACACGGCAACACGCATCTTCGGACAGGCCGGTGCCGCAATTGTCGCTGCACTCGTCATGCTCTCGACGTTCGGCGCGCTCAACGGCTCCATGATGACGGGGCCGCGCATTTTCTGGGCGATGTCCGATGAGAAGTTGTTCTTCAAGCCGGTCGCTGCAGTGCACCCGAAGTTCCAGACCCCGCACGTCGCGATCAGCATGGCCGTGGTACTCGGTGTTCTGTATGTGTCGCTTGCCACGTTCAAGCAGCTCGCGGACGCGTTCATCCTCGGTATCTGGCCGTTCTACGCGCTGGCTGTTGCTGCGGTCTTCGTGCTGCGCAAGCGGCGCCCGGACGCCGAGCGGCCGTATCGCACGGCCGGGTACCCGATCGTGCCGGCTGTTTTCCTCATGGCATCCGTCGCAATGCTGCTCAATGCACTGATCACGGAGCCCGGTCCGACCATGCTGGCCTTCGGCGCCATTCTCATCGGCATTCCGGTCTATTACTTCTGGAAAGGCCGCGAAGCCTGAGGCAATTGATGTCCGGAGAAATCATCATGCGACGTTCCATGCTCGCGATCTGCGCGGTCGCCACGACTGCGTGCAGCGCCACCCGCTCGATGAACGATTCCTCGGGCAGTTCCGCCGCAGTGCCGACCGCGCGATCCGCCGTCGTATACGACCGCATCATCCGCAACGGCCGCATCCTGGATGGCACGGGTTCACCGTGGTACATCGGCGATGTTGCGATCGCGGGCGACCGCATTGCTGCGATCGGCCGGCTCCCTGGTGCGGCGGCGAGAGACACCATCGATGCGACCGGCCTGACAGTCAGTCCCGGCTGGATCGATGTGCTCGGCCATTCGGAGTATCCGCAGGTCGCGGACGGTCGTTCGCTGTCCAAGATCACGCAGGGTGTGACCAGTGAGATCACGGGCGAGGTGTTCAGTGTGGTGCCCGTGAACGAGCGGACGTTGAAGGAGCTTTCGTTCGCGCGCACCAATACGGTGGACTGGACCGATCTTGACGGATACTTCGCGCGCATGCAGCGGCAGGGTGCCGCGACGAATCTCGGTACGTTCGTCACTGCGGGATCCGTACGGCGGTATGTGATGGGCGATACCGACCGCGCGCCATCGGCATTGGAGCTCGAGCAGATGCAGGGCCTGGTTGCCGACGCGATG
>JBBSJG010000411.1:0-1656 GCA_038257485.1 Longimicrobiales bacterium | reverse complement strand
ACGACGTGCAGGTTCGCATCGATGCGGTACTCGGTGTTGACGTAGCGCGCGATCTCGCCCGGCGTCATGCCTGTGCGCATCGGAACCGGATAGAGACCGACGAGTGTGGCGAATGCAGTGTCGAGCGGCGCGCCCTGCATATGCACGCCGTCGATCGGGTCCGGGCGATCGAGCACGACGAACTTCACATTGTTCTCGGCGGCCGCGCGCATGGCGAGTGTCATGGTCCACACGTACGTGTAGTACCGCGCGCCGACATCCTGGATATCGAATACGAGTGCGTCGAGTCCGCGCAGCATGTCGGGCGTCGGTCGGTGCGATTTGTCGTAGAGAGAGTGCACGGTCAGGCCGGTCTTCGAATCGACGTCGCTCGCGACTTTCACGCCGGCGAGGACATCGCCGCGGATGCCGTGTTCGGGGCTGAAGAGGGAGACGAGGTCGACATCCGCGCTCTCGTGCATCACATCGATCGTGCTCCGCGTACCGCCGGTCGTGACGATGGTGCCGGTGTGATTGGTCAGGAGTCCGACGCGCATCCCGCGGATGGGGGCGAAGCGGTCGCGTGCAAGGACATCCGCGCCCGTGCGGACGATCGCGCCGGACGGGGCCTTCTGGGCCTGTACGGGTCGGGTTGCGACGGCGGCCGGGCCGCAGCCGAGGAGGGTGGCGCACACCAGCGACGCGACGGTGTAGGACATCATACGGCCCCGGGCCAGAACGGGCAGCGAGGCATTTCGTTGCTGCAGCCCGTCGCGGGGAATAGCTTTGGTCAATCCAGGCGTCATGAAGAGAGGTCCGCATTTGAGGTGGATTGTCCGTGAATCAGGCGTACCCGCCATCACCCGCAAGGTAGCGGGCGGATCGCGTCCGCGCAGTGGGGCCCGCGGGGGTGCTGCCAGGATGCCAATCGCGCTGTGCCTCGCCGTGGCGCTGCCGCTCACGGCGTGCGCGAAACGGGCGCCGGACGACGTTTCGCCGGGGGGCGTTCGCTCCCAGATCCAGAACTCGTCAGCGACGGCGACGCAGTGGGCCAGCGAGACGTTCGGCGACATGTCGCTGGAGCAGAAGGTCGGCCAGATGATCATGGTCCGGATCGAGGGCGGGTTCGCGAGCGCACAGGGTGCGGAGATGCAGAGCGCGCGGCAGCTGATTGCGCGCGTCGGCATTGGCGGCTTCGCGGTCGGCCTCGGATCCCCGCTGGACATGGCTGCCAAGCTGAATGAACTGCAGCACGCGACGAAGATCCCGCTGCTGTTCGGCGCGGACCTCGAGTTCGGCGCGGGCATGCGCATGTGGCCGCCGACGTACCTGCCGTACGCCATCGAAGGCGAAGGTGGCACCGTGTTTCCGTACAACATGGGGATCGGTGCGACGGGCGACCCCGAGGTCGCGGCACTCGAGGGTCGCATCACGGCGAGGGAAGCGAGGGCGGTCGGGATACACTGGCTGTTCGCGCCCGTCGCGGATGTGAATACGCAGCCGGCGAACCCCATCGTCAATATCCGCAGTTATGGCAATGATGCCGCCACCGTCGGCCGTTTCGCGGCAGCATTCGTGCGTGGCGCCGAATCGGCGGGCGTGCTCACGACGGCGAAACATTTTCCCGGTCATGGCAGCACGGAGCTCGATTCCCACATCTCGCTGCCGGTTCTCGGT
>JBBSJG010000410.1:0-1663 GCA_038257485.1 Longimicrobiales bacterium | reverse complement strand
GACCTCATGGGCATGAAGGTGACGCTCAGTGTCGTTCAGGAGTGGGAAAGCACCAACTTTCACGAGCCGCAACTGCTGCTTCTCTGGTTGCTGCTCGTGATGCTGCTCGCCTTCTCCGGCAAGCTGCGGCTGCCGCTATGGCGCGGAGTGATGGTGTTCTTCATGCTGTACCTCGCGCTCAAGCACGATCGCTACAACTCGCTGCTTGCGCTCACATCACCGTTCCTGATCGTGCCTGCGCTGAGGAGCCCTCTCGGCGCACGATACGACGCCGCAACCACGTCGCCATCCACCTCGCCGTCCCCCATCGACGCGATCTTCGCTTCCCTGGCACAGAGGGCGAGACCAGCATCGGTGGCAATCGCTCTGGCCATTACCGCCGCCGCTACCTTCGCGCTGGCCGATAGCTGGCGCGTGGTTCCGCCCGACAGCCACACGCCTCGCGTCGCCGTCGACTTCGCCGAGCAGTCTGGATTGACAGGCCGCGTATTCAATGCCTACGGCTTTGGTGGCTACCTGATCTTCCGTGGTGTGCCGGTGTTTGTGGACGGTCGCGCCGATCTCTACGGTGATCTTTACATCGCGCGACTCGCGTCCGCGCTGTCCCTCGCGAAGGCCGGCGAACTCGAACAGATGCTCGACGAAAACGACATCACATGGACGCTGCTGCAGCCCAACATTCCCGCTACGCGCTTGCTTGACCTGCTGCCCGAGTGGGAACGTTTGTACGCCGACTCGGTGGCGGTGATTCACCGTCGCCGGCTGGGCCCCGGGCAACTGTCAGTCTCGATACAGTCGCGCAATCCGGTAAAGGTCACCAGCGGCCCGAACGAAGTCGCCCGACTTGAGCCGAGAACCGGCTCGATGTTGCCACTGGTCGAGCGGATGCTCCTTCACCAGTCGCGACAGCCGATCCCGTCCGCACACACGCGACGCACGCGCGATGATCTCCACATCGAATATCCAGCGCGACGCGAACGGCGTCGCGATCACAGCCGCCAACAACTCGCCGCTGCGAAACAGCTTGGCGCCGCACTGTGAATCGTAGATCGGAAGCGATACCACCACACTCGCCGCCGTGGCGAACACACGGCCCAGGTAATGTCGGCTCGCGTGACGCGTTACCAGCCGACCGAGTGATCGCAACCGGATGCCCCACACCCACTCGATGTGGGGGTGTTCCGTGAATACGCGACGCATGCCGCGCAACTCGTCCAATGGCGCCGAGAGATCGGCGTCCCAAAAGCCGCACAAGCTCACGGGCGTGCCAGCCTTCACCTGCACCGACGCGGCGGACTCGTTCGCCCGCAGCAGCCCTCGGCGCACCGCCTCGGCCTTGCCCATATTGTGCGGCAGCTCGAGCACACTCACGCGCGCTGGATGCTGCGCACGAAGACTATTTAGCACCCCTGCGGTGTCATCGGTTGACCCGTCATTGACGAAAATGAGATCCAGCCAGTCCATGTGCCTGAGCGCACTCGTGAACGCATCAGCATCGAGCCGAGCTGCCTCATTGAAGCACGGCACTACCAGCGTGACTCGCCGCGCCGAGCTCCGGTTGGCAACGACGTCGCGCTGGCGTTCGTGGTCCGTTACGGAAGCAGGTTCAGCTGGCATCATGACACCGGATAAGTCGCGGTACGCCGGAGGGGGGACATCGCAT
>JBBSJG010000409.1:0-1683 GCA_038257485.1 Longimicrobiales bacterium | reverse complement strand
TGTTGATGCCGAGCACGGACGGCGAGAAGATACCGCCGCCGACCGTCGCGTAGGGGCGTACCATGCGCACACCGCCAATGCTGCCGAACGCGTAGCGCACGTTCGCCAACGCGAGCACACTCAAATCGCCGCCCAGGCCCACCGCGAGTTCCGGCACGAAGTTGAAGCCGCTATTCGCGGAGATCGGGCCAAGGTCGGCGCGGGTGCCCACCACGAACTGTGTCTCGTCACCGAAGCCGACACCCACGTAGGGGCGAAGGTCGGAGACGCCCGTCTGCCCAAGACGCTGGAAGACCGGTGTGCGCTCGCGAGTTCTCTCCCGGTCTACCTCGACCGTCTCGTTCGGCCGCATTACGATCACCGGGGCCTCATCGCGCCGCGGCTGCTGCTGCTGCGGCTGACGCTGCATTGCATCGAGTCGCGCATTGATGCGACGTTCAATCTCGTCAAGGCGACGAGCAACCTCGTCTGGCGTACCCTGCATCATGCGCATCGTGTCGCGGCGCATGCCCATGCTGTCCGCCGTGCCGCCTGCAGGCGGGAAGCCGTAGCGGAGAATGATCTCACCGTAGGCCGGCACGGGAATCGTGATCCACTGCTGTCCCTGTGTCCCGCCCATCTGGCGACGCATCATCATCGTGTCGCGCTCCATGATCATGACGCTGTCACGCATCATGCGACGCATGCGTTCGTCGAGCATGCGCTCGCGCTCCATGAGGCGCTCGCGTTCCGACATCATGGGCGACTCACCACGTTCGCGGCGCTCCAGCTCCCGCTCCCGCTCGGCGAGGCGCTCGCGCGCTTCACGGAGCTCGCGGTCACGCTCGCGCACCCGATCGGATTCTGACTGGCCGGAGCGACCGCCAATACTGATCGTGAGGCCGGCCGTGATCATCGTGTTGTGCGTGATGTCGGCCGTACTCGCCACGTTGTCGAGATCATCGTCGACGGTCATGACATAGTCGCGGATCGAGCCGTTGAGCCGGAAGCGATCGGTGAGTCGAAGGCTCGCTCCACCGCCCAGAATGAAGGCGGTCTTGTCGACGCGACCAACGCCCAGAGAATCGGCAAAGTCCGTACCGTAGTCGATACGACCCGCGCCAACGATCAGGTACGGCGACACACCGGGGCCCGTGTTCAGGTTGAACTGCGTTTCACCACCATAACCAGTGACGGGCACCGTGCCGTCGCGGTCGTCGTTCAGGCCGCGCCAGTAAAAGCCGCGTACGCCGAATACCGGCGAGAAGTCGATGCCCGCGCGGACACCGGCCAACTCCTGGTTTGGCAGGCCGTTCTCACTCGCATAGCGCAGCTCACCAACGAACGGTTCGATGGGCGCTGTGGAGCCGCGCAGTCCGTCCGCGTACTCCGTGTCGCCCATGGAGCTCAGCGGCAACGTTACCGCGGCCCCGTACACGAGGTTGCGCAGCGTCGGCGTCTCTGCACCCGCGGTATCCGCACCGAAGAGTCCGCGCGGATTCATGCGGAAGGCCATCTGTTCGGCAAAGATCTCGGCGTTCACGCCGCTGATGCCGAAACGTATGCCTCCACCGGCACTCACCGTGATGCGATCCTGGCGTTCGGCGCTATCGGGCTTGAGGCGCAGCACGCCCGCGCCGCCGCGCGCGAACGGTGTGATCGGCCCGTCGCCAAGGTTGAACTGAATTCCAACGCCGTAGTGCC
>JBBSJG010000408.1:0-1691 GCA_038257485.1 Longimicrobiales bacterium | reverse complement strand
CTGGTGCAGGATGACGGAATGCGGCCCATCGGCCACATCGGAATCGATTTCCACGCCACGGTTCATTGGGCCGGGGTGCAGGATGAGAAGGTCATGTGGCGCCTTGTCGAGGCGCTCACTCGTAACGCCAAAGACGCGATTGTATTCGCGCAGCGATGGAATGTAGCCGGCCTGCATGCGTTCCAACTGCAAGCGCAGGATGTTGAGTGCTTCGGCCCACTCGATGGCGGCTTCGATGCGGTCGAAGACCTGCACGCCGAGTTCTTCGACGGCACTCGGCAGCAGCGAACGCGGTCCGCACACGGCCACCTCGGCGCCAAGTTTGCGCAGTCCGTGAATGTTCGAGCGCGCGACGCGCGAGTGCAGCACATCGCCCACGATGCAGACGCGGCGTCCGGTGAGGTCGCCGAAACGATCGCGCAGCGTGAGAATATCGAGCAACGCCTGCGTCAGATGTTCGTGCGTGCCGTCGCCGGCATTGATGACGTTGCTGTCAATGCGTTCGGCGAGAAAACGCGCCGCGCCGGAGGCCGGGTGCCGAATGACCACCATGTCGATGCGCATCGCTTCGAGGTTCCGCGCCGTGTCGACCAGCGTCTCTCCCTTGGCCACACTCGATCCGGACGATGCGACATTCACCGTGTCGGCCGACAGACGCTTCTCGGCAAACTCAAAGGACACGCGCGTGCGCGTTGACGCTTCGAAGAACAGGTTCACAATTGTCATGCCGCGCAGCGTCGGCACCTTCTTGATCTGCCGTTCGCTCACTTCCTTGAACGGCACCGCGGTATCGAGAATGAGCCGGATCTGATCCGCACTCAACTCATCGAGGCCGAGCAGGTCTTTGCCGAGCGGTCCGGTCATGCGTGGCAGTCTCGCGTGGTGGGCGTAAAGCGCATCACGCGTGGTCGCGGTCGGCGAGCACGACGGCGTCGCGGCCGTCTACTTCGGTGAGCAACACATCCACACGCTGTCCGGCGGGCACGTCCACCGTTCGACCTACCACATCGGCGTGGATGGGCAGCTCACGGCCACCGCGGTCCACGAGCACGACGAGCGCGATACGCGAGGGACGCCCGAAGTCTGCGAGTTCGTCGAGTGCGGCGCGAATCGTCCGCCCGGTATAAAGCACGTCATCGACGATCACCACTCGCTTGCCATCGAGCGTGAGCGGCAACTGCGTACGTCCGACCACCGGGCGCGGACCGATGGTTTGCAGGTCATCACGATAGAGCGTGATGTCGAGTGCGCCGCGCGTAATGATGGTCTGTTCCTGCGCCTCGATGATCTTGACGATGCGATCGGCGAGTTGCACCCCGCGCCGTTCGATGCCAACGATCACGAGATCGTCGGTACCGCCATTGTGCTCGAGAATTTCGTCGGCCATGCGACGGAGCGACCGGTCGATTGCGCGAGCATCGAGAAGTGTGGTGGGTTTGGGCATGTGCGCAATATATGCGACGACGGGTCGTGTCCCGGAAGAGACACGACCCGTCGCCGACTCAATCATTGCCGCTCGTTCGCAGGGATGCGTCGAGTGGTGGAAAACGCTGTCACCACTCGCGCGGCGAGCTCGGAGCTTCAGGTGCGTCGATGGCCGGCGAGCTGCGCGGCGTGGTCCAGCTGTTGGGAAACGGCGAGAGGTGCCGCGCAGCCGTACGGGCCGAACGAAGGCGCTGACGGTCAAGCTG
>JBBSJG010000407.1:0-1693 GCA_038257485.1 Longimicrobiales bacterium | reverse complement strand
GGCCACCGGGCAGACCGCCGGTGGCCGTTTTTATTATCGCGGATTTACGCGGATAGAGCGGATTCCGCGGATCTAGGCCGCGTAGCGTGTGTTTACCGCCGGGCGCCGGGCCGATACCGCCGGATGGTCTGCGCCTCGACATCGCGCGCCGTAAAAGCGACACGCTTCATTTCGCCGCGCGCGAACATCGCCGCCTGGTCAGAGTGGAATGGCGAATCCGCGCGCGGGCTTTGTCCGTAGGCAAGCACTGAGTAAGCTCGAGGAACATCAGCGAACTCTACAGCGAGCACCCATCCGTCTCCGCCGTTCACCGCCCGACGACCGTCGGGGTCTGTGCGGAAGTTGAGAACGCGGAAGCATCCGAATGCGCCGCCGCAGCCCCCGACGGGCTCATCGACGTCTCCGACGCGAACGCGATGCACGTCTCCCCAGGCCACGTCATAGCTCCCGTGACGGCGCGCGGTCTCGGCCACAGCCCACCCGAACGACTCGGCGGCCCGGGCCGGATCTTTCAATCCCCGCGGCGTCGTCACCGGCGCCGCCACAGTCCACGGCTCGGCGAACATAGAGTCTGCCGTGACGCCGTCGGTGTATCGCCGCCACCAGGTATCGAACAGGACCGCGCCGCGGGCGTTGTGCGAGGCCGTGTTGTCCCAGCGCGACAGAAGCTCCGTAGCGCTCGCGACCGTCGAGTCGGGGGTCGTGGCGCGAACGGCCGCAATCAGATCGGGCTTGACCCTGTCCGCGAGAAGCATGCGATAGGAGTTTTTGAGAGCGACAACATCCTCGAGTGCCAGCTTCCGGTTGTTGTCGATCAGCTCCAGGCTGAGCTGGCTGCGCAGCCTGAGGGACGGCTCGGGAAGGTTTGCCGGGTAGCGGCTGCGGTCGAGCACCTGACGCATGTTCGTGTGATACGGTGCGTCGTTCTCGTTGCGCACGTATCCGCCGCGCGGGTTCAGCAGCTGCGGAAGTGAGTCGTACGGGATGTACCGGGTCCAGATGTCCCGACTGGTGCGTGCGGGGACGGCAGTGGTGTCTCCGCCGTTCGCGTGAGGAAGAGAAGGAATCGCGGCGTTCCAGACATAGAGTATGTTGCCGGCGCGGTCCGCGTACGTGAAACTGGAGTTCATCCGCGCCCTCATCCTCATTGCATCCTGCCACTCGGACAGCGAGCGAGCGCGCATCATCCGGAGGAACTGTTCTCCCGCACGATTGTCACCGTCGCCCGCGGCGCGCAGGACATAGACCTTCCCACTGTCACGGTGCAGAACCGGGCCCAGGTGGCTGCGCCAGAACTCACGCGTCTCAGTTGCAAGGGATCCACCGTTCCTGAACGCGACGGTGACGAGCTCGCGTTCGAGAGGCACCGATGCACCATCGAAGATGTAGTGGTCGACACGCGATGTGTCGGCGTCGAGCGCGTAGATCTCGTCGAGGTCCGGAGCATTGTTCGTAGTTGCCCAGCCAAGGTTTGCATTGAAGCCAGACACGACGCCGAACGGTCCCCCGATGCGGAAATCACCGTAGAAGTCGAGGACGCCGGGCACAGTCACCTGTGCCTCGTAATAGCCGGCCGACCACGAGAGGTGCGGATTACGCATCAGGATCGCGCGGCCCGACTTTGTCCGGGACGGCGCGAACGCCCAGGCATTCGATCCCTCCTCGATGGGGTCCGTCCCCGGCGCGCGCTGCG
>JBBSJG010000406.1:0-1697 GCA_038257485.1 Longimicrobiales bacterium | reverse complement strand
TGAGGCTGCTGCCGTAGCCGGCAAAGAACGTCGTTCCGGGTCGCGGACGGTACGAGAACAGCCAGTCCGTGCGCAATACGTTGGACAACCGCCGCACCGATGGAACGAAGCTGCCGTCCGACTGCCGCTCGAGCAGCGCCAACCCGGTGCGATAATCACGCAGCGGTTCGCGACGATTGGCTTCGTACTGCGACACCACGCGCACGAAGATGAAGCGACTTAGCTGATACTCTACACGTACGCGCGGAATACGCGTGGAGAATGTCGACAGGCCGTCTTTCATGCGAATGAACTCGTTGCTGGCATACGTGGCGTTCGCTCGCAGACGCTCCGTGGGACGCAGCGTGATCTCGGCTGTAGCGGCCGTGCGATCTACGGGCGTTGTCTCGGCAAAATCGACGTCGCGTGCACGTGTGATACCGAGCGATGCCGAGAAGCGACGGTACTGCGGCGTGGACACGGAGAATCCGAGGCTCGTGGCATCGAGGCGCGGCGCGGGAGTGAACGCGTCCGGCGTGGTCGTGCCGTTCTCCGTTGCCACCTGCAGGTACGCGCTGGGATCGAACGTGTACTGTGACAGACTGGGCGTCAGCGACACCGACCAGCCGCCGCGCAACGTGACCTGGTTGTTGGCGCTGAACCGCGTTTCGAGTACTCGTCGGCCTGCAAAGAAGTCGTCGTACTTCCAGAGAGCCTGCGTACCGATGAAGACGTTGTATCGCTCGAACACGCGGCCCGGAGTGCCGAAGACGGTGATGCGGTTGTTGAGCGCCGGCTGCACGTAGCCGGTACGCGCAACAAAGCCGTTGTCCGCGCGGAAGTCGGGTTGAATGCCGAACAGTTTGTAGTTGAACCCCCACGAGCGCCCGGTGCGATCGACCGTGGCTTCCCAGAGCGCACCGTTCCGCGTGACGCCGTCAACGCGCGTGAATCCGTTGGCGAGCTGCAGTTGCAGGAAATACAGGCGCGCGAAGACGTGACGCATGTCCGCGCCGATCACGCGATTGGCGCGGCCACCACCCACGCGCTCACTGTAGAGAACCCCCGCCTGCGACTGATCGTCGAAGTCCCGGGTGAGCCGCACAATATTTACGAGCGGGCGGCTGTCGTTCGCACTCGGCACGGGCGCTTCGAGTGCCGACAGCAACGAGATGTTGCCGCGACCGATGCGACCAGTGAGTTTGAGCGCGGCGTCCGGCTGCACAATGCGGCGCGTATACACGAGCGTGTTGGGCACGTTGAACTGGTCTGAGCCCTCCACGAAGAACGGACGACGCTCCGGATAGAACAGCGCGAAGCGCGGGTCGGCCGCCACTTGCAGTGCGTCTGCCTCCACCTGCGAAAAGTCGGGACGAATCGTGCCGTTCAGTACGAAGTTGCTGCCGAGTCCCGCCCGCACGTTGCCACCGAATCGCGGAGTGTTGGAGTAACGCCATTCAGCACCGGGGAGCGCACTTTCTGGCGCGCCTGTGAGCGTGCTGGTGAGTTCCGGATTGAGCGTTACGTCGAGTCCATGGCGCATTCCATTCAATCCTTCAAGACGGCCCGCCTGCGCAATGAACGACGCGGCGCCTTGGCGCGCCGGTGTCCAGGTTTGCTGGTAGCCGCTGTGTTGCACATGCCGGATGACCTGAAAGCCCCAACGCTGCGGACCACCCGCGGGAAAACGCAAACTGCTGAACGGGATGCGGATCTCA
>JBBSJG010000405.1:0-1701 GCA_038257485.1 Longimicrobiales bacterium | reverse complement strand
ACGTAGGTGGTGCAGTCGGCTTACGCGTAGCCCAGCGCAAATGACTAGCCGGACACCGGCTGAATAATGCGCATCGTGCTGTATATCGTGATCACCCGCTATATGATGACGAGGTTCTTGACTCCGTCGCTCGACAACTGGATCTTCGAATGGCCGGTGCGCTGACGCGCCTCGACCGGCTCGAACCGGACGCTGTGGCCCGCCTTGATGAACGCAAGCGTCGTGGTGGTCGGTGTGGAGAATCCGTTCGGCAGCAGGAAGAGGAACTCCCGCAGGTAGTCGAGTCGCGCGCCCCGGAAGCCGGACGTCAGGTCGGGGATGTGCCGCTCGGCCAGGTACCCGGAGAGCCAGTTCAACACGTTGTTGCCGAGGCGTCGCATCGCACTCGCCTGGGTCGCCGATGAGCGGGCGCCGACCACGAGATCGTATTCGCCGAGCAGGGTCGAGAGACGTAAGGCGTCCGAGGGTCTGTGCTGACCATCGCCATCGATGATGAGCAGGTAGTCGCCGGAGGCCGCCCGGATGCCGGCTTTCACTGCCGCGCCATTCCCCTTGTTGTACGGCTGACGAATCACGGTCGCGCCGGCGGCGGCCGCGTTGGTGGCCGTCTGATCGGTCGACCCGTCGTCGATCACGAGAATTTCACGCCAGGGCGCGGCCGCCGCCAGTTCGCGCACGACGTCTGCGATCGCGTCTGCTTCGTTGAACGCCGGAATGACAATCGAGATGGTCCCGGGAGCCGCCATCAGTCATCCCCCCGGAGGGACAGTTCGATTTTGCGAACCCGGTAGAGCAGATCCTCGAGCAGCTTGCGCGTGCCCGCGATCGCATCGGCCACCAGGCCAATGATGATGATCTGAAAGCCGACGATCATCAGCACGGCGGAGAGAATCAGGGACTGCAGGTGCCGATCGCCGTAGGTGTCACCCGCGAGCCAGAAGTACAGGAACCGGAACGAAATCGCGATGCCCACCAGGAAGACGAGTCCGCCGATGTAACTGAAGACCTTCAGCGGTTCGTGCATCGTATAGATGCGCACAATGGTGGCCGTCGACTGCTTGATATACGCGAACATGCTGCTGAACAGCCGGGACGGGCGGGTGCGCGCGTTGGTGCCGACTTCGACGTGGGCAAGGGCCATGCGTTTTTTGCCGGCGCCGATGATGGACTCGAGCGTGTATGAAAACTCCGACACGATCGTCATGCGCAGCGCGGCATCACGGGTGTAGGCGCGAAACCCGCTCGTGGTGTCGGGCACCTGTGTGTTCGAGACCTGACGCACCACCCAGCTGCCCAGATGCTGAAGCCGCTTTTTGGGCCACGACATGGTCGCGATGTCGCGGATATTGCGGTCGCCGATGCAGATGTCGGCCTCACCCTTCAGCAGGGGGGCCACCAGCCGCGGAATGTCCGCGCCCGCGTATTGATTGTCCGCATCGGTGTTGACGATGAAGTCGGCGCCGGCCTTGACGGCGGCATCAATGCCCGCCGTGAACGCGGCCGCGAGTCCCTTGTTCCGCGTGAAGCGCACGATGTGGTGCACCCCGTGCGCACGCGCGACGTCCGACGTGCCGTCACGCGATCCGTCGTCGATGACCAGCCACTCGATCGTGTCGATGCCGTCGACATGACGCGGCAGATCGGCCAACGTGGCCGGCAGGGTTTCCGCCTCGTTCAGGCACGGGATCTGGATGATGAGTT
>JBBSJG010000404.1:0-1703 GCA_038257485.1 Longimicrobiales bacterium | reverse complement strand
CTTCTGGCGATCCGCTTCCGACAGTTCGGCGGCCAGTGCACTGAGGACGTCGGCGGACTTGCGCTGCTCGTCGATGTCGGTATTGGAGCCGACCCACATCAGGATGTTGCCGGCGTCGTCTCGCAAGGGCAGGGCGCGGCTGATGTGCCAGCGGTAGTCGCCGCCGACATTCCGGAAGCGATGCTCGAACTGGAAGAGCTCACCCGTCGCGATCGAGTGCTGCCAGACCCGGATGTTGTCGTCGAGATCGTCCGGGTGGATGAACTGCTGCCATCCCCAGTCGCGGATCTGCTCGAACGACAGTCCCGTGAAGTCCATCCACTGGGGATTGAAATAATCGATGCTGCCGTCAGGCGTGGCGGTGAAGATCTTCTGCGGCATCGAATCCATCACGAAGCGCAACCGTTGTTCACTTTCGACGCGCGCGGTTTCGGCCCGATGGCGTTCGCTGACATCGAAGAATAATGCGGCGTACTTTCCTGGATCCGGGCGGAACGCGTGTACCTCATACCAGCGACCCAAAGGGGCGACCTCGCGCACGATGGTGACGGGTTCGCCTGTCCGCACCACTTCCGCGAAGTCCTCGGCCCATGTCGTTTCGGCACCCGGTATCACTTCCGACTGTAGGCGGCCCTGCGCCGACTCGCGCGTAAGGCCGGTCATCTTCTCCCACGCGCCATTGATTTCCAGGTACCGCAAGTCCACGGCGTTGCCGGCCTCGTCATGGACGATCTCGCCAACCACGAACGCCTCGTGCAACCGTTCGAAGATGCCGGTCCACCTCCTCTCGCTATCCTGCAGCGCGGCTTCTGCGCGCTTGCGGTCGCTGAGGTCGCGTAGGTAGGCGGTGAACACGGGAGGACCGGGCACCGGGATGCGCGTCACCGTAAGTTCAATCGGAAACTCGTGGCCATCGGCATGCAATGCGGACAACTCGAGTCGCTTGTCCAGCACCGGGCCCTCGCCCGTGGCCAGGTAATGCGCCATACCCGCGCGGTGGCGCGCGCGAAATGCGGGCGGAACGAGCAACTCCGCCATGTCGCGCCCGAGCACATCTTCGCGCCGATGGCCGAAGGTGCGTTCCGCCGCGGCATTGAACTCGATGATCCTGTCTTCGTGGTCGGTGCTGACGATGCAGTCCAGTGCCGCCTCGAACATGGCGGTCTTGCGCGCCTCGCCCTGCCGAAGCTGCTCCTCGGCCTCCTTGCGCACGTCGATTTCGCGACGCAACTCGTGATTGGCCCGGCCGAGTTCCATGGTCCGTTCGGCGACCCGCGATTCCAGGTCCGCGTATGCCGTCTGCAAGGCGGCTTCCGCCTGCTTGCGGCGCGTGATGTCATGCATCGACACCAACGCACCCTGCACATCACCATCCGCATCGTGCAGCGCCTTGGCATAGGCGAGCAGCGAACGTGGCGGGCCATTTGCGGGGGCGATCACCATTTCCGCGCCGCTGACTTGTTCGCCGCGCAGGGCGCGGAACAGCGGCACGTCCTCGGTCCGCATCGGTGTCACGCCATCCGCGTGGTAGAGGTTGTAGTGATCGGCCCAACGCTCGGCAGGCACGGGTTCCTGCGGCAGCCCGTGGAAATTGCGCGTGGCCTTGTTGAACAGGGTCAGCACTCCCTCGGCGTCGCAGGCGACGATGCCCTCCTGGAGGTTTTCCAGTAGCGCCTGCATGAACGCGTTGGCCTGCGCCAGCT
>JBBSJG010000403.1:0-1708 GCA_038257485.1 Longimicrobiales bacterium | reverse complement strand
GGTTTTCGCCACTGCGGTCGTCGCCCTGCTCTTCACGCGGCTCGGACTGTTGCGCACCGCGACCGCGAACAGCGCCATCGTCCTCGAGACCATCGTGTTTCTGACCGGGGGCATACTCGGCACGCTGCATCACCTCTACTTCACCGGCACGCCGACTTCGGTGATCGCCATCGGCGCGATGTTCTCCGCGCTCGAAGTCGTGCCGCTCGCGATGATCGGTTTCGAGGCTTTCAAGAACTACCGGCGCAGCCAGGCCGCACCGTGGGTCGCAGCGTACAAATGGCCGATCCTGTGCTTCGTTGCGGTCGGCTTCTGGAACGTGGTGGGCGCAGGGCTGCTCGGGTTCGCGATCAACCCGCCCATCTCGCTGTACTACGTGCAGGGGCTCAACCTCACTGCTGCCCACGGTCATGCGGCCCTCTTCGGCGTCTACGGCATGCTCGGCATCGGTCTCATGCTGTTCTGCCTGCGCGGGCTCACCGAGCGTGAGTACTGGGCAGACAACCTGTTGAGGCCGATGTTCTGGATGCTGAACGGGGGCCTCGCGATGATGGTGTTCATGTCCCTGGTTCCGGCAGGCATTTACCAGGCGTGGGCGAGCATCACGCACGGGCTGTGGTACGCGCGATCACCCGAGATCGTCCATTCGCCCCTGATGGAAACGCTGGTCTGGCTGCGCGTGCCCGGGGATGTCGTATTCGCGCTCGGCACGCTTTACCTCGCGTGGTTCGCGGTCAAGCTGATGCGCCGCAAGGCGCACGTGTCGGTCCCCGAAATCGCCGTCGCGCAACAGGCGAAGGCTTAACGAAACGAGGGCTCCGTCGTGTGCGGAGCCCTCTCTTTGCTCACCGTCCCATCACCCTTCAGAGGGATTTGAATGACTCACCATTGCGCAGTACCCGTCATCCCGCAGGGCACCTACTCTTTCGACGCGCGAGGCATAGCCAAGCGCTTCCGGCACGCTGCGATCTTCGGCGCGCTGTCGGCGCTGCAGCCCGGCGAAATCATGCGTTTCTGCAACGATCACGATCCGCTTCCGCTGCTCGCGCAGATCCAGCAAAAGTACGGCACCGCGGTAAGGATCGAATACATCTCCAGAGAGCCCGGCGGGATCACCATCGATTTCCGGGTGCTCGGCTAATTGTGACGAAGTGCGCGGGCCGCGCAAAACGCTCCCGCGGCATTCCGAATCGTGAAGACGTTGATCTCGATCAACCCGCCGCGCGGCGGCCGCTCTACCCTGCGCCTCATGTTGATCGCTTACGGAGATTCCGGATGACCATCACCGAACGTATCGACAACATCACGCGCATCCCTGCGCAGTATCTCGCGGCAGCACCGCCCGCACCGCGCAGCGTCAAGATCGAGATCTCGCCGCGCTGCAACTACCGCTGCGGCTTCTGCGCGCTGCGCACGCGCGAAGTGCAGCCCAAATGGGACATGGACTTCGGCCTGTTCAAGCGCATCACCCGCGAGATGCGCGATGCAGGGGTCGAGGAGGTCGGTGTCTTCTACCTCGGTGAGTCGTTCATGAATCCGCGTCTGCTCGTCGACTGCATACAGTATCTGAAGCGCGAGCTCGCCATGCCGTACGTATTCCTCACCTCGAATGCGTCGATGTCGTTTCCCGAGGCGGTCGACGAATGCATGAAAGCCGGACTCGACTCGCTCAAGTGGTCGGTGAACGCAGCCGACGAAGACCAGTTCG
>JBBSJG010000402.1:0-1710 GCA_038257485.1 Longimicrobiales bacterium | reverse complement strand
TCCGAAAGCAGTCGGAGAATGGCGCGATGTCGTTCGGCTGTGAGCATGTGCGTGTGGGAATAAAACGCGTGCGTTAGCGTTAAAACCGAGACGCTGAGCCCGGAGCACGTGACATGGCAATGCTCGTGAGCACGCTCGCTCATTTCGCGCATAAGTGAGCAGGGCGTCGGGTCGGCGTTATCGTCGATCCGAAACTTGTGCTGAGTGCGGGTCGTGGATTGACGCGCCCGGCGCGGTGGGCAGTCATGAGGGCTCCCCATGCGCCCCATTGTTCAAATCTCCCTGGACCTCATTGATCGCGCCGAAGCGCTGCGTACCGCCGAGATGGCGTTGCGGGCGGGCGTCGATTGGCTGGAGGCCGGCACCCCGTTTATTCTCGCGGAGGGTGTGCACGGCGTGCGCGCGTTGCGTGAGCGTTTTCCGGATACGCCGATCGTGGCCGACTTGAAGATCATGGATGGCGGCTATCTCGAGGCCGAGATGATGGCGAAGGCCGGTGCGACCCATGTGGTCGTGATGAGTCGGGCGCATCCTGAAACACTCAAGGTTGTCGTGAAAGCCGGGCATGACTACGGGATCAAGGTGATGGGCGACAACCTCGGTGAACCCGATATGATTGCGGGCGCCCAAATGCTCGAAGATCTCGGCTGCGATTTCATCGTCCACCACATCGGCTATGATGAACGCCGCGGACTCGCGGCGGGTGGCCACCGGATGCCGAGTCCGCTCGATCAACTGCGCGAGATTGTCGCCGCGGTGAGCGTGCCAGTGCAGGCTGTGGGAGGGCTGACCTTGGAGCAGGCGGTGCGAACTCCGGAGTACGGTGCGCCACTCGTGGTGATTGGTGCACCACTCGCTGTCGACGCGGATGCGTTTCGCACCGCGGATGGGAATCTCGAAGGCACGCTCCGCATCATCTGCGAGCGCGTGCATGCCTACGGCGACGTGGCCGTAAAATCGAAAGCGAATCTTACCCGATGAAAAGTCCTGCTGTTGTTAATTTTTCCCGTGAACCGCATAGTGTGGAACTGCGCGAGTTTGCGCGTCCCGAGCCCGGTCCGGATGATATTATCATGGAAGTCGAAGCTGTGGGCGTGTGCGGCAGCGATCTGCATCAGTGGACGAGCAGTCATAGCTGGCCGGTAAACTATCCCGTGGTGCTGGGGCATGAATTTGGCGGACGCATCCATGCGCTCGGCAGCAATGTCCGCGCGTGGAACGAAGGTGACCGCGTCGTGAGTGAAACGGCTGCAGTCATTGATTCGAATAATCCGATGACGCGGGCCGGACTGTATAATCTCGATCCGACGCGCAAAGGATTCGGCTATGGGGTCGATGGAGCCATGACGCGTTATGTGCGCGTGCCGGCGCGTTGCCTGCATTGCGTGCCGGACGGGCTCGCGATGGAACATGCGGCGCTGACGGAGCCCTGCTGTGTCGCTTACAATGCGGTGATTCACAACGCGCGGATCGAGCCCGGTGATCGCGTGATCGTGCTCGGGCCGGGACCGATTGGAATTCTGTGTGCGGCGATGGCGCGTCTCGCGGGTGCGGACGTCGCGCTGGTCGGCCTCGAGCGCGATCGGGCGCGACTTGAAATCGCGCGGGCGTATGGCTGCGAAGTTATTATTGGCGATGCGTCGGCTTGGGCGAAGGAACGCGATGGGCTCGGGGTTGACGGAGTCGTGGATGCAGCCGGTGTTTCCGCGG
>JBBSJG010000401.1:0-1715 GCA_038257485.1 Longimicrobiales bacterium | reverse complement strand
TGTGCACGCGCTATTGCAGCAGGTCAACCTCTACGAGGAGCGCAACAACAGCGTGGGCGGATTTTCCGGCGGCATGAAGCAGCGGCTCGGTATCGCCATCGCGCTCGCCGGCAGTCCCAAGCTGCTCATCGTGGACGAACCCACGGCGGGGCTCGATCCAGGCGAGCGCAATCGTTTTCTCAACCTGCTCGCCGATGTGGGCGACGACGTGGTCGTGATTCTCTCCACGCATATCGTGGACGACGTGCGTGAGCTTTGCTCGAGCATGGCCATCATCAACAAGGGTGCGGTGGTGGCGCAGGGCAATCCTGCTCGCTTGCTCGATGAAGTGCGCGGGCGCATCTGGCGTCGTACGATCCCGCGACATCTCGCCGGCCAGTACCGGGCGAGTCATCAGGTGATTTCGAGTCGACTGGCCGCTGGCAGCACGGTGCTGCACGTGTACGCCGCGTCGGATCCGGGGGACGGGTTTGAAACCGTCGAGCCGACTCTCGAGGACGTGTATTTCCACCGGCTGGCAGAGGTGTCCGGCGGGCGGGTGCCGCTGGACGCTTAGGGGCGCCGGGGGCGGACGGCGGGGCCGCGCTGCTGAGAAATGGGGAGGGAGGTTGCGCCGAGGCTGAAACAGTTCCGCTCGCCACCAATGCAGCGTATCGTTAGTGAACTTGGTGCGCTGCGTCACATCGAGTGAGGCGTCTCGTCAGACGCACGGCGCCGATTCCCCAGTCGGCACATCAGCACCGCGGTCCCGCAGGTCATGTTTCTGGTAGCGGTTGGTATTCGGTCTCGCTTCCGTCGTCATGCGTTCGACATGGCGTGTCTTGCGCTGGGCCTGTCGGCGAGCGCGGGCGCGTCGATGCTCGTGCCGTGCATGGCTCGCGCGCAGTCGACGACGGGCACCGTGGTCACCGGCACGGTCGTGGACGCGGCGACCGGATTACCGGTTCGCGCAGACATCGTGTTCGGCACGCGCCGCGCGCTTCGCTCCGATTCGCTGGGGCGATTCACGCTGCGCGCGGTGCCGACGGGCTCGGTGACGCTCCTCGTGCGTGCGGTCGGCTACCGCGCCAACAGCACACCGTTGCTGGTGGCTGGCGGAGATTCGGCGATGCATGTCACCGTGCGTATGGCCACGATCACCGCAATGCTCTCGTCGGTGATGACGATTGCAATCCGCGAGGAGCGCGAACAGTTCGACGAAACCGTGCAAACCAGCGCGCTCACGATTCGCGGCAGCGAGCTCTCCAACATTCCGGCACTCGGAGAACGCGACGCGTTGCGTGCGATCGCCTTCCTCCCGGGCGTCAGTGCGCGCAACGATTTCTCCACCAGTTTCAACGTACGCGGCGGCGAAGCGGACCAGAATCTGGTCATGCTCGACGGCATTCCCATTTACAACCCGTTTCACCTGGGTGGACTGTTCGGCACGTTCATCGATGCGGCGGTGGGTGAAGTGGAACTGCTCACCGGCGGATTCTCCGCCCGACACGGCGGCAAACTGTCGAGTGTGCTCGATGTGAAGAGTGCAGAGGAAACACGATCAGGTGTTCACGGTTCCACTGATCTTTCGCTGCTGGCCACCTCGTCGCGTCTCGCCGGCTCGCACGGCAACGGGCGGTTTGCGTGGAGCATGGCGGGACGCCGCACGTATGTGGACAAGGTGATGCAGGCCATGAAGGGTTCGGATGTCTTCCCGTATCACTTTCAGGACGCGC
>JBBSJG010000400.1:0-1725 GCA_038257485.1 Longimicrobiales bacterium | reverse complement strand
CATGTACTTGAAGTACTCGACATGACCGCCCTGGTAACTCGACAGCGCGATGCCGTCCGCGTCTTCGTGCAGCGCAGCACGCACCACGTCCTCGACCGAGCGGTTGTGACCGAGGTGCACCACCTCGACGCCCTGCGCCTGGATAAGCCGGCGCATGATGTTGATCGCGGCGTCGTGCCCATCGAACAGGCTGGCCGCAGTGACGAAGCGCAACGGCGTCGTCGCGTTCTCGCGCTCGGGCAGATGCGCAGGTTGCGTACTCATGACTTACTCCCCGGGGAAAACCCGGTCGATCCCCGATTGTAGCCAGCCGGCGCGTGCCCCGCCTGCCGGGCCCGGCTCAGTGCGGGTTGCCCTTGGTGTCGAGCCGCAGGAACCGCGCCGCGTTGTCGTGCAGAATCGCGCGCTTCTGCGCCGCGTCGAGGAACGGAGCCTCCTCGATGGACTTCACCGCCACCTCGATCGCGCCGGGCCACACCATCTGGTCGCTACCAAACATGATGCGATCAATGAAGCCGGCGTCGACCAGGCGCTTCAAGTATCGATGGAACTCGGCGCGCGGCGACATCCAGTTGATGACGCCCACCTCCACATGCACCTGCGGATGCGCATACATCAAGGCGATGGTGTCGTCGGCGTACGGATAACCGGCATGCATCAGGAACAACCGGAGTTTCGGATGCCTGACCAGCACCTCCTCGAGCAGCAGCGGACTGCCGATCCGTACGCGATACGCCGAACCGAGATACGCGACGCCGGGCGGCCCGGGGCCGGTGTGGATACCCACCGGGATGTCGAGCTCTTCGGCGAGTTTCCACACGGGCGCCATCTTCGGATCGTCGGGCGCGACGCCGGCGTACTGGCTCGTGATCTCGGCGATGGCTTTCAGTCGCCCGTCGCGGTGGAGTTTGCGCACTTCCTCTACGTCGAACGCGTCCTTGGCTTCGTATTCGTACGAGGGAAAAAACAGCCCAGGTGCAGCGGCCATCCAGGCCGCCACCCGTTCGGGTGTCCCGTCCAGCAGGCCGCGGATATTGAGACGCTTCATCTCGGCGATGGTGTCGAGCATCAGGCGCTCATCCGTGGGTGCTCCCCGCAGTGGCGATTCGCAAGGCGTACTGACGGACGCGCCAAACACCTCGCCGTAGGGTTTGCGCTGATCCCACGCCATGAAGCGCTCGAATGGCGCACACACCATTGTGCCCGGCGGCCCTTGGGCATCGGCCGGATACGCATGCATGTGCATGTCGATGATCGGCTCTCGCACCATCGTGGACCCCACGGTCTCAGCTGGCGTTGTGGACACCCAGCAGACCGCGACGAGCAGGGCCGATATGAGTCTGCGCATGGGAAGATCACTCCTGCAAAGGGTGTCGTACCAGTATTGCGGGGTGTTCGCACTGCAGGCAATTGGGAATCGATCGGTGTCGTTCCGCTACCGCGTCGGCACGGACAACTCGGTCTCCCGACCCGGCTACTGGCTGGACGACATCGAAGTGGTCGCGCCGGTTTCGTGCGGCGCGGCGGATCCGGACGTCTTATTCAGGAATGGATTCGAGTAACGCGTCACACCTTTCTTGAGATTGGCCCGCTTCGGCGGGCTTTTTTTGTCACCTTTCCGTCGGATTTCACGTATCCCATTACAAGTCGTGAAACGGGGCGTCGACCAAGCCACGTGCCCGGCCTGCCCACGCAGACACCGGTTCTCCGGTGGCTGACAGGAAT
>JBBSJG010000399.1:0-1732 GCA_038257485.1 Longimicrobiales bacterium | reverse complement strand
GCTCACCGAAGTCCGCCGCGACGTCGATGTACCCTCCGACAGCGACTTCTATCGCCTGCGCGCAGGCGATGAGGCGCGCGCTTTCGAGGTGCTCGACCAGCTCCGCTTCGGTCCGCTCACCCGCTCACGTGTACGCGAAGCGCTCAAAGGACCGCTCACCGATTCCACGTCGTCTGCCTGATGCCCGTCAGTGAAGGCGCTGACGCCTGCGTGGCATTATTGAGATCGTCCCTGACTGGCACTCCCCTGACCAGGGACTTTCGATGGAAAACCATGACTGAGCCTGATCACACCCAGCGCCCCCCCAGCCTCGCGCTGCTTCGGATTCTTGCGGGCACGATCACGTGCATGCTCGTGGCCCTGGTGTTTGCGCCCGCGTACGCCGGAGATCCTCCCGCCCTGATCGATCCCGCCTTCCGCGCCAGCATCCGCGACGACTACCAGACGCCGCCCCGCGGCATGACCGCCGAGGAGAAGGCGACGTATGTTGCACCCGATTTGACCGGTGCCTTGCGCGCGCCGCCACCGGTATCGCCGCGGGCCCAGTCCGAATACGAGCCCAACGACGGACTGCTGATCCGGTGGGGCTCGCAGAACGCGCTGCTCGCGGATCTGACGGTCGCGGCAACCACGCTGGATGCCACAGCGCGCATGTTCATCGTGGTGCGGGATGAGGCGCAACGCGTGTCGGCCGCATCGACCCTGCAGACGGCGGGCGCCAACATGGAGCGGGTCGAGTTCATCATCCAGCCCTGCAGCAGCGGCTGCAGTGTGTGGATGCGCGACTACGGTCCGCGCTTCGTTGACCTGCGCGGCATGCGCGCGAGCATCGATCACACCTACAACCGGCCGCGCCCCGTGGACAACGCGTTTCCCGACGTCTGGAGCGCGCTCAAGTCGGAACCGCAGTACGACATTCCGCTGTTGCATGGCGGCGGCAACTTCCACCTTTTCTCGAACCGGCGCGCCTTCATGACCGCGCTGATCCAGACCGAGAACGCCGGCACTTCCACGCAACAGATCCGCGATCTCTATCGCGACTATCAGGGCCTCGATGTCGAGATCGTGCCCGCGTTCCCGACATCCTTCGACTCGACCCAGCACATCGACATGTGGGTCTACCCCGTCGACGACGACGAGATCATCGTCAGCGAATACCCCGAGGAACCGGGCAACTCCCTGCCCCGCCAGATCGCCGACAATTTCGCCGCAGCGCGCGCAGCCGAGGGCTACACCGTGTACCGCACCCCGGGCTGGCACTCGGGCAACACGCACTTCACGTACGCCAATTCCATTGCACTCAATTCCATCGTGCTGGTCTGCAGCTTCCAGGGACAGGGCGCAAAGAACGAACAGGCGCGGGCCGTGTACGCCACCGCGTTCCAGGACAAGCGCATCGTGCAGGTCGACTGCAGCAACATCATCGGTCTGGCCGGCGCCATCCACTGCATCGTCATGCACGTGCCGGATGGCCGCATCTCGCTGCTGTTCAAGCACGACTTCGAGTAGCAGCATCCCTGCCCTCGGCGGCGTGTGTTCGCAATCAGCAATCCGCACTGACGCAGGCACGGCTGTCGCCCACCCGACCACCAAGGGACCGCACGTTTGATCATGGATGAAACCCACGACATCGCACTGGCTACGCTCCGGGAAACCTTCGGCCATCGTGAATTCCGGGGGCCGCAGGAAGACATCATCCGGCATGTGATTGCCGGCAACGATGCGCTGGTGC
>JBBSJG010000398.1:0-1738 GCA_038257485.1 Longimicrobiales bacterium | reverse complement strand
GATGAACGTGCTCGAGTCGTTGATCGCATACTGAAACTTGACTTCCGGACCGATGGCGATGTCGGCGGTGACGGTGAATGGAATCTTCGTGGCTGCGCTGCCATCCACCGGCACGCGCCAGATTTCGCCGCCGTAACTGATCACGACGGCACGACTGTCAGGTGTGAAGCTGTAGCCGGGAAGCGCATCGGTCTCCGGATTGGCCTCCGTGTTGTCGCGCTGAATGGGGTAGGCGAGCCAGCGTTCGGTACCCGTGGCGAGATCACGAATGCGAAGCCCCGTCTGCGCATCATGCCTCGAGCCGTAGGTCAGCCATTTGCCATCGGGCGAGATGGCCGGCCGGAATGCGGAACCGTAGCGACTGGTCATCGATGTTCGCGTACCGAGCACACGATCGTACGACGCGAGCTGGTAAGTGGGAAAGATGGTGTTGTACTGAGAGCTGCCCGAGCGCATGGCGAACCAGACGTGTCGTCCATCGGGCGTGAAGGTTGCGCCGATCGTCAGTTGTCCGGCCGGCTCGCGAATGAGTTGCACACCCGCCCCGCCGTCCACGTGATAGAGGAACAGCTTCGGCCCACCGGTGACCGAACGCGTGACGGCGACATACTTGCCGTCGGGCGTCCATTCAGGGGACGCGTACGTATCGTCGGTGGTGCGTGAGAGCTGCGTGGTATCCCGTCCGTCGGCGGACATGAGCCACAGATTCTTCGCGCCGTTGCGATCTGAAATGAATGCGATGCGCTTGCCGTCAGGGCTCCACGTGGGCATATGATCGAAGGCGAGGCCCTGTGAGATACGTGTCGCAGCGCCGCCACCGATCGGCAGCGTATAGAGATCGCCGAGCAGATCGAACACGATGGTCCGACCATCCGGACTGACGTCCAGCGACATCCACGAACCTTTGCTCGTGTTCAAGCGCAACGTGCGCGCAGCCTCGAGCGGCAACGGCTTGCGCGTCGCAGTCCGGGCAGCCGCTGGAGCGTCCGGCTCCTGCGCATACGCAGGCGACACAACGAGCGAGACGGCGAGCGGCAGCAGCGCGGCGGCAACGAACGCGCGACAGGCGGGGCGAAACATGTACGGCTCCAGGTGACGAGGCCAATCGTTCGGCGGCAACCGCGATGACGACATCGTTCGTGCATCGCAGCGCCTGCGCGAATGTGCACTGCGCGACGCGGTTATGCTACACGTGCCGCACGAGCCCCGCACGCAGGATCCCCAGTGCCACCACCGCCGCCGTTTCGAAGCGCAGGATCGACGAACCGAGCGACACGGATTCGAAACCCGCCTCATGCAACGCATGCAGTTCGTCGAGTTCGAATCCGCCTTCCGGCCCGATGGCAACAGTGACGGGTCCGGTCATCGCGTCCCCGCGTGGTGCGGCCAGTGGTGCACCGCCAGCGTCCAGTACCAGTCGCGTGCCTTCCGGTGCCGCGTGCACGGCGCGTTCGATCGTGGCCTCGGGAAAGAGCTGCGGCAACCACGCGCTGTGCGACTGCGCCATGGCACCCTGCATGCGCGCGCGCACCTTCGCCTGAAAGGTGACGCCTTCGCCGCGCGGGGAGACGCTGCGCGATCGCTTCCACAAGACCGGCCGCCAACTCGTGCAGCCGAGTTCCGCCGCCTTCTCCGCGAGCCAGAGCAGCCGGTCCCGGTCAGCGACCGGCACCAGCAGATGTACGGGACTGGGCGGCGAAACCATCTCCACATGCGCAACGTCCACCTGCGCTCCCTG
>JBBSJG010000397.1:0-1753 GCA_038257485.1 Longimicrobiales bacterium | reverse complement strand
GAACCGGATCTCGCATATCACCAAGCCCGCACCGTCGAGGTCAACGCGGGTGCGCTCGAGAGCCCATATCTGGTCGCGCGTGCCCAGGCCATCCTCGACAAAATCAGACAGATCGCCCCCTAGCCCCGTCTCCCAGCCTCCGTTTCCAGCCAGCTCTCCACGATCCACTCCCAACCGACCATCTCACGCACCTGCGACGGCCTGATTCCGATGATTCGCTTCATCTGATTGCTCATTGTGAAACCGTCCGGGTACTTCGCGCGGTGCGCAATGCGGAACATCGCCGACTGATCGCTCTGCAACTGAAAGCACACATGCAGCAACCGTCCGAACTGGAGCCAATGGGAGGGCACTGGGACGCCTTCAGACGCAAAGTGGCGGCCGAGCGTCCTGCGCGACGTGTACATGCGGCGCGCCAGGGCCGACGCGCTCTGCACATCGGAAGAAAGCTCGAGAATACGGTGCACCTCCGTATGCAGACGACGCGATGCGAGCATCCCGCGCGCAACGAGATATGAAGTGATCTCATCTGCGAAGTTGCGAGGTGCCGATGCGAGCATCTGCTTCACGTGCTCCGGCGATCCCAGCGCACCGGCAGGAACGACGGCGCGCGGCTGTAGGGCGCCGATGTGCGCAAGCAACGGCAGCGTCTTGCCGATATCCTCAGGGCGGGGAAGAAGGATGATGAGGGGCAGGCCATACGGCCGGTCATGCAGCCAATCGAACTCCGCTTTCTGCGTCGATGCATCCTGCAGCCGCCACGCGATCGCGCTCCCCCTCCATGTCGTCACGTCCCCGAATGGCGCCATCGTCCGCGGTTCGAACCGGATATACGGGGGTGCAAATGTGGAGAGGGACGTATTCGCTGCGGCTGCCTGGGAACTCATCGTGTCCTCCTGCGCGGGGAGCGCATTGCGTTGGCGTTGCGGCGTTCGACACCACGCTAGACACGGCCTATCATGCGATTATCATTTCATCCCGCCCTCCGTTCATGCAGACACTGTGGAAAACACGCCATGTTGTTACGGGTCAATACACTCCCGGATTGATCGCGCTCCACCGACCGGCCCATTGACCCATCCATCAGGCCCAACGTGCCATGTTCGCATGCCTTGACCCGCATCCACAACTCCCCCACATTGCGAAAACGCCGACAATTCACTGCCCTCCCTCCCCGGGGTAGATCCATGCTTATTCGCAGCAAGATGACACGCGACGTCATAACGGCGTCGCCAGAGACCACGCTCGCCGCAGCCCGCGACATCACGCGCGCCAACGCGATCCGCCACCTGCCCATCGTCGAAAACGGCAGGCTCGTCGGCATCATCTCGGACCGCGACCTGCGCCTCGCCACGCCGCCCATCTGGGCCGCCGACCATGAAGCGCTGATCCGTGAGCTCCACACGCGCACGGTCAATGAGCACATGGTGAAGAACATCATCACCATCGCGCCCAATGCACCGATCGAAGAGGGCGCGCAGCTCATGTACAACAACAAGATCGGATGCCTGCCCGTCCTGGACGGCGACACCCTCGTCGGCATTCTGTCGGAGACCGACCTGCTGCGCGCATACGCCGAATTGTTCGGCGTGCAGCGCGGCGCGAAGCGCATCGAAGTGCTGATGCCGGACCGTCCCGGCGAGCTCGCACGCATTGTCCGCCTCATCGGCATCGAGATGCGCGCGAACATCGTGGGCATGGTGGTGCCGCCCATCGAAGGAGAGCGCTCCCTCGCGATCGTTCACCTGCAGGT
>JBBSJG010000396.1:0-1758 GCA_038257485.1 Longimicrobiales bacterium | reverse complement strand
GTCTCGTCTGCAGGCAGCGTTTGCAGGTACGCGCGATACCACTCCACCGCCCCCTGCGCGTCGCCCAGCCGCTCACGGCTGCGCCCTAGATTGAACAGCAGGTCGCGGTGCTTGGTGATGACATAGGCCTTCTGGAAGGCTTCGTCGCGGTCGTAATCCGGTACGCACGAGGTGAAGTGCGCGCCTCCGGGCGCCGCGATCACTGCATCGACCATCATCCGATTGGTCAGCATCGCCTGCGGCGGTGCCGCAGCGACGAGTTCGGCTGTCGGCACGATCCTCTCGCAGGTCAGATAACGGCGTGTCGCGGCACGCAGATAGAGATCGTCGAAATACGGATCCGGCCCCAGATACACTCCGTTGCCGCTCGCGTCCGCCAGGTTCAGATGCACGAACGCAGCATCGAGTGTCAATGCGGGCATTGCTACGAGCTCCTCGAACTGGTCGGTCCCCGGTATCGGATAGGGCGATCTGATGGTCCGCAGTTCCGGGTAGTAGGTCATCACGTCGGATCCGATGCCTGCGCGTATCGGCAGAAACGGCAGACGCGCCGCTGCCGCCTGCAGGCCTGCGTTCAACATGCCCTCGTCCACCTCGTCCACCTCGCGTACCTCGATGGATCCGGTCGTCCGTGCACGCGAGAACCATGGGTCGTACGGGATCGAGTCCAATGACACGAACCCGTATACGACGCGTCGCACTTTCCCTGCCGCGCAGAGTAGTCCGACATCGGGACCGCCGTACGAGACGACTGTGAGCTCGCGCAGCGGTGATCGCAGTAGCGCGCGCACTGCTGCCATGGGCTTGCGCCGAGATCCCCACCCGCCGATGCCGATGGTCATACCGTCGGTCAGCTCGCTCACTACAGCATCAAGAGTGCTGGTCTTGTCGCGCCGCTCCGGTGCCGTCATGCGTGGCCGCCCTTTCCTCGGTGGTCCTGGTGTTCGCTGGTGCGAAAGTTGTTGTCGAGCGAGCTACGACGGGCTTCGTCGGCCGCACCGGACAGATTGAGCTCGAACGTGAAGCCTTGTTCGAAGCGGTAGCTGCGATGCACCGGCTGGATGTCGATGCCGTGCAACGCTTCCTTGGCCGCTCGGATGACACGGGTGTCCTTCGCTGCGATATCACGGGCTACTCGCAGAGCGGACTCGTCCAACTCTGCGCGCGGTACCACTTCGTATACGGATCCGAAATGCTCGAGCGCCTTCGCGTCGATCCGACGCGCCGTGTAGTAGAGCGTGCGCATCAAGTGCTGGGGTACCAGACGGGAGAGATGCGTCGCAGCTCCCAGCGCCCCACGGTCGACCTCGGGAACGCCGAATGTTGCGTCGTCCGAGGCAACGACCACGTCCGCGTTGCCTACGAGTCCGATCCCTCCGCCGAGGCAGAAGCCCTGAACCGCCGCGATGACCGGGACTTCGCAGTCGTACACCGCCGAGAAAGCTGCGGCACATCCCTTGTTCGCACCGATGAGATGCTCGTAACCCGAGTAGTTTTCGATCTCCTTGATGTCGACGCCGGCGCAGAAGCCGCGATTCTCGGCCCGCAGCACAACGACCCGGGTTGCCGGATTCGCACCGGCTCTCGTCACCGCTTCGGCGAGGTCGAACCAACCTTGGACTGGAAGTGCATTCACCGGCGGGTAGTCGATGGAGACGGTGACGATTCCGGGTTCCGGCTCGCTGGAAATGACTGGCACGATCGAATCCTCACTATTGCCGTACAAAGCAAGCATGTGCTTGGTAAGTTAGCACAGTC
>JBBSJG010000395.1:0-1761 GCA_038257485.1 Longimicrobiales bacterium | reverse complement strand
CTTGCCCTGCAGCCGCCGCGCCAGTCGCTCAGCCCAGAGATACGGATGCTCCTTGTCCGTCTCGAGGTCCCAGATGTCGAGTGGAACGGACATGTCGGTCAGCTCGAATCCGAAGACGTCCTGCGCGGCGTTCATTTCCTGCAGCGTCTTCTCCAGTTCCGGGAAGACGCCGTCCATGTCCCACACGCCGATGTTGACGGCACGCCGCATCGCCGACTGCTGCCGTGATGCCACCACCGCGTTGCGTGCGGTGGCGGCCGGTCCAGCGGACGCCGCCGGTGTCTCGACGGCGGTGCACAGCGCGCGGTTCGCATCGCGCGCATAGAGCACGGGAATCGCCCAGTCGATCAATTCGCCATGAAACGAGTAGTTCACCGCGATCCGCGCCTCGCGCGCCGATTCGCCGAGCGACCGACCCTGCGCGAGCGACCAGTAGAAGTGCTGCGCAAACGATGACGCCGAGGAGTCGAGGACGCTGTACTGATTTGCCACGAGCGCGGGCAGCCCATGCGCAACGAGCGACTGCGCCACGCCCTTGTTGAAGTCGGCCCGGCCGCCCGTTCCGGTCTCGCAGGCATTGAGAAACACGAGGCTCAGACCGCGATTGCAGAACAGTTCTCGCACACTGCGCTGGCCGAGGAACATCGAACCGCCGTGTTCGTCCTCGAAGACGAGACACCCTTCGTCGCGCTCTTCGTCGTAGACACCATGCCCGATGAAGTGCACGACGTTGTACGCACCGGTCGAGAGCTGGCGATGCAGGGCTGCAGGCGTCGCACGCGGCAGCACATCGATCGACACGAACCCCGCCTCCACCAGCGGACTAAATCCACGCCGGATGACCTGTTCTTCCTGCTCCATCGAGAGGTGACCGAAGCCGACGGGCTGTGCAGAGGTCACCAGAATGCGCAGTGCGCCATTCACCCGATTGAAGCGTTCGGCCGGGATGCTGGTGAGCACATTACGTACGAAGTGAATGTCCTCGGTGGCGAGGAAACTCTGGCGTCCCGTGTCGAATGCGAACTCCCATGGCTTCTCCGCGATCCACGGAATCATCGACGTGAGCACGAGATCGAGCCGCCGCGAGCGCTGGCGCGCACGCGCTTCATCGTACAGGCGACGGACGTCGCCCTGGAACAGAGTCTCGAAGAGTTGCCCGCCGAAATCGATCATGCGATCCTCCGACGGCAGCGTGCCGCCGGTACGGTTGGCATAGTCGCGGATGCGCGTGTGTGTCGCGATGATCTTGCCGAAGTACGTCTTCTCCGCGTCGCCTGGCGCGCTGAAGAGACGCATGTTCGTGGTGACGCGCGCGCCCCCGTAGCTCGCAAAGACGCGCGCGAACTGCTGCTTGGGTCGCCTCGTCCCCACGCCATCCGACGCCTGGGGATCGGCCACGTCCATGATCACCAGATGGAACGTGTCGTCGTCATCGTCGTGCGTGCGCGGTGCGGCCACGGGCTGCGAGACATGCGGTTCCGGTGCGGCGCGTGGCCTCGGATAGATCGACGCCGCGAACGCGGCATCGCGCTCGTTGATGTCATTGCCGCCAGCAATCTCCCTGCCGTCCTTCGTGATGGCGCCCGGAATCTGGTAGCACATGATGGAATCGGGGTCGCTCTCCTGCGTGCCCATGATCGTGCGAGCGGACAGCGGTGTGAGCACCTGCGCCTCGACCTCCTTGCGTGTCCAGCCCTGATCCTTGTCGTAGAAGCGGATCGCCTTCGCGCGATCGATGCGCTTCACCAGGTCGCCCCGCAT
>JBBSJG010000394.1:0-1785 GCA_038257485.1 Longimicrobiales bacterium | reverse complement strand
GCGACGGCGGCCGGGTCCTCCGCGGCAGTCGGAGCGGAGACCGGCGGCGCTGCAGCCTCGACGATGCGCGCGTCCGCCGTCGCATGCGAACCGGCTGCAGCAATGCGTCCCAGTAGCAGCTCGACCATGCGGCAGAGCGTGGCGGAGGGCTTGAGATCGAGATCCTCGAGCAGACGGAGGACGAAACGGTCGGCTTCCGCGACCGCCGCAGCACCATGGCCATCCAACTCCAGCGATTCCATCAGCCCGAACAGGAGGGGTTCGCCATAGGGCGACGCTGCGAGAGCGCGGCGGTAATAGACGGCCGCCTCGCGAGAGTCGCCGCGGTCGAGTGCGTCCGCAGCAATGGCCGTCAGTGCGCCGACGGCCTGGCCGCGCAGGTCCGTCCGCTCGCGGTCCACCCAGTCCGCGAACGCGGGGACGCCCGGGACGTGGAAGCTGTCCAGGAAATCGCCGCGATAGAGCCGGACTGCGGCCGCGCTGTCGCCACGAGCCAGGGCACCCTGGAACTCATGAACATCGACCGCGATGCGCGAGTGGTCGAGGCGGACATCATCCGCACCACGGGTCTGGATCAGGTCGGCGTCGAGCGTGCGGCGAAGGTGATAGAGCGAGTCCCGCAACGCGGCCCTCGCCCGGTCCTGGTCCTGCTCGGGCCAGAACGCAGACAGGATCCTGTCACGGCGGACATACACGCCGGGCGATGCCATGGCCAGGTAGGCCAGCACCGCGAACCGCTTCGGCTGCGTGAGGATCGTCCCGGCAGCACCACCGGCGGGCGTGCGCAGGTCGATGGGGCCCAGCAGAAACAGGCGGAATGGTCCAGCGGATTGAGGCAAAAATCCAACTCGCGCAACGGGACGATGGCAAACGACGGCCGGGTGATGCAGATCGATGATCTGTTCTGGTCAAGATAGCCGTACGGGAGTGTCGCACAACTAGATCGTCTGCACAGTGCGCGTCATAATCGCCCGGTGCGCCATGATCCCCGCGATCGTCGCCTTCATCCCGTCCTGCGCGCTCGCCGCGACCGGCAGGTTCTCGTCGACACTCTTGATGAAATCGGCGAGGGCGTAATAAAGCGGCGCGTGCTCGAGACTGGCGCCTTCCTTGAGCAACCCCTGCGCGGCGAGCTGCGTGGCATCGGCCACAAGCACAATGCCTTCGTCACGACCGAACTGCTGCCGCGATGCGTACACTTCCCAGCCCTGCGTTGCAGCATCCGATTCCTTAAAATACCAGGCCTGCGTCACAGCGGACTTCACGGATGCATTCGCGCCGTAGGCGATCTGGTGCTCGCCGCCGTACGAGCTCGCGAGCGTGCCGGAGAAATCGAATGCGACGGCGTCACTCCATTCCATGCTGAACTGCACGGTGTCAGGCACCTTGCGGCCGTCACTCCACAGCCGCGTGATCCCACGCCCGGTCACTGTGGCCGGTTCGGAGCTGCGAACGAAGCGCATGAAGTCGATGGCGTGCGTGCCATACTCGCCTGCGAGACCGATCGAGACGTCAGGATCGAGCCGCCAGTTCGTCGCGGCATCCGTAGAGCCTGCAGGCGACGGAAAGCGCCAGCTGCTCTTCTGGTGATGCTGCGCGTACATGTGGACGATGTCGCGCACGGCATCGGAACGGATCAGACTCCTCGCCCGCTTGTTCAATGGGTTGGACCGGGCCGTGAGACCGGCCTGGAACACCTTACCCGTGTTCGTCGCTGCCGCGGCCGCAATCGCACGCGCGTCCTCGGGTGTGTGCGCGATGGGCGCTTCACAATAGATGTGCTTC
>JBBSJG010000393.1:0-1798 GCA_038257485.1 Longimicrobiales bacterium | reverse complement strand
TCAAGATCCAGCGCGAGGCGCTCAAGAAGGAGAAGGACCCGGAATCCAGGCAGCGACTGCGTGACCTGCAGAGCGAGATCGAGCGCATCGAGCGCGAGTTCAACGACCTCGACGAAGTGTGGAAGGCGGAGAAGGCGACGCTGGTCGAAGGCACCCGCATCAAGGAGCAGATCGAACAGCTAAAGCTCGAGCTCGAAGCCGCGCAACGTCGCCAGGACTATGCGCGCATGAGCGAGATCCAGTACGGCGCACTGCCCAAGCTCGAGCAGGATCTGAAGACCGCGCAAGTGGCCGAGTCGCGCGGTTTCAAGCTGCTGCAGGATCGCGTCACCGCGGAGGAGATCGCGCAGGTGGTGTCGCGGTGGACGGGCATTCCCGTGTCCCGGATGCTGGAAGGCGAGCGCGACAAGCTGACACGCATGGAAGAGGCGCTGCATACCCGCGTGGTCGGCCAGGACGAGGCCGTACGGGCGGTATCCGATGCCATCAGGCGCTCGCGCGCCGGACTATCCGATCCCAACCGGCCAATCGGCTCGTTCCTGTTCCTTGGGCCTACCGGCGTCGGCAAGACCGAACTGTCGAAGGCACTGGCGGAATTCATGTTCGACTCGGCCGACGCGATGGTGCGCATCGACATGAGCGAATACATGGAGAAGCACTCGGTGGCGCGACTCATCGGTGCGCCCCCGGGCTACGTCGGCTACGAGGAAGGCGGACAGCTCACGGAAGCCGTGCGTCGTCGGCCGTATTCCGTGATCCTGCTCGACGAGGTCGAGAAGGCGCACGGCGATGTCTTCAACGTGCTGCTGCAGGTGCTCGACGATGGACGCCTCACCGACGGCCAGGGCCGCACCGTCGATTTCCGCAACAGCGTCATCGTCATGACCTCGAACCTCGGATCGCACCTGATCCAGGAGCTGGCGGCGAAGGGCGACTATGCGGGTATCAAGTCCGCGGTGCTGGGCGTGGTCGGCCAGCACTTCCGGCCGGAGTTCATCAACCGCCTTGACGAGCTGGTGGTGTTCCATCCGCTGGCGCGCGAACACATCCGTGATATCGCGAAGTTCCAGCTCCGTTTTCTCGAGCAGCGCCTCGCGGAACGCGGCATCGCGCTGTCGATCAGCGAAGCTGCGCTGGAGCGAATCGGCGAGCAGGGTTTCGATCCGGTGTACGGCGCGCGTCCGCTCAAACGTGCGATCCAGTCGATGATCGAGAATCCATTGTCAAAGCGCATCATCGCCGGCGAGTTCACGTCGGGCGACACGCTGGCGATTGATGTTTCGGAGGGTCACCTGACCTTCGCCAAGGCCTGATCCGGTTCGTTGTCATGCGCCGTTAACCCGGCGAAGTGCATTTTGAACGACCCTGCACAGCGGAGCGTCCCGATGGCTGCGAACAGCAAGAAGTCCACGACCAGCCAGAAGTCGGCGGTCGTGAAAGCAAAGCCGTCGAAAGTCGCACGCGGCAATGGCGGTGAACTGCAGCAGATGGCCGCAGGCAAGCATCCTCTGCTGACCACCAACCAGGGCGTTGCTCTTTCAGACAACCAGAATTCGCTCAAGGCGACACCGCGTGGGCCGACGCTGCTCGAGGACTTCATCCTCCGTGAAAAAATCATGCATTTCGATCACGAGCGCATCCCCGAACGAATCGTGCATGCGCGCGGCAGCGCGGCACACGGCTACTTCGAGCTCACGAAAAGTCTGAAGAAATACACGCACGCGAAAGTGTTGACCGAGGTCGGTAAGCGCACCCCCGTGTTCACGCGGTTCTCGACGGTGGCAGGAGGCGCGGGGTC
>JBBSJG010000392.1:0-1799 GCA_038257485.1 Longimicrobiales bacterium | reverse complement strand
CAAGAGCGAAGGCGAGGCAATCGGCAAGGCGGCAATAAACGACGACGCATTGCCTCCGCCCGCGAAGCCGACCCGGCCGGCACCGCCGCCGACGCTACTCGATCGCACGCGGCGATGGTTCGGCGATGCGCGCGAAGCCATCGCCAGCAAGATCGACGTGCGTGCGGCAATGGAACGCAAGATGCAGCACCTCAAGGACATCGCGAGCGAGATGACCGAGAAGATCATCGAGCTGATCGCGATCTTCATCATCCAGACGCTGGTGTTCCCGCTGCTGTTCCTGTGGCTCTCCTGGCAGGCGCTGCAGGTGGGACTGCCGGCATTGTGGCGGCAGGCGGCCAACACCCCCCGCTTCACGGAACGCGGCGCTCCTGCGCTGGAATCAGACCGCGACGGCTGACGTCCCAGCGACGGCGCGCACGGCACGGGCGAACGGATCAGTTTGGTACAGCGACACCCGTATCGCCGCGATTCGAATAATGATCCGTGAGCACTTTGGCCACGGCGGACGTCAGTTTCTTCCCGGTTGGAATGTGCAGGAACTCGTTGGGCCCGTGCGCATTGGACTTGGGTCCCAGCAGCCCCGTCACCATGAACTGCGCTTGCGGAAATCTCTCCTGCAGCATGCCCATGAACGGGATCGTCCCGCCCTCGCCCATCGCCGCGGATTTGGGCCCGAAGAAATCCCGCGACGCCGTGTCGATGGAATCGGCGAGCCAGTGATGCAGTGATGGCGCCGCCCAGCCTTGCGAGGATTTCTCCACCTCGAATTCCACCCGTGCACCGTACGGCGGTTCCTTCTCGAGTATGTCCTTGAGCCGTGCCGACGCCACGTTGGGATCGAGCGTCGGCGGCAGGCGCAGCGACAACATGACGGAGGTGTAGGGACGCAGCACGTTGCCGGCATCCTCGAGCCTGGGCAGTCCGTCCGCGCCCGTGATCGACAATGCCGGCCGCCACGTGCGGTTGAGCAGCATTTCGGTCGGGTCGGCCACCATCGGTTGGGTGGCACCCGCCCACGGATACTTGTCGTAGACCGACGTCCCCAGCACCTGCGCCACTTCGCGTGCCTGGCTGAGACGATCGGAAGGAATGTCGACGTACAGGACCTCGGGCCGGATCCTCCCGGTCTGGGCGTCCTCCAGGCGATCGAGCAGGCCCCGCAGGATCCGGAAACTGGAGGGCACCAGTCCCGATGCATCACCCGAGTGCACGCCCTCCTCGAGCACATTCACGCGCAACGTACCGCCGGCGATGCCACGCAACGATGTCGTCAGCCAGAGTTGATCGTAGTTGCCGGCGCCCGAATCGAGGCACACGACCAGCGAGGGCGTGCCGATGCGGTCCGCCAAGTGATTGATATAGAACGGCAGGTCGTATGAACCGGATTCCTCGCAGCCCTCGATGAGCACCACGCAACGGGCGTGCGGGAGGCCGCTGTCAGCCAGTGCCATGATCGCGGTGAGCGACGCGAACGTCGCATAGCCGTCGTCCGCGCCACCGCGGCCATACAGCTTGTCGTCGGCGATCACGGGTTTCCATGGACCGAGGTCAGGCGCCCAGCCCACCATTTCCGGTTGCTTGTCCATGTGGCCGTAGAGCAGCACGGTGTCGTCGCCCTTGCCCGGTATCTCAATGAACAGCAGAGGCGTGCGACCTTCGAGCTGGTAACGCTCCACTCGCATGCCGTCGATCGGCTGGTCGCGAACCCAGGTTTCGATGAGGTCCATTGCCTCCTTCATGTAGCCGTGGGCCGACCACTCCGCGTCGAACATCGGCGACTTGTTCGGAATGCGGAT
>JBBSJG010000391.1:0-1805 GCA_038257485.1 Longimicrobiales bacterium | reverse complement strand
CATGTTCCGGGCGCTGCTCGCAGGGCTGTTGCTTGCAGCTGCCGACGCATCGGCGCAAACGTTTTACGTGGCGACGAACGGCGTGGACGCACTCGGCGGTGGTACCACAGGCAACCCTTGGGCGACGATCACCTTTGCGCTCGACAACGTCCCTGATGGCAGCCTGATCCTCGTGCGCGCGGGCACCTACAACGGTCGCACCCGCATTCGCGGCAACTTCGCACAGGGCGTCACCGTGCGCTCGGAGCAGCGCTACCAGGCGCGTCTGCGCCACACCGAAACCGTGCTGACGATCTTCGACGACAACAGCGACATCGCCGGCATCGCAATCGAGGGATTCGACGTCGCGCACGCAGGCGCGGGCAGCGCGCCGGTCGTGGTGCAGGTGCAGGACGGCTTCGCGACGCAGACGCGGCGCATCACCTTCCGCGACAACATCCTGCACGACAGCTTCAACAACGACGTGCTCAAGATCAACAACGGCGCGAGCGAAGTCCTGGTGCAGGGCAACCTGTTCTACAACCAGGGCTCGAGCGACGAGCACATCGACGTCAATTCGGTCGATGGCGTCGTGATCGAAGACAACGTGTTCTTCAACGACTACGCCGCGAGCGGACGACCGGTCCCGGGCGGAGCGACGCCCGACTCGTCGAGCTTCGTCGTGGTCAAGGACTCGAACGGCAGTGACGACGAGTACCTTGGCTCGCGCAACGTCACCATCCGACGCAATGTATTCCTCGGCTGGATCGGCTCGAGCGGCAGCTACTTCGTGCTGTTCGGCGAGGACGGCACGGCGAACTTCGAGGCGTTCGACTCGCTGGTCGAAAACAACTTGATGCTCGGCGACGGCACCGTGCGCATGCGCGCCGCGTTCGGGATCAAGGGCAGCCGCAGCATACGCTTTCGTGCCAATACGGTGGTCGGCGACTTGCCCGCGAACGCATTCGCGATGCGGCTCAATCGCGAGGGCAGCAACCCCGTCATCGACGACGTGTTCTTCCACAACAACGTGTGGTCCGACCCCACCGGCAGCATGGGCGCGGACGGGGCCGGATCCGCCAATGACTTCAGCGACACCCCGCCCGCCGACACGCTCGATTTCACGATCAACAACAATCTCTACTTCAATGGCGCCAACCCCGTGCCCGAGGATCCGGCGGAGGAGATCAACCCATCGGACGATGCCGCGGCACGCTTCGCCGATCCGCAATTGCCCGCGAACGCGGGCGCGGCGCGACCTTTCTGGGTACCCGCGAACAACCAGTTCAACGGCGGCTACGCGACCATCCGCGCCGCGTTCCTTGGCCTCGTGCAGCTCTATGGCCGTCCCGCCGCAAACGGCGGCGGCATCGCGCAGGCACTGGTCGCGGAAGCGCCGACGGACGACATCCGTGGTGTGGCGCGCGGATTACCACCGTACGACATCGGCGCATACGAGCGCGACGCGGGGTCGGCGATCTTCGCTGACTCGTTCGAAGGACTCTGACGCGCGCTTTGGGCATCCGCCTGGAAAGGCCACTCTGACCCCGGTTTCTCTCCCAACGCGCATCGACAAACACGGGCGCGACTTTCGCGACTGGGCGCGAGTTGCCGGCATCGATCTGCCCCGATAACCAAAGTGGGGTCAGAGTGGACTTTCTCGTACGTGCCGAAAGGATCCCCGCCCGGCTAAAGCAGATTTCCAGCCGCTATCGAAGCTCGGCTTGCACCTCCCTCGCGAGCTGCGAATGTCGTCCCACCGCCCAGTCCTCGGACGACCGTGAATACAAGCGCCCAGGAAAGTGCACTCTGACCCCCGTTTTTTT
>JBBSJG010000390.1:0-1811 GCA_038257485.1 Longimicrobiales bacterium | reverse complement strand
GGTCGGCGGCGCGCTCGTCCGAGATGGGACGGAGCTCGATGGCGTGTCGATCTCTGAGTATTCCGGCGTGCCGATCACTGCATGCTCCTGCGTGTATCGAGAAATCGTATGGCATCACGAAGCATCGCCTTCGTCCCGTGAAGCTTCGCTGAAGCCATCATGAAGATCCGTTCATCAGGTCACACACGTCGCCTCGATTCAAATGGCGCACCTGAACGCAGCTAGTCGTGCGCCATCACCGCAAACGCAAACTCCCCCTTCACCACGTGGCCGTCGGAACCCATCGCTCGCCACGATACCGTGTACCGTCCGGCAGCCGGTGTGACCGCGAAAGCAGCGCTGAAAGCCTTGGGAGCGGCGGCATCAGCGACCACGTCGCCCATTGCAACCGGTTTTGCCGCAGCGTCCTTCACGCGGATCGTCGTGGTGCCAGCCTGCGGCACCTCGCTGAACCACAGCCGCACTTCGGTGGGCATGTGCACGGTGGAATCCGCCGCCGGCGAGGAGCGCGCGAGGCCGAGATGGAGGCGGGTGTCGGAGACGGTGAGTCGGAGGCCAGCAGGATCTACGTGCTGCGGCAGTACGGGAAGGGACAGCACGAGCAGCGAGAGCCAGAGCGGGGACAGGGTCATGTCAGGATCCGGAAAGGAGGAAAGGGCCGCCGTCGCGCGAGGAGTGCGGCCGGGCTGCGCAGCGCGCTGTGATCAAAGCTGATCCGACGTCATGAACGCGCGATGAATCGTGTGTGAAGATTTGTTCATGCTCCCGCGCGGAGGGGAATGCGCGAGGGCGCTCGAAGGCCGCACGTGTGCACTTGGGTGGCATGCGGGCAATGACCTTCTCGGGAGTGGCGTTCGGTTCACCGTTCGCCATACCTTTGTGACGTCGGCAGGCCAGCATGGGAAGTCTGAACGGCGATGCGTGTGAACCCAGGTGACCCAAGGCTTCAAGAAGAGAGGAGCGATGAACAAGTATGCGAAGTTCGGCGTGATGATCGCGACATCCACGCTCGTGATGTTCGGACTCATGTATCTGAACACCTACGCGACGGACCATCTGTTCTTCAGCGAAACGCGCGCGTACATGGCGCTGGTGATGGGTGCCACGATGGCGCTCATCATGCTCGGGTTCATGTGGTCGATGTACGATCGACCGCGTCGCAACCTCGCGATCATGGCCGGAAGCATCGCCGTATTTGCCGGGTCGCTGTGGCTCGTGCGCAGTCAGACCACGGTGGACGACGTGTCGTGGATGAAGGCCATGATCCCCCACCACTCGATCGCGATCCTCACAAGCGAGCGCGCGAACATCTCGGATCCCCGGGTGCGCGAGCTTGCGGACGCCATCATCGAGGCGCAGCGCCGCGAGATCGACGAGATGAAGGCGCTGATTGCAGACCTCGAGTCGCGCCAGCGATAGCGCAATCGACACGCGCAATACCGGGGAGCCGACACATCTCCCAGGAGGTGTGTCCGTGGAACGAGTCGTTTGCGAAGCCGGTGCGTGAGCCGGCGTTTGCGCCGCGCGCGGTGATCGGGTACAAGGACGTTTGCACGCTGGAGGCGGACATTCCTGCGATGGATGAGACGGCCTGCCGCGACGCGTTTCGCGGGAGCGCGATGAAGCGCGCGACGTTGGCGGGGCTCAACCGGAATGCTCGGGCGGTCCTGTTCATCGTAGACTGACCGTCAGACGGCTCTAGCCCGCCCACTTCCACCCGTTGGGCCTCACCCCGTCCGGCCCACGCCGCACGCGCCCGACCATGCCCCAGCGCCTTCGGCCGTTCGGCTCCTGCCGGTTGGGCCGCGCGG
>JBBSJG010000389.1:0-1812 GCA_038257485.1 Longimicrobiales bacterium | reverse complement strand
CGCCCAGATGCGGCCGGGGCGATTGCCCCAGGAAGAGAAAAGCGTGACCATGCCGGTGCCGACCGCGAGAATACCGATCCCCGCCAGCACCATCAGCCACCATGGGTGTCCACTCAGGAAGTTCATGGCTGCGTGGCGTGGCAAGATGGGCGCCCGGCCGCGGTCGAGTCGCGCATGTCCGGCACTTGCCCATGAAATAAAAACACGCACTATTGCATGGGAAATGAACCGTCCACGGCCCTATCCGGCGTATGGTCCCTCGCGGACCCTCTGTAAGGCACTGTTCTCGGCTGCCGACCGACTCGGCGTGCGCGGTCGCGAGCTTGCCGACATTGTGGGCACCAGTGAAGCGACGATCTCGCGGCTGCGGTCCGCGGGGTCATTGGATCCGACCACCAAGCAGGGTGAGTTGGCGCTTCTGTTCCTGCGTCTGTTTCGGAGTCTGGACGCACTGGTGGGCGGGGATGATGCGCAGGCGGCGGCATGGCTGCGCGCGGAGAATCACCATGTGCGCGGCGTGCCTGCGGAGCGCATTCGAACCGTGGAAGGACTGGTCGATGTCGTCCAGTATCTGGATGCAATGCGCGGGCGCCTCTAGCGTCGGCATGCTGTCGTGCGAGGCGTGGCGTGCGGTGGAGTCACAGCATCAGATTTCGACGCGCAAGCTGGTGGACTCGGACGAGGAGCAGCGCCTGCTGGAAGAACTGATCGATGGATCGAAGCCGCCGCAGCCGAGCGCGCCCGGACGCCGTCGCCTTCACTATCTGTTGGCGACGGCGTTCCGGTATCCGCCTCTGCGGCACGGCTCGCGCTTCGCGACGCGTCACGATCCGAGCCTGTGGTACGGATCGGAGACGCAGCGGGCGATGTTCGCGGAGGTCGCGTACTATCGACTGGTCTTTCTCGCGGGAACGGCGGCAACGCTGGGTGTGGTGCACACGCAGCACACGGCGTTCGTCGCGATGATCCGGACAGCGCACGGCCTCGACCTGACTCGCATGCCGTTCCGCGCACACGTGGATGCGCTCGCCGCGAAGGACAGCTATGCGGCGACGCAGCCGCTGGGTACCGCGATGCGGGACGCCGGCGTCGAGGCGTTCCGTTTCCAGTCCTCGCGTGATGCGGCGGGCGGTACGAACATCGGCGTCTTCAGTCAGGGCGCGTTCGCGTCCTCGCGTCCGCGGCGGCTCGAGAGCTGGCACTGCTCGACCACGGTGGAACGTGTCGAGTTTGTGCGGCGCGACTATTTCGGGCGAGCGGTCTTCGCGTTCGAGCGTGCAGAATTCCTGGTCGACGGCGCGCTGCCGTCGCCCGCGTGACCGTGAGAGTCGGAGATTGCATGGTAGTGCTCGAAACAGAACGTCTTCGCCTGCGTGAGCTGACAGAGGATGATGCGCCGTTCATGCTGGTCCTGCTGAACGAGCCGTCATTTCTGCAGTACATCGGTGACAAGGGCGTGCGCACGCTGGAGGACGCGCGTGCGTATCTGCGCGATGGTCCGATGGCGAGCTATGCGGAGCACGGCCACGGCCTGTACCACGTGGCATTGAAGGCGACGGGGGAATCGGTCGGGATGTGCGGTCTGCTGAAGCGCGCGTCACTGCCGTTTGCAGACATCGGGTATGCCTATCTGCCGGCGTACTGGTCGAGTGGCTATGGCCTGGAGGCTGCGCGTGCAGTGCTGTCGTACGCAGAGCGCGAGCTCGGATTGGCCGGAGTGGTTGCCATTGCGTCGCCTGACAATGTCGCGTCGGCTCGGCTTCTCGCGCGCGCGGGTCTGTCGTTCGATCGGTTGATCAGCATGTCGGGCGG
>JBBSJG010000388.1:0-1814 GCA_038257485.1 Longimicrobiales bacterium | reverse complement strand
GTGCTGGCGTCGTTACGCGCGCTGTCGCCCGAGCCGATTGAGCCGGCGTCGATCATTTCCAGCTTCATGAGCATCCACAGCGGCGCGGAAGTTTATCGGCTCGAAGACATCGAGGGGATTTTCGGCGCACCAGAAAAGATGGATCGCGCGGAACTGATGAGCCTCGTCACCGGGATGCGCGGCAAGCTGCGCGAGCAATGGCGCGATCCGCAGGAACAGCAGCAGGCAGGCTCGAACCGCACCGAGACGGAGGTGAAGGACGAAGTCTCGCGCGGCTACCGCACGGCGTTGGAATTGGTGAAGCGCGGGCTGTCTCCGACAAACGCGGAATGGAAGGAGTTCATCACGCGCGGCCAGTTGTTCTTCGACGCGTCGGAGTATGAATTCTCGCGGCAGATCAAGCTCACCGATTACGTCAGCCTGCGTGACGAGGCGTTCAACAGTTACAAGAAGGCGTCGGAGATTTACGCGGCGAAGGTTCCCGAGATGGCGAAGGGCCAGTGGACGATGGAGCCGTACCAGATGTGGTTCTTCGTGATGCTCGGCGCGAGCGATTTGTCGCAACTCACGCGAGCCGCCGCGCGCTCGGACCCTGGACTCAAGCTCGTGGGCGACGCGATGCGCGCGCTGCCCGGCGAGGCGGCGGAAGGACACCTGACCAAGTTCGGCGAGATGCTCGGCAGTGTTCTCGGACAGGTGCCGGCGAACATGAAGCAGAAGTTTCTCAGCGCCGGTTTGCAGGTCATTGGCGAGAAACATCCGAGCGCGAAAGCCGCCACCGAGTCGTTGAGCAATTACAACGAATTGATCGACGAGGTGCAGTTGCGCCTCACCGTGGATGGTCCGACGCGCGTGGGCCACAAGTCGCCGTTCGGTGTGTTCATCGGCATCGAGCACACGCGGCAACTGGCGCGGGAGAGCGGAGGTTTCGGCAAGTATCTCCAGAACCTCCAGTCGCAGCAGCGTAACATCATGTATTACGGAAACGCCGGGCAGAAGGCGATCAACTACCGCGATGAGTTCAGCAAAAACATCCACACCGCCGTGGATGAAACCTTCGAGGTCGCGAGCATCACGTTCCCCGACACGAGTGTGAAGCTCATCGACCTGCCGCGCGAGGGCTGGCAGGAGACGCCGCTCGCCTACGTCGTGTTGCGCGCGAAGGACGCGGCGGTGGACCGCATTCCCTCAATCCAGATCGACATGGATTTCTCCGACACCGCCGGACAGGTTGTGCTGCCCATCCGTTCGCAGGTGCAGCCCATTGATGCGAAGGACACCGACACCTCGACGCGTCCCTACGATGGTCTTGCGCTGACGTTCACGATGGACGAACGCGAGTGGCGCAAGGAAGGCAAGGTTGTCGTCGAAGTTACCGCCAAGGGCACCGGCGTGATTCCGTCGCACTTGCAGATGTTCGACTACGAGCGCGAGGGCTTCGACACCGAGGTCACGGACAACGGCCTGTCGATTACTCAATTCGTGAGCGACGGCAAGAAACGAACGGCGCAGGCCGACCGTGGCTGGCAGTTCACCTACAAACGGAAAAAGGATTTACGCGGCGACGTGACGTTGAAATTCCCGGCCATCAAATCCTCCGTCACCGCGACGAATGTGGAATACAAACACTACCAGGACGCCGACCTCGTGAGCGTGGATGCGAAGCAGGCGGCGGCGGGCGTGGTGTTGCGCAGCGGCGGCAGCACGCTGGCACGGAACGTCGGCATTGCGCTTGGGGCCATCGTTGTGTTGGGCGGACTCTACATGCTCGCGCGCCGGAAACCGCAGCAGGCGGAGGCGACGGGTGGTCTGGC
>JBBSJG010000387.1:0-1828 GCA_038257485.1 Longimicrobiales bacterium | reverse complement strand
GCACGGTCGGCTGGCTGGCCTTCGATCTGCAGTGCGTGGGCGGCCCAGATGTCCGGCTCACCGTCCGCGCGCCGCCGCCGGGTGGCCAGCAACACGCCATGCCGCGCATCCCATTCGGTTTGCACGAACATCTTGGAAAACGCCGGATGCGCGTTGTCTGGGCCAGCCGCCCCGACCACCAACTCGGTGTAGGAGGTCACCGACAGGGTGCGCGGCTTCTCGCCATGGTTGCTCAGGGTGAGGCGGCGCAACTCGATATCGGCTTCGCCGGCCACGGCAATTTCCAGCGTGCTGTCCATCGCGTCATCGCGGCGAACGAACTCGGCGCGACCGTCGCTGAATGTGACCGCAACATCCTGCGACGGGGCGCCGAAGGGTTGCCGGGTGGGCGACCACACCGCACCGCTGTCCTCGTCGCGCAGCAGCAGATAACTGCCCCAGTGGTCGCGGGTGACATCCTCGCGCCAGCGCGTGACCGCCAGGTCGCGCCATCGGCTGAAGCCGGAACCGCTGTCGCTCAGCATCACGCTATACGTGCCGTTGGAGAGCAGGCACAGCCGGCGTGAGGCGCTGCCAGAGGAAGGAGACAGCTCGGTCAAGGAATCAGATCCCCCTACATCCGTGGGTAACAGGGCCTCCTTCGGATGACTGCCCTGTGCGTGATCGCTCATGATCTTGTCCCCAGGATCTTCATGTCCATCATGGAAAAGCCTTCATCCCTTCCATCACGTGCCTGTGTGTGTGGCCATCAGAGATGTTTGACAGGCGGTGTGAGGCCGACATAGATGATCATCATGATCATCGAATCAGCAGGAGTGGCAGAATCAACACGTGCGTCGTAAACATCCGTATCACGGCGGTTGTGCCCTGAAGAAACACCGACACGCCTTCGCCAAACGGGACAAGCTCCCTCGACTCCAGTGCGTGCTGGTAGGCCTTCGTACCCTTCCTGATCCCGCGCGCCGCCATCTCGGCGCGGAGCCGGTCGATGGTCTCGTGCGCCTCGCGTTCGAGCAGTCGACGAATCAGGAACTGCGGCACGCTGAAGGCGGGGTCCGCGGCCAGGCGATAGTCGATGACGGTCCGCGCGCCCTGGCGGGAGACCTGCCATGAGCCGTCGTAGCGGCGGAAGCTGCGTCCCGAGGTGTCGCGAAACCGCATCGCGTCGCTCGTGCGCTCGACCTCGAGCATCAGATACACGCGTTTCGAGAACAGCAGCACCCGCGACACGGCTTCCTGTTCGACCAACGTGCGCCCGTCGCTGCGCTCGTGGACGATGCTCTTCTTGATGTCGGGCATGAAGCGCGGGATGTCCTCGTAGTCGCTGAGAACATCGAAGACGGTCGAGACGGGATACGGCACGTCGAAGCGCGCCGTCACGGTGTAGGCCTCGCCATCGCGGCCGATGGTGACATCGGGCTCCGTAGCGGACGACTGCCCGCGTACCGCCCCGCCGTACAACAGGGCCACGACGAGGACCACCACGGCACGGGCGCTCTCGCGCCCGTGCCGTGGTGTCTGCGCGAGCTGCCGGGGGGGCAGCGCCTGCATCAGAATCCGACGACCCCCTCGAGCATGAAGCCGCTGAACTTCCCGCCGTTGCGGATGTCGGTCGGGAGGAAGTTCTTGTACTCCTGGTTGACGTACTCGGCCTTGACGAGCAGCGTCGGCAGCACGAACCAGCCCCCACCGATCTGCACGCGGTCGATGCTCACGTCGTTCGACATCCCGGCCAGTCGCGCGTCCACCTTGTTGTAGCGTGCGCCGACGAACATCATCTCGTCGGGCATGAAGCGGTAGACCACTTCTGCTGCGTACTGGTTCATGT
>JBBSJG010000386.1:0-1845 GCA_038257485.1 Longimicrobiales bacterium | reverse complement strand
GCACCGATCGCCGTCGCCAGTGCCAACACACTGATGAGGGAAAGCCCCGGATACTTCAACAGCATGCGGGCCCCGAGCTTGAAATCGAGCCATGAGACGGTGGACTTCATTGTGGTCTCCAAGGGTGCGGTACTTAACTCTGTAGTATAAAGTACTTGGGAATCACGGGTTGTCAAGGCGATCGCCTCGATACCGGTCAACCCTCTACGGACACGGCGCGCGTGCAGTTGCGGGCAACGCCCGAACCGTATTTCTTCCCAGGATCGACGACAGATCGACCCTCAATCAGGATTCCGCCATGACCCGCGCCATCGTTACCACGCTCGCCATGATGTCCTTCACCGCAGTCAGCACGGCCCCGGCCGCAGTCGCGCAGGAGCCGCAGCTGAACGCGGCGCCGACCATTCCCGCGCGCTGGGATGTGGGCGCGAAGCATGGTCCGACGACGGAAGTCGAGTTCGAGACGACCGAAGGCACGTGGATGAACCTCGACGTGAGCCCGGACGGTCGCACGCTCGTGTTCGACATGATGGGTGACCTCTACACGATGCCGATCGAGGGCGGTCGTGCGACGCTGCTGCTGGGCGGCCAGGCGTTCGAAACGATGCCGCGTTTCTCGCCGGACGGACGTCGCATCGCATTCACCAGCGATCGCGACGGCATCGAGAATATCTGGACGATGACCACGTCGGGCAGTGACCTGCGCCAGGTCTCGCGCGAGCGCGAGCGCCAGGTGTCGAATCCCGCATGGACGCCGGACGGCGCATCCATCGTAGCGCGCAAACACTTCCGCAACACGCGCTCGCTCGGCTCCGGCGAGATGTGGTTGTATCGCACGGGCGGCGGTTCCGGCCTGAAGCTCACCGACCGCCGGAACTGGGAGCAGAATGCGACGGAACCGGTGGTCTCACCCGACGGCCGTTACGTGTATTTCTCCGAGGACGTGTCGCCGGGCGGCGGGTTCCAGTACAACCTGGATCCGCACGGCGTCATCTACGTCGTGCAGCGCCTCGACCGCGAGACAGGGCGACGCGAGTCCTTCCTGAATGCACCCGGCGGCTCACTCCGCCCGCAGCCGTCACCGGACGGCAAATCGCTCGCATTCATCCGGCGGGTGGATACGACGTCGGTGCTCATGGTGCACGACATCGCAACGGGTCGTGAGCGCACACTGTGGAACGGTCTCGATCACGACCAGCAGGAGGTGTGGGCGATCTTCGGCACGTATCCCGGCTATGCATGGATGCCGGATGGCCGCAGCATCATCATCTGGGCGCAGGGACGGATCTGGCGAGTCGACGCAGAGACGGGCGCGCGCACGAACATCCCGTTCACTGCAACCGTCAAGCAGACACTGACGGAAGCCGTCCGATTCCCGCAGCAGGTCGCACCCGGTCAGTTCGATGTGAAGATGCTGCGTTGGGTCGCGGTGTCACCGGACCAGAAGCGTGTTGTCTACAGTGCACTCGGCAGACTCCATGTGAAGGATCTCCCGTCCGGCACACCCCGCCGCGTCACGAACAGTACGGACCTCGAAGTCTTTCCGTCGTGGTCACCCGATGGCCAGTCGCTCGTGTATGCGACGTGGAGCGATTCGGCGATGGGTGCAATCCGGATCGTTCGGGCCGACGGCGGTGCTGCGCGCACACTGACACGCGCGCCCGGCCACTACATCGAGCCGCGCTTCTCGAATGATGGTCGTCAGGTGGTCTATCGGCGCATCGGCGTCCCATGACCCAATACACCTTGGAGAACTTCCTCAGATGAATCCGCAGCTCTCAACCCGCCTCCGCTCCCTGCGCCTTTCCGGAATGGTCGAGGCGCTCCCCGCCCGCGTGGCCCAAG
>JBBSJG010000385.1:0-1875 GCA_038257485.1 Longimicrobiales bacterium | reverse complement strand
GTCGGCTTGACGCCGCATGCGGTGCACTGCCACACGTACCTCGACATACAAGCCGCCTTCTGCAACCGCCCCGGTCCTCGCATGCAGCGCGAGGGAACACAAGCATGCACCAGTTCGACTCCGCCGGCTGGGTGAAGCTCGTCCAGGCGGCCGACGACGCGAGGCACTGCACCCACGCCGCATTGCGACGAGCGAAGGGCACGCGGCCGCGTAGACCCGCGGTGGCCTTGCCCGCGCGCGTTTGTCGTATATACCCACTAGGGCGACAATTCGTCCGCGGGGCCCGGCGCTGGCAGCAAAGGCCGGGGATGAGAACTCAACACCGGCGCGCTCCATGTGCGCCGCATCCAGGGGGATGAATTCATGGCTCGCATCATCGGGGGATTTTTCGCGCTGCTCATCGGTCTCGGCATGCTCTGGGGCACCTGGGCACTGTCCCAGTCCACGCTCAAGTTCAAGTCCGAGGGCCTCAAGACCGAAGGCACCGTCATCGATTTCGAAACCGAAGACTCGACCAGCGACGGCAAGACCAAGACCATGTACTCGCCGGTCGTCGAATACACGATCGCCGACGGCAGGACGCTCACGTTCACGACGTCCAGCTCTTCGAGCTCTCCCTCCTACGACCGTGGCGACAAGGTCCAGGTGTTCTACTCGAAGGTCACGCCCGAGCGCGCGCGCCTCGACAGCTTCATGGAGAACTGGTTCGGAGCGCTGATCCTTGGATTCTTCGCCGTGATCGTCACGCTGATTGGCTGGTTCCTGTTCGTCGGCGGCATCAGGAACAGGAAGGTACGGAAGTGGCTCGAGACGCATGGCACCCGAGTCCAGACCAGGTTCCATGCCGTCGAGCAGAACACTGGCCTGGAGGTCAACGGCAAGAGTCCGTGGCGCGTCTGTTCGCAATGGCAGGATCCGGCCACTCAAAGGGTGCACCGCTTCTACAGCGACAACATCTGGTACGACCCGACCGATTTCTGCAAGAGGGACACCATCGACGCGCTGGTCAATACGGATGATCCGGAGCAGTACTTCCTCGACACGAGCTTCCTGCCGGAAAAAGGCTGAGTCTGTCGGCGAATCGAACTGCGGTGCGGCGTGAAGCCGCACCTCGCACCTCAAGGCATGCGGAAGATGGCCACGCTGCCCAGGCGACTACTCCGCCGTGGTTGGGTCGATGATCGAGGTGACCCGCGACACCCGGTTGGCCGGAAAACCTCCCTGCCGCGCGTGTTCGCGGACCATGGCCTCATCCGGCGCGATGTACACGCAATAGACCTTGTCTCCCGTCACGTAACTCTGCACCCACTGGATCTGCGGGCCCATGGCGCCAAGCACGCCGCAAGACGTTTGCGAAATGCCCTTGAGTTCTTGTGGCGAAAGATTCCCCGCACCTGGAATTTCACGTTCGATCACGAACTTCGGCATGGCATGCTTCTCCCTGGCTGTCGTCGACGCAGTCGCGACTCTACTCCAGCAGGTTCTTTCCGCGGAAGTCACCAAGGGCTGCGTTAAAGTCAGCCTTTCCGATGCGGTGAGTGGGGCTTATGTCGAATGGCAACCCGACGTCCGGCAACGAGGCCGCGCTGGACCGGATCGTCGCGAAGGCGCGCCGGGATGCCGAGCAGCGCGACCAGGGCTACCGCGAACGCGCGCTCAAGATGTATCCATGGATCTGCGGCCGCTGTGCGCGCGAATTCACGCGCGCGAACCTGCGCGAGCTTACCGTCCACCACCGCAACCACGATCACGACTTCAATCCGCCCGACGGTTCCAACTGGGAACTGCTCTGCGTCTATTGCCACGACAACGAGCACTCGCGGTACATCGACCACACCGGCGGCAGCGCCCTCGATGCCGAAGACAAGCCCGCAG
>JBBSJG010000384.1:0-1882 GCA_038257485.1 Longimicrobiales bacterium | reverse complement strand
TTGTTTTGCATCACGACTGTAGCACGCCCCAGCTGATATTCTTCAGCAGCGGCTCAAACACCATTGTCGTGCCGTGGTGGGAGACGCAGCCATCTGAAATGCGCAGCGTCTTCGATACGGTTGCTGATGGTGGCGACGCCGAAGCCGAACAGCTCTTCCGGGCGTTTTTCAACCGGTTTCTCATTGCACACGAGGCCGCGCACTGGTTCCAGCTGCACGCGGGTCGACGTGCGCCCACGCTCTACGAGAATGAGAACATGGCGAACCGTATCGCTGTCGCCTTCTGGCGGACACAGCCGGGCGGAGATGACTTGCTCGCGGAGTTGGAACGGTTGGCAGCAAGCACCGTCGCGGTTCTGCCCGATCCCACGCCTGCGGGCGCGGATCCGGTCACCTACTTCGGCGCGAACTACCAAACGTTGGGTGCGGACCCACTCAAGTACGGGTACTACCAGTTCCGGTTTATGGCAGACGCGCTGCGTGACCGCGCTCGGCTGGACTTCGCCCGGATGGTCGCACCATAGCCGGAACGTCGCGGTTCTCTCGTCGGCCCGGCGCGATCGTTCTCGCCGCTGCTCCGTAACTTTGCTCCCCCGGTTTCCCGGAAATCGTTGACAGGATCGGGCCATCGACAATATCAAACACGCTCATCATCGGAGCCGGACCGACTGGCCTCGCCGCCGCACTCTTCCTCGCTGAGCGCGGTGTCTCGCCGCGCATCGTGGACGCCGTGGCGCGCGACCCGGCGTGCGCACAATGCTCGACGACAACCGCTTGCGCTGCTACTCCACGCACAATGCGATGAATGCGTTTACTGCCGGCGAGATGAATGCGAAGACCATTGAGATAAACCAGAACAGAGTGGGCAAAGCTTGAGAATGGCCAGCGCATCATGGACATTATTGCGGCAAACACTCCATCGGAATTCGTGCTGCGGAAAAATGTTGGCACATGTGTGGAAGCGGGCGCCGATCCCGTTGCGTGGATCAGGGCGAATCCGGGACGCATCAGGAGCGTGCATCTCAAGGCCGTTTCCACGCAACGTCCGGTGTCGCAGGCCGAACGATGCTTGCTGCAGACGAACCAATGATCACCAGGGCGTAATCGGAATCCCTGAAGAATACGACCGGCATGACGCGCGCAAGTGGAACAGCTGCGCAGGTGGCACGCGCCGGCTAACCCGTCCCGTTATTCGATCCGACACGATTCGGCCGCGAAAGAATACCGCATTGCGTTGGACAACCTGATGTATCGCCAGCAATAACGCCGGGCTTAGCGTCCGTTCGTGACCGCGCGCACGACCTCGATCATTCTCGCTCGCAGCACGTTCGCGCGGGCGCTCATCTCCCGCTGACGCCGCTGGTATTCGTCTCGCCCCTCAGGCGTCTCCACCTGCACCGGCTCGAAACCCATCGCACGGAGATCGTACGGACCGGCCTGCATGTCGAGTACGCGCAGCTCCACCGCGAGCTCGAAGCGCTGCCAGAGCAGATCGCTGCCAATCCACGGCATCGAGGTGTACGCCCAGCGGTAGAGGTCCATGTTCGCGTGGATGCATTCAGGCTGCTCCACGTCATGGCGCGTGGACCACGCCAGCGGGACGCGGTTCATCGGCTTCGCGGCGGGTGCGAAGAAACGGAACGCGTCGGAGTGGCTGCACGCGACGGGACGACCCTCCACAAACGCGTCTACCTGTTCCTGCGCAAGCCGGAGCGGCGCGATCTCAGCGTGGCGCACGTCATGTCCGCCGTAGACCATCGCCCACTCGTGCATACCGTAGCATGCGAAGTTGGCGGGTCGATCGCGTGTGGTGCGCAACATCAGGCCGACATCCGCTGCCTCGGATGAGGACGGCCGACCCGTAACAACGCAGACACAACCG
>JBBSJG010000383.1:0-1889 GCA_038257485.1 Longimicrobiales bacterium | reverse complement strand
CTCCCAGCATTTCGAAGTATCGACCGCCACCAGTGCCGCCGACGCACAGGCTATGCTCGACGCCGGTCCGGCATTCGCGGTGCTCATCTCGGACGTGCGCCTGCGGGGGGCTGACGGCGTCAGCCTGCTCCGCCATGCGCGTAAGCGATACCCGGACACAATCCGCCTGTTGTACTCCGGTCATCTCACCCTGCCAAAGACGCTCGAGGCCTTGAACGATGCGGGCGCCTTTCGCGTTCTCGAAGCACCATTCCGGGAAGGGGTGCTCATGAGCGCCGTACTCGCCGCGTGCGAGCAATACGCGCTGCAACTCTCGGAACGCTCGGCGATGCGAGAAACCCTCGCCGGCTGCGTCTCCGCGCTGATGGGGTTGCTGGCAATGATGCGCCCGGCCGTCTTTGGTCGGGCACAGCGGATCGCCCGACATGTTCACGCGCTCGCCACGGCGTCGCAGGTCAACAATGCGGACCGGGTGGAGATGGCCGCACTGCTAGCCGACCTTGGCGCACTGGCGCTACCCATCGAGCTCAGTGAACGCATGTATCTTCGCGGCAGCCTGACCGACGAGGAACAGCAGCTGGTGGCGTCGCTCCCGGCGCGCGCGACGGAGTACCTGGCGCCGATCACCGGACTGGCCGGTGTATGCGAAGTTATCCGGCACCGGGATGACGATCCGGTGCGCAGGACTGGCTATGAGGGTGCCGAACTGCTCGAGCACCGTCACCACTGCGCGATCCTGCGAATTGCAACCGATTTCGACAATGCGATGAGTCGCGGCTTGAGCGCGGTTGACGCCATGACTGCCCTGCGACGCCGGGCAGGCGCATACAACCCCGACCTGCTGGAGATGTTCGACACCGTTTGTGGGACCTGCGATCGGCCCGTGGAGTTCGTTGATGTGCCGTTCAACAGCATCGAGATCGGTATGACCTTTGCAGAGGATGTCTTTCGACCAGACGGTGTGCTCCTCGTACCGCGAGGGCATATGGTGACCGGCGACCTGATGATATTCTGTCGTCGATGGGAGGACGAACTGCGCGACCGCATTCTGCGGATGATCCTCCCCTCCCCGTCGTCGTCACAGTCCGGCAGCCCGGCGAGTTCTCTGTGAGTCACTCGCCGACACCGCCAACCACCACGAGCGCAGATGCGATGCATGGCCTCGCGGGGTTCATTCCGTCGTGCATGGCGGAGTGCGAAGTCGTCATCATCGACGATAACGCTGGTATGCTGCGGATCCTCAAGCTGGTGCTGCAGCGTGCGGGGTTATCGAGGATTCACATCACCACGGACCCGATCGAAGGAGTCGCTCTCTGCGAGCGTGGCGATCCGGACATCATATTGCTCGATCTGCACATGCCTGGCCTCGATGGGTACGGTGTGCTCAACCGACTTCGGCCATTGATCGATCACGAGGTGCCTGTGCCGATCGTGATGCTGACGGGCGATCAGGACGCCTCGATCAAGCGGCACGCGCTCGCGGCCGGCGTCAGCGATGTACTGCTCAAGCCGTTCGACGCCACCGAAGTGGCGCTGCGGGTGCGCTCGCTACTCCGGACACGAATGCTGCAGCTTCGCCTTGCCGATCAGAATCGCGAGTTGGAGTCGCGGGTCGCGGCACGGACTGCGGAGCTCGAGGCGGCGCAGTTCGAGATGCTCGAGCGACTCGCGACAGCGGCCGAGCTCCGCGATGACGACACCGGCGAACACACGCAACGTGTCGGCGCCTTGTCGGGTGATCTCGCGCGCGCATTGGGTCAGACGGAGCTGTTCGTACGTACGATTGCCCGCGCGGCAAGGCTCCATGACATCGGCAAGATCGGGGTGTGTGACGATATTCTCCGAAAGCCCGCGGCGCTGCTGCCGGCGGAATTCGAGCACATGAAGCT
>JBBSJG010000382.1:0-1895 GCA_038257485.1 Longimicrobiales bacterium | reverse complement strand
GTGGGCCTGTTCTTCGGCCTCGACTACGAAGTGCTGACGACGCATGGCGAGGCGTGCACGGCGGCGGGCATCCGGGACGGTCTGTCGTTCACCCGGTCATGGGATGAGCTTCATTCGCCGGTCAGCAATGCATTGGTGGCGTTGCACAGGTACTGGTCGTGGACGCGCGAGTTGCCGGCGGACATCGCCGTCGCACACATGGTGGATGAGCTTGGCCTGCTCCCGTTCGCCGCATCGGGTGAGCTGGGCGAAACGCGCGCGGGTGCCCTGCTGTTTGCGCTCGATGCGATCCGTGCAGCCGCACTCTCGGGGGACGCGTCGATCGCGGGTGCGATCTCGGCGCTGGACGCTGCACTGGAGGAAGACGAAAGTGAAGCGCCGCTCGAGCCGGGTCGCGGCGACGTCGTGCGCGTAATGAATCTGCACAAGGCGAAAGGCCTGGAAGCACCGGTTGTCATTCTGGCGCATCCATTCGGCGACTGGTCACCGCCTCCGACCGTGCGCATTGTGCGCGGCGAGGCCGGTGACGCACAGGGGTACGTACAGGTCAGTGAAAAGCGTGCGTTCGGTGGCCCGGCCATCATTGCGCAGCCACCGGACTGGGACGCGCACGCTGCGATTGAAGCGAAGTTCACGCACGCAGAAGATCAGCGACTGCTGTATGTCGCCGCGACACGCGCTGCATCGGAACTCGTGATTGGTACTCTGGAGAAGCCGGCAAGCCCGTCGCCATGGCGGTCGTTCCACGGATGGTTGTTCGAGAACGGCACGCGGATCGATATCCCTGAGGCGGACTTGCCGGCGCGGATCGCACTCGAGCGGAGTGCAGTCCAGATTGGCGATGCAGTGGTGCGGGCAGATGTGGCGCGGCAGCGATTGCGGCAACCGACGTATCGCGCGGCTGCAGTGACGAGTCGCAAGGCGGAGATTGCCGTGGCTGCGGGGTCACCTTTGCCGGCGCTGTCTGGTCCTGGCGTGCCTTCGGATCTCGAACAGGTCGAGCGGGACGTTGTGTCCGACCGTCGCGTGCGAGGCACGGAATGGGGGAGCGTCGTGCATGACGCTCTCGAGGCGGCCGCCCGCGGCCCAGCGGATGACATGCTCCATCGCATCGCACGTGGTCTCCTGGTCGCTGCGGAACGGCCCACCGACGGGGATGGCGAGCCGCTCGAGCTCGGCGAGTTGCTCGACATGATTGCCGCGGTTCAACGTTCGGACATCTGGCTGCGTGCGTTGAACGCGGATGTTCGGCTGGTGGAAGTTCCATTTGGCGTGCGGGTGGATGCAGCTGTGTACGCCCAGATGATCGGCGCGACGCCCCGTGCGGATGCGCCGGCGACGGAAATCATCGATGGCCGCATGGACCTCGTGTTCAAAGACGCCAGCGGCTGGACCATTGTGGACTACAAGTCGGACCCGGCCGGGTCACGCATCCCCGCGGATCTGCTGGAGCGGTATCGCGGACAGGTTCGGCTGTATGCGCAGGCATGGCGTCAGCTGACGGGTGAAGAGGTGGTTGAGCGGGTGCTCCTGTTCACGGCGGACGGTGTCGCGGAGTCATGCTGAGAATTCAGGAACCGCCGAATGCCATACCGCACCACTGGCACGTTGAAATTGATCAGGAGGCCGACGGGACACGACGCCAGCCGTAGATACGTGAGCAGCTGCGCTTCGTGAATCGGGTGCAGCCGATCCACTGATTTGATTTCGACAATCACCTGTGACGCCACGAGCAGGTCGATTCTGTAACCACAATCAATCTGCATCGCCTTGTAGTGTAGCGGCATTGGTATCTGTTGCCGCACGTCGATGCCTCGAACGTTTAGTTCAACCAGCATACAGCGTTGGTATGCCGACTCCAGCAGTCCGGGTCCAAGCACGCGATGCACGGCGAT
>JBBSJG010000381.1:0-1899 GCA_038257485.1 Longimicrobiales bacterium | reverse complement strand
CGCCGGCAAGGCGGGCGCGGGAACTCGTTCTGCGAGTCGCTTTCCGTCTCCGTGCCCCGTGCGGCGCGACTGGCGAGTATCATATTTCGCAAACGTGATGTGGGAGGGACAGGGCGACTGGCAGGGACCGGTTCCGGAGGCACCGGCGACGCCCGCGCGATCTCCGCGCGCCGGCGGATCTCTCTCCGTCGACGCGCGTTCTCCGTCCTGGCGTCGTCCGCCACCAACGCCCGAATTTCGCCGGCAGCGGCGAGTCTGACGTCTGAAGACGTCTCGCGTTCGACGCCGATGCTGTGGCGGCGTCTCGCGTGCGGCGGCGACAGCTCTGAAGGCATCCTCATCCTGGGGGGCGATCCGCCTGCGGCGGCGCGCGACGCCTGAGAACTGCCGACGCGCGCGCTCGGGCGCGATGGCTGCAGAGTCTCTGAAGGAATCCTCATTGTGGGGAGCGATTCGCCGGAAGCGGCGAGTCTGATGTCTGAAGACGTCTCGCGTTCGACGCCGATGCTGTGGCGGCGTCTCGCGTGCGGCGGCGGAGGCTCCGAAGGCATTCTCACCCGCGAAGCCGCTCTGCCTGCGGTGACGCGCAACGCCGGAAGGCTGCCGATGCGTGTCATCGGCTGTGGGGTGGATATCTCGACGATGGACGGCAAGGGGTCCGGTCGATGCGCGTACCTGTAGGCCTCGTCGTATTCGCACCCCATACCGACGTAATGCGTCCTGCCGCAGTGAGGACAGGGATATACAGGAGTCGTATCGTGCTCGGATCTGTGGGTAGGCGCCGGCGGCGTAGGCACGCCGGGCGTCCACTCCCTCTCTTCCGGCGTGCTGTGAGAGTCCGTGTACTGACTGAAGGCGCTGCCGCTGTGATCCCGGACGAATCGCTCAATGTCCCTAGTCTCTCCGGGACGCCGCGGGAGGGGCTGAAACAGCGACGGTCTGCGGTCCGACATGTCGTCTCGCTTAGAATCGAGACGGGACAATATCGGGTGATCACTACACCGCGGACGTCCGGTGGAGCCGATGCCGGTCTGACCGGTGCAGACCCGTGGGCGAGCGGTAAATATATGTCTGCCTCATCAAAAAGGCATGGGAGCGGTCGGGACCATCTTCCACGATCTGAAACACGCGTGCAAGGTGGCGGTGAACTTTCTCAGCCGCGGACACCTCTGCGAGAGCGTCGGGACCAGGCGCGCGGTACGTCGGAGACTGTAGATATGTGAGGAGGTGTCGAAACACATGCTGTCTCGAAACTTCACGTTCGTGACGACCGATGAAACGGTCCTGAACGCCTTCCGTGAGGTGCTGGAGGGCCACATGCCGTGCGGCTTCGCGCACACCACGATCTTCGATGCTGCGCCGGATCACGATGTCTGGGTCTCGGCTGCCAATTCCAGACTGTTCTTCGACGGATCGTCGGATTTAGATTATGAACGATTGATCGGCGAGCCTCACCGCATCATGACGACGGCGCTGCGGCGTCTGTGGGCGCGGAGGCCGAATGTCTTCTGCGAACGCCCTTGCGTGGTGCACCTCCCGGTCGGAGCTGCGATGAAGAGACGCGTCACCCGTGCGAACGAGACGTACGTGTTCGTCGCGGCGCCGACGATGCTCCTTCCGCAGCCCGTGCCCCGCACGCAGAACGGCTATCACGCCTTCAAGGCGGTGCTGGAGCTGCTGGACAAAGACGATACGGCGGGAGAGAGGGTGCTGGTGCCGTGTCTGTGCACGGGCGTCGGTCGCATGGATCCGACGGTCAGCGCGCGTCAGATACTGCGGGCGTGGAGGGCGCACGGCGCCGGCGTGCGTCACGATGTATTGAACGATGAGTTCGATTACAGTTTCGACCCCTCCGCCATGCGCGACCAGCCGCTGTACTACGAGAACACGCTCTATCTG
>JBBSJG010000380.1:0-1913 GCA_038257485.1 Longimicrobiales bacterium | reverse complement strand
CCATCGACCTCCCATCGGCCGCCGCTGCGGACTGGTCGCTCAGGCAGGTTCCAGTACGCGACGTTGTAGGTCGGGTCGCGCAGCAGTTCAACGTCGTCGAACATCGTCATCGCGAAGTCGAGCCAGGTCTGGTCGTAGTGCAGGCCCTGCTCGCGATCGAGCAGGCATGCCGTGCGCAGGCGAGAGGTGAACCAGTTCAGGAACGCCCACGCCGTATCCGAGTTTCTGACAGAGATGCATCCACCGTTGTTGACGCCGTGCAGCAGGATGTCGAGCTCGCGGGCGGCGGCCTCACCACGATGCGCTCCCGGACCGGCCGTGAGGGGCGCGACGAGATGTGGCGTCAGAAGGATCGCTGGCGCTCCAGGATCGAGCAGGGCATCGAGGCGATCGAGCACGAGGATGTCGACGTCGAGGAACACGGCGCGGTCGTAGCCGCGGCGCAGCGCCGTCTGCAGTATCGGTCCTTTGCCTGCCACCACCAGCGGCTGCCGCGTGTATCGGTACAGCACGTCCTCGAGCCCGTCGGGGCCGAGCAATTCAGTACTCGAGATTCCGATGCTTCCTGCCGGCGCATCTTCGATGCTGCCATCGATGACGCAGATGAGGATGTCGACGTCATCATGATGTTCGTGGATTGAGTCGACGAGCACCTGGGCGAACGGGACATAGCTGCGACTGATGACGCTACAAATGCACGAGCGAACGGTCATGCGAACGCTGCCTCGGCCCACGCCGCGAATGAGGCGGACCCTGTTCGGAACGGATCGCCGAACGCCGTGCGCGCATGCATGAGCAATCCCGCGTGCAGGTCACGGTGTTCGTCTGTGATCTGCACGCCGTCATCAAATGCGGCATACGCATATCGATCGTCGCGGCGATGATGGCCCTGCTCGACGAGCAGTTCGGCATATGTCTCGATCATGTGCTGCATGTCACCGAGCGGTAGTCGATCGAGACGTTCGCTGTACCGGGTCATTCGTGTCGGCCGATCCCCGTCGAATCCACTGAATCGCAGGGCGACGATCGGGCGACCGTCCGCATGCGGCACACCGCTGCCATCCATCTCGACGACCGTGTCCGGCATCTGCCAATGACCGACGTTCGTGCCGGCGTCGCGATCGATGCGAACGCCATCGAACAGCGTTGGAACGAGCGTGAGCCATCGCTGTTCGTAGTGCACGCCACGCTCGACCGCGAGCGCGGAGTCATGCGTGACGCGGACACACCACCATGCGAGGAACTCACGCGCTCGGGCATCATTCGCGACGCCGAGTACCCCCACGTTGAAGGCCCCCGTACGTAGGACCATGCGCTCGACCTCGAGGGCATCAGGACCGGTGCGCGGACTCACCAGATGCGGTGCGAGCAGGATCGGGTCCTGGTGCAGCTGGTCATAGAGGCGGCGGGCGCTGGAGCAGATGAGCGTCTCCTGCTTGAAGAACAGCACACGTCGGGCACCCGACCCGAGCAACGTGCGGAGCAGGAACGGAGTGGCCAGGTACGAGAGCTGCTGCATTCGAGCCTGAAACCGGAGTTCGGTGCTGATCCCAGCCGCATCGATCGACAGGATGTGGAATGGCTCGACGTCCGGATCATCTGGCACGTCGTCGGCGAGCAGCACGATGAACGGAATGCTGGGGTGTTGCGCTCGGAATGAGCGTGCCAGCACGCGCACTTCTGGAAGCATGGAGCGATTCGCGATCGAGCACGCGACATCCGGCGACCCATATAGCGCGCGCAGGACCGACGCATCCCGCAACCGATTTTTCGTAGCATCCACATTCGTGCGGTGACCCCCGCGCCTCCCCTCCATGGTCTTCTCCTCCACCGAATTCCTCTGGTACTTCCTGCCGGTCGTACTGGCGCTGTACTACGTGCTGCCGCCGGGCCTGCGCAACACGTTGCTGGCT
>JBBSJG010000379.1:0-1922 GCA_038257485.1 Longimicrobiales bacterium | reverse complement strand
AGCAGATCCGGAATCTTGGTGTTGGAGTTGCAGCGCACGCACGGGTTGGGTGTGCGTCCCGCGGCATACTCCGAGACGAAGTCGTCGATCACCGCCGCGGTGACCGCCTCCTCCATGTCGAACACGTAGTGCGGGATGCCGAGCGTGTCGGCGACGCGGCGCGCATCGAGGATGCCGTCGAGGCCGCAGCACGTCTTGCCGGAGGAATTGCTTTCCGAATAACAGAAGGTCTTCATCGTCACACCGACGACGTTGTGACCCTGTTCGACAAGCATTGCAGCCGCGACGGACGAATCTACGCCGCCCGACATTGCGAGCAGCACGTTACGCTTCTCCGTTGTACGCGTCACGATGGTACTCGCCACGATGCTACGCGTGCACTTCCGCGCGCACGCGGTTCACGACGAGCGCCATTGCGTGCAGTGCGAATTCGATGTCGTCCATCGTTGTCGTGTGACCGAGCGAGAAGCGGATCGCGGCATCGCCGGGACGTACGCGACCCATCGCGGACAGCACGTGGCTTGCTGCAGTCGCGCCGCTCTGGCAGGCAGAACCGCCCGACACCGCGACACCTTCGAGGTCGAGGCCGATCAGCAGTCCCTCAGCATCAGCGCCGCCAATGCTCACATTCAGGATGTTCGCCAGCCGGTCGGCGCCGGCACCGTTGATGTGGATGTCGTCGATCGTTGCGCGAAGTCCTGCGGCGAGCCGGTCGCGCATCGACGCGAGGCGGGCCGCCTCTGCTTCCTGCTCGGCGGCTGCGAGCTCGACAGCGAGAGCGAAGCCGACGGCCGACGCCACGTTCTCCGTGCCCGGCCGGACCTGCCGCTCTTGACCGCCACCGTGCGTGAGCGCGGACACCTGCACTGCCTCGCGGATGTACAGCGCGCCCGTCCCCTTCGGACCGCCCACCTTGTGCGCACTGATCGACAGCAGGTCGCACGGGGTCTCGTCCATGCGCACGCGCACCTTGCCGAACGCCTGCACTGCATCCGAGTGGAAGGTCACGCCGGCTGCTCGACACAGCTCCGCGACCCGCGCGATCGGCTGGATCGTACCCACCTCATTGTTCGCCCACATCACGCTGACGACGCACGGATTCGCCCGCAGCGCTTCCTCCACCTCCAGCAGCTGCACGCACCCGCAGTCGTCGACGCCCAGCAGGATCAGCTCCGCCCCCTCGTGCATCGCCTGCTTCGCGGCTGACAGCACCGCCTTGTGCTCGATTGCCGAGCAGGCGACCGGCGCCTTGCGTGCCGCGGAATTCGAGGGTCCGCCGTCGCATACAGACCGCCATCGGCCCAGTACCGCGATGTTGTCCGCCTCCGTGCCGCTGCCGGTGAATACGATCTCGCGACGCTTCGCCCCCAGTGCCCCTGCCACCCGCTCGCGCGCCTGCTCCAGGGCACCCTTGGCCTGGCGGCCCCAGCGGTGGACGCTCGACGGATTGCCGAACCGCTCGTCGAAATAGGGGACCATGGCCTCGCGTACTTCCGGGCGCACGGACGTGGTCGCAGCGTGATCGAGATAGACGTATCGCATGCCCGTAATCTAATCATTCTGCTTGAGAATGCGATTTCGTTTTTCTACATTTCCTCCATGCCCATCACCGTACCACCCCTCCCGCCCGACCGGCCGCCCTGCTTCCGCGCGACGGTCCATGGCACCGTGTTCTGCGACCGGTCCGCTCATCTGCGGAACCTGCACCCCGGGGACGACCTCGTCCTCATCCCAGGCCCGCCCACCGATGATGAGCCCGGCGTATGGGTCCACGCCCGCTCCGGTGACGTGATCGGCCACCTCCCGCCCGAGATCGAGCAGTGGCTGTCTCCGTGGCTGCTGCGAGGGGGCAGGGCCGCGGCCACCGTCATCCGTGTCGAGGGGGACGACGTGCCGAGCTGGCGACGGCTGATGGTGGAGGT
>JBBSJG010000378.1:0-1928 GCA_038257485.1 Longimicrobiales bacterium | reverse complement strand
GGCGAGGGTGGCCACTTCGGCGGCCAGTTCCTCGACTTGAATGTTCTTGATGTTGAGGGCCAAAGTTCCTCCATGGTGTATTTTGTACAGTATTACACCATGGGGCGGCGTAGGTTGCTACACCGCTATCATCGCATCACCTTCCGCGGCGTGACCAAACGATATGCCCTGAAGCGCCGAGCGCTCGCCCTGCTACTCACCCTTGCCGCGTGTTCACCCCGCACCGCCGGCGGACCCACACCGTCGCCCTCGCCGTCGCCCTCGCCCTCGCCCTCGCCCTCCCGCCCGGCGTCCCCCGACCCCGACCTCTACTCCATCACGCTCACGCCCGCGCCCGACCACCTGGCGGCGAGCGGGACCGCGCGCATGATGCCCGCGCGCAGTCCCTATGGCGTAGCGGTGGATGTGGATGGAACGCACCTCTATGACGTTACGGTGGCCGCGCATGGCCTGCCGTCGCCGGCGTCGGTCGGCGCGCAGGGGTTTGTCGCGTGGGCGACCACGCCGCTGCTTCGGCCGTGGGTCCGGCTCGGCACGCTGACCGATGTACGACCGGCGGCGGGCCGCGTCGCATTCGACAAATTCATGGTATTCGTTTCCGCGGAAACGGACACGACGGTGACGGAGCGAACGGGGCGGTTGATCCTGCGGGGCGGATCGCCGAGCATGCGCATGATGCCGATGGACGACCCGGTGTTGCTGATGGGGGCCGCGTCACCCGCGGATTCCGGAGCCGCCGCGCACGCAGCGCATGCAGGGCAGCCAGGGGCCGACGGCTGGATCGTGCCGCCGCACGACAGCACGCTCTTCATGCCACCCGGCATGATGTCGCTGCGGCCGAGTGTCACGCCGTTCCTGCCGGACACGTCGGGTCGCACGCAGATCGACGCGGCGAAGCCGAGCGAGGTGATGCGACTGGAGGACGGCGACTCGATCCAGCTGACTGCATCACTCGTGCGACGCACGATCGCGGGCAAACCGGTCGTCATGTACGGCTTCAACGGTCAGCACCCGGGTCCGCTGCTGCGCGTCGCGGAGAATGCGACGATCGTCGTGAACTTCCGCAACGATCTCGACCTGCCGACCGCAGTGCACTGGCACGGCGTGCGGCTCGACAACCGCTTCGACGGCGTGCCGCACGTCACGCAGGACGCGGTAGAGCCGGGCGGCACATTCCGCTACGTCGTGCATTTCCGCGATGCCGGCGTCTACTGGTACCACCCGCATCATCGCGAGGACATCCAACAGGATCTCGGGCTGTATGGCAGCATGCTGGTGGATCCGAACACGCCGGGTGCGTACAACGCGGTCGATCGCGAGGCGTCGCTCATTCTCGATGACATGCTCATCGGCGACGGCGGACTGGTGCCGTACGGTCGCGAGGCTGCGACGGACGCATTGATGGGCCGCTTCGGCAATGTGATGCTGGTGAACGGCGCACCGGACTATCGCATGCAGGTGACCGCACGCGACGTCGTCCGGATGTTCCTCACGAACGCGTCCAACACGCGCACATTCAACGTCTCATTCGGCGGCGCGCGCATTAAACTGATCGGCTCGGATGTCAGTCGGTTCGAGCGCGAAGAGTGGGTCGAGAGTGTCGTGCTCGCGCCAGCGGAGCGCTACATCATCGAAGTAATGTTCGGGCGTGCAGGCGAGGCTGTGATGGAGAACCGCGTGCGCGCGATCGATCATGCGAGCGGAAACTTTCTGCAGCAAGTCGATACCCTGATGCGCGTGACCGTGGGCATCGAGAGTGCAGCGGAATCGGGCGACCGCCGTCGCATACATGATACGTTGCGTACGCACAACGATATCGTGACCGAGATTGCGAAGTATCGGCCTCAGTTCGATCGGCCGGTCGACCATCATCTCAACCTGCGTGTGCGCGCGCGGGGGCTGCCGCGCACGATCGAGCTGATGATGCG
>JBBSJG010000377.1:0-1941 GCA_038257485.1 Longimicrobiales bacterium | reverse complement strand
CAACAGCTCGTTCGTTCCCCCGTTGACGACATGCAGGATGTGGTGGATGTCGAGGTTGCGGTGCGCGTGACAGCCCGGCACGCGACAGCGTCCCTGATCGCGATGCAGCACCTTGCGACGCGTTGCAGGCGAGATGTCCTGTCGCGCGCGCTCGACCAACCTGGAGTTGATGTCGCCGATCCACTGGCCATCACACATGGCAGCCTCGACCGCCGGCGGCGTCATCTCTTCGACCGCGCCGCCGCCGTGCTGCCAGCCCCGCTTGCAATCGCTGCACACCGTCACCGCAATCCTGTAAGGCGCGCATCCGGAATACGACGCCATGTGCTCTCGAGCGTCGTCGGAATCCTGATCCGTCGCACCCACGCGGATGGAGCTCGACGACCGATGCTGGTCCTGATCCGCCGATGACGACGCACGATCCTGGTCGCAGTCGTGTTCGGAATTCTGACCCGCATTCGCTCCCACGTGGGTGGAGCTCGACGGCCGCTCCTGGTCCTGATCACCACGGTCCTGGTCGGGATCACGATCGCGATCGGAATCCTGACCCGCATTCGCACCCACGACTTGGGTGGAGCTCGAAGACTGCTCCTGGTCCTGATCACCCGACGACGACGCGCGGTCCTGGTCGTGATCACGATCGGGATCGGAGCTCTGACCCGCGTTCGCGCCCACGTGGGTGGCGTGATCCGTTCGCTTCCCATCGCGACGCTCCGTCCGGTGCAGGTATGTGCGGCAGAGCGCGTCGAGCACGGCATCCTCGTCGAGCTTCTCGCCGCGCTCCTGGTCGAGCTGTTTGCGAACCTCGCGGAACAGGACCTCGGTCTCGGGCCGCACGCTGAGCCACAGGGTCTTGCGGACGAGCCGCGGATCCACGGGATCCTCCGGCAGGTCGCCCTTGCAATGACCGGCAACGGCCTGCTCGGTCTCGCGAACGTTCAAGTCGAGCGCCTTCTCGATCCACTTCTCCTCGGTCTCCGCCGTTGCAACGCGCGCGATCTCCCGCGCCTGCGAGACATTGATCTCGCCGCTCTTCAGCGCCTCGGTGAGCTTGGGCAGCTCAGGCAGTGCGTTGGCGAGCCGCAGCCGATCCTCGGCAACGCGGAACGACGAGTAACCAAGCTCTTGCACCATGTAGTCGACGAGGCTCACGTGACCGAACTGCTTCCACAGCTGGAGCTGCTGCGCCTCGCGGAGTGCCTCGGCCTCCTGCGCGTCGAGGTGTGCGCGCGCCTTCGCGATGCGCTTGAGCCTGCTGTGTAGCAGCACGAGCCGTTCGTTGCCGCTCACGAAGCCAAGCGCGCCCGCGCCGGCACCGCCCGCCGCACCGCGACCACCCTCGCCACCACCGATCTCGACAGGTGCATTCATGATCATGTTCGACATTTAGCACGGACATTTTCGACGCTCTGATTCGCGCTGTGCCGCACGTTCTCTGGTCTCCATCGCGCGAAACGAGGATGCGCTCGAAAGATCCGCGAGACGCGATCCTGTGAGACGTCGCGCGCCTATGAAGACGGACGCGATGATTCGCTGACGAAGGCACACGAAACTACGTCAAGCGAGTTGTCTCGAAATTCGGCGACGCCGAACCATTTGATGACGGACTTCGCGCACACCATCCCGATGAGTCCGAATCCCGGACAACTCAGATCGGGATCCCGGTCCAGCTGTAATTGATCGGCGCGGGCCGCGATCCCGAGCACTTCTGCGGACTGGTCGAGGTCCTGCGGTAGGGATGCAGGCGAGCAGGGCGGGGTAGGAGATGCAGGCGAGCAGGGCGGCACCATCAAGCATTCTCAGGCGAGCTCAACGGGATCGCTCAGCTCATGTGGCCGCGCGCCGCGACTCGAAGTCATTGCAGCGCTCGCGGACAGCCTTCGAGTCGGCATTGTCGTTCGCACATCCTGTGCCTGTGCCTGTGCCTGTGCCTGTGCCTGT
>JBBSJG010000376.1:0-1946 GCA_038257485.1 Longimicrobiales bacterium | reverse complement strand
CATGCGGCCGAACGCTCCGGAAAAAATGCGCGTGCGGGTCGGTTGTTCAACCGGGTTGGCGCTTCTGTGCAGACTGCGGGACCGCTGCGGCGCCCGTCACTGCACCCGCTCGCGGAACTGGTCCGCCACCTGTCTGAGCAGGCGATCGATGCGATCGCCGGTGGCCGGAAAGAGATGCCGGTCGGCCACACGATTGAGTGCGATACGCAGCGCAGGGAAGTAGTCGGCACAATTGCGGTAGAGTTCCGCGAGACCGATCTCCTCCGCATCGTCGTAGCGGGCGGCCATGCGGAAGCCTGTCGAACCGAGCTGCTCGAAGTAGTCGAGGCCGGGCGCTCCACGCCGCTGTTCGCGGGCGGCGATGTGGTCGGGAAAGAGGCCACTGATCCAGAGGGCGAACTCGCCCAGGTGTGCACGCAGCATGAATGCCCGGCGTCCGGATGATCGGTCGCCCTCGGCAACGATGTCGGTCAGGTACCGGTATTCGACGGCTTCGTCCTGAATCTGGTATGCGCGGCCTTCGCGTCCGAATGTCGCGATCAGGGCGGCGAGGTAGTCGGCGAGGGAGCGGTCGGTGATCCCGTCCTCGAGCAGGGCATGGCGAACGAGCAGATAGAACACCAGTTGCGGCGGCGCACTGCTGAGGTGGCGGCCTGACATGAGTGCATTGAACGTGCGGGGGTCGTCGAGCACCCCGTCGAATCCATCCTCGCGCAGGCGATCCTCCCACGCGACACGGCCCTGCTCGTTGCCGCGCGATAGCAGCCAGATGAGATAGGCTGCTTCGGGTCTGCCGAAGGATGAACGGACATTCGGAACGATCATCGTCTCCTCCTTCCGAGGCCCGGCACAAACGCGGCGGGCCGCCGATCTTGAGGTTACCCATGACGAAGGTGTAGCTTCACGACGATACAGCCGCATCTCCCAAAAGGTCCAGCTTCATGCGACGCCACCCACCCCGCGAAAGCGGCGTTCCGCGGCCGCCCACGTTGGAGCGCCGACTCTTCGGGTGGCTGCTCACACTTCTGCTCGTTCCCACACTCCTCATCCTGCTCGCAGCGGTCATCATTGCATCGCGATCGGTCGAGTTGGTCGGTACGCTCGGTCCGTGGGACCACGTGGCAGAGTCAGGTCGTGCACTGTTCGACGCGGCCGCGCGTTCGGCGTCCACCGACTCCGTGCTGGCGGGAGCTGTCGATTCCCATCAGCGCGACCTCTCCAGCTCGCTCACACAGGCGAGGCGGTGGTCGTTCCTTGGTCAGCGGGCAGCCCGTGCTCTGCCCTGGGCGGTCCTCGCCCTGGCACTACTGATGGTTGCGATGTCGCTCTGGATCAGCCGTCGCATTGCGCGCGAGCTCGCGCGTCCGATCGAAGAGCTGGCGGGGTGGGCCGTGATGATGGGGCGGGGCGAGCCGCTGCCCGAGCGGGATCCCGGAAAGACGCAGGTCGCGGAGGTGCAGCAGCTGCGGGACTCGATGCGCAGTGCGGCGACGCAGATCGCGGCCGCGCAGACGCGCGCACTGGAAACGGAGCGTGTGCGTGCATGGGGTGAGATGGCGAGGCGCATCGCGCACGAGATGAAGAATCCACTCACACCGTTGCGTCTCGCAGTGCACCGGCTCGCGCGCGCGGTGCCCGACAGTGAGCAGTTGCGTGAGCCCATGGATGTGATAGCGGAGGAGACTGCCAGGCTGGACGAGCTGGCGAGACAGTTCGCGGTCCTCGGCCGCCCGTCGGCGGGTGCAAGGAGCGATATCGATATGCGGGAACTGGTGGCCGGGCTGATGGCGTCGGACGTGCCCGCGGATATCGCCACGAGCATCGTGAGCCCGCCGGAGCTGCCCCTTCTGCACGCTCATTACGACGCACTGCAGCGGGCCGTCCGGAATCTGCTGCGCAATGCGGTCGAAGCGATCCGGTCGGGTGAGGGGTCCGCCGTCGCCAGT
>JBBSJG010000375.1:0-1954 GCA_038257485.1 Longimicrobiales bacterium | reverse complement strand
ATCTGCAGATCGAGACCCTGCAGCACGCCCGGTGCAACAGCGCGCACATTCATCGACTCGAGGTTCGTGCGCTGGAAGTTCACCGCCTCCTGCAGTCGCGACACCTGCGCGGCCTGCGAGCTCAGCTGCTCCTGCACCGTGCTCTGCGCGAGTGCAAGCTGTTCCTTCGCCGCATCCAGCCGCTGACCCGCCTCGTCCGCCACATCCTTCGACCGCGCGACGTCATTGCGCGCAATCAACTGCTTTGCCGCCAGGTCCTCGTTCACCTTCGCCTGCCGGATCGCATCGTTGTATGCTGTCTGCGCACTCGCGACCGCTGACTTCTGCTGCAGAATCTGGCCCTGCAGACTGGCACGCAGGGTGATCAGCTGACTCTGCGCTTCACTCAGATAGCGCTGCGCATCCAGCAGTTTCATCTCGACATCGGGATTGGCCATGCGCATCAGGAGCGTTCCCGCCTGTACATTCTGGCCCGGGCGGATATATACCTCTTCCACGCGACCGGATGTCATTGCCGGGATGATCCGTATCTGTTCAGGGACGAGCGTACCGGGGCCCTTGACCTCCCGCACGAACGCGCCCCTCTTCACGGTATCCGGCCACAGCGTACTCGCGTCCACGGTCGGCAGTGCAGGCTTCAGCCGCCACACGTATGCAGAAATCAGAACCACCGCCACCACACCCAGCCCGGTATACAGCGGCGTCCGATTCGCCCTCTTGTCCGTCCTTACCTTATCCATGTATTCCCCTGGCCGTCGTTCATTCCCTCACCCCTACCGCCGCAAGGCAGTCCCAACAGCGTTCTCGAGTGCAGACAGGTTCTCATGAAACGCATACAGCGCCACGAGTCTCGCCTGGTCCGCCTGTGCCTTCAGTGTCTGCGCCTGCATGAGTTCATAGATATTGCCCGCACCCGCCGCATACCGGCCCTGCGCCAGACGCAACTGTTCCGAACCGACTTCCGCATTGCGCTCCTCGAGCGCAACCGTGCGATACGCCGTCTGCAGGGCGTCGAATGAATTTGCGACGAGTGCGCGGCGGTTCAGTTCTTCCGCCCTCGCCGCATACGACGCGTCCTGCGCCTGCGCCTTCGCCTGCTGCGACTGTGTCTCGCGTGAGAAACCATTGAACAGCGGCAAAGAGACGTTCATGCTGAAGCTCGCCGGCGTCTTCGTGAAGTTGAACGGAAACAGCTTGTTGGATGCGACGGCGGCCTCGCGATCCGCCGGCGTGAATACAATCTGCGCGCATTCCCTGGGATATCCCGGCAGCGGCGATGTCAGCCGCGCACTCAATGCATTCTGCGCCTCGCAGTCCGAGCGCGCACCCAGCACATTCTGTTCTGCGTTCGCGATCAGCTGGTTCTCGTCCGCCGTCGCGCGGGTGTAGCCATACGTGCCGCCCGAAAACGAGACCGACGGCAGGTACGACATCCCGGCCGCGCGTGCACTCGCCTTCCCCGCCCGCTCCGATGCCCTCGCCGCGAGCAACTGCGGGTGCGACGCCATGGCGAGTGCAGTCAGCTCTTCAATCGTCCACGTGGGTTCGAAGACCACGAGTGCCGTCGTCAGATCGACGTCACGCTCGATCTCGACGCCCACCAGCTGGAGGAGCGCGCGGCGGTGCGACCGCGCCGCATTCCTCGCCTGCACCAGATCGACCTCCGCACGACCACTCGCGACCTCCGCCTGCGCCGCATCGAGTCGCGGCTTGTCCCCCGCTTCCACTCTCGCCTGCGCCAGCTTCAATGCTTCGTTCGCCGTCTGCAGCTGCTGCTCGCGCAGCGCCACTTCGTCCGTCGCACGCTTCGCCGCCAGATACTGACGGGTCACGTCCGCCGCCAGCTGATAACCGGCCGCCGAGATCCGCGCGTCGGTCGCACCGCGCATTGCCTTCGCCTGCGCGACCTGGAAGAACGTGGCACCCGAAAGCTGCAGTGTTGCGCCCAGGTTGT
>JBBSJG010000374.1:0-1963 GCA_038257485.1 Longimicrobiales bacterium | reverse complement strand
CGCACGCCGGCCTCGATCACCGAGTCGTAGAACGACCGCGCCGCAAGCTTCACCACGATGGAATCGTTCTTGTCCGGCACCAGCACGCGCACGTCGACGCCGCGCATCGCGGCGGAGGTCAACGCCATCAACGCCGCTTCGGACGGCACGAAGTACGGCGTCATCAGCCAGACGCGCTCGCGCGCGGAGTGGATGGCATTGACGAACGCGCGATGCGTGGGTTCCCAGTGGCAATCCGGGCCCGACGCGAGCACCTGCAGGGCGAACTCGCCCGGTGGATGCACGCGCACGTATTTCGACGCGTCCGGCATCTTTTCGGTCGCGTAATGCCAGTCCTCGAGGAACACGCGCTGCAGGTGATTGGCGACTCCGCCTTCCATGCGCAGGTGCAGGTCGTGGAAGTAATCCGCCGGCTTGACCTTCGGGTTCTCATCGTCCGTGATGTTGATGCCCCCGGTAAATGCAACCGTGCCGTCCACAATCATTATCTTTCGATGGCTGCGAAAGTTGAAGTGCGGCCGGAAACCTGCGATGCCGTAGATGTGGTGGAAAATCGCCAGTTCACCGCCGGCATCCTCCAGCGGCTTCATGAAGCTCTTCTCGGTGTGGAACGAACCCGCGCCATCGATCAGCAGGCGCACTTCCACGCCGGCCTTTGCGCGTTCGACCAGCGCGTCGCGGATTCGCGTGCCGGTTTCGTCGTCGCCGAAGATGTAGTACTCAAGGTGTACGTGGTGCTTGGCTGCGGCGATGGCCTCACACAGCGCGTCGTAGGTGACCGTGCCATCCACCAGCAGTTCAACCGCTGAAGCTGTGGTGAGCGGCATCTGGCAGGCCATCTCGACCATCTGCGTGTGCTGCACGAGCAGTTCGTGCGGCGCATCGGAAGCCGCCAGCGCCTCGTGCTTGCCGACGCTCTGCTCCCACTGCTTGTTGCTTCCTCCGCGACGCAGGCGCTGACGCTTGATGCGACGCGGACCGAACACATAGAAGATGACGAAGCCGATCACGGGCAGTGCCGCCAGCGCCATGATCCATGCGAGCGTGGCGGCCGGCTCGCGCTTCTGCAGGATAATCCAGACGGTCATTGCGACCAGGTAGACGAACCATGCGAGGATGAACCAGCCGCTGATGTCCACTCCAAACACTTCGAGCATGGTCGGTATCTCCGCGGAATGCGCCCAGTCTAAGCGAATGCGCGACGACTCCATGCGCGCCCCCGCCAGGTTTGCGAAAAACAGCTCAGCCGGGTGACGCAGGGAAAAGTTGCTCGGCGCGCTGAAACAGGATCCAGCTCGTGGCGATGTACTTGTCCCCGCCACGCGGCCGATTGCCGCGATGCGTGTGGGTGAATGCGGTCGGCGCGATCACCAGGCTGCCGGTCCTGGGCACGATCTTGCGCTGCTGGTAGAGGAACTCGGTCTCGCCATCGGCAAAGTTGTCGTTCAAGTAAATCGTCCACAACAGCCAGCGGTGCAGGGTGTCTGCGTCGGCATGCCGCGGATACAACTCGCAGTGCCAGTACGGGTACCCGCCGCGGTCCGCGAGGTAGTGCTGGATGTTGACGGTACCGGGCCTGAAAACGTACTGCAGGATCGGACCGAGCGCCGCGTCGTCCATGGCCGCAACGCTGTCGGCGGTCAATCGATTGCCTCCGTGGGGCGTCTGCAGCATCAACGGGGCGATGAGGCAGAACGGATACCTGCGCACGTACTGCAGCAGGGCCCGCATCAGCGCCGCATTGAATATCGACTCGACATCACGCCAGGCAGCCTCGCCCGTGATCGACAGGTCGCGGGAGTCCTTGAGATCGGGCATGAGACCGCCCCCCACGCGACCCGGAACCACGCCGCTGCTGGCCTTGAAGCGCTCGATGATCGAGGCGCACTGGGCCGGCGTGACCATGTCGTGTGCGAGCAGGATGAAATCCTCGTTCACGGTGGTTGCCTCGGGCTGCATCCGG
>JBBSJG010000373.1:0-1969 GCA_038257485.1 Longimicrobiales bacterium | reverse complement strand
GGTTCGATATCGCCGAGCGCGGGCAGAGTAGCGCGAACCCTCTCGGCGTGAGGGAGGTCCATACACAACAGATCGCACGAGTCCAGAGGTTCCAAGGCCATGGTCACAATCTAACAATCATGCGATCGTTAGGGAAGGGCTTTGGTCAACGTTCGTACGATTGTTAGTGTCATAACGAGTCGAAACGCCCATATCGGGCCCATTGATCAGTCCGAACGAATCGAGAAGGTAGTTGTATGAGCCGAGCGTTGAAGATTTCCTTGTCCCTGGTGATCGTGTTCGCCGCCGCGTTGGCTGTATTTCTGATGGTGGATCGATCGGGGTCCCCCGATGCTGCCGCCGCCGAGCAGGCCGCGACCGACCCTGCCTCGATTGCGGTGCGCGAGAACAGTCATCGGTTGAACTCGGTGCCCGACGGCCGGGTCACGTTCGTGGAGTTCCTCGACTTCGAGTGCGAGGCCTGCCGATCGGCCTACCCGGCGATCGAGCAATTGCGTGAAGAGTACGGCGACCGGGTGAGCTTCGTGGCCCGCTACTTTCCCATCGCCTCCCACTTCAATGCCGAACGAGCCGCACGCGCAGTCGAAGCCGCGGCCCAGCAGGGCGGATTCGAGGCCATGTATCAACGCATGTACGAAACGCAGGCGCAGTGGGGCGAACAGCAGGTTCCGCAGGACGAGTTGTTCCGCAGCTTCGCCGTCGAGCAAGGGCTCGACATGAGCGCCTTCGATGCCGCCTACACCGACCCTGCGACGCTCGCGCGCATCGAGGCCGACGTCGCGGACGGGATCGCGCTCGGCGTGCAGGGCACCCCGACGTTCTTCCTCAACGGCACCAAGATCGAACCCACCACCTACGGAGACCTCGCCGATGCCCTCGACGCTGCACTCGGCTGACCCCGCAGCCGCTCTCACCCGACGCAGCGGACCGTTCGCTCGAAGCCTGCCCTGGCTGCTGTTGGTGGGCGGCCTGATCGGACTGACCGCCGCGTTCGTGCTCACAGTGGAGAAGTTCGCTCTGGCGCTCGATCCCGCCTACGCCCCGACCTGCAGCATCAACCCGGTGCTCAACTGCGGATCGGTGATGGACACCCCGCAGGCGTCTGCGTTCGGATTTCCCAATTCCCTTCTCGGGATCGCAGGCTTCGCCGTCGTGGCGGCAGTGGGTGCCGGCCTTCTCGCCGGTGCGGTGTTCGCACAGTGGTTCTGGGGTGCGATGCAGGTCGGTGTCACTGCTGCCGCAGTCTTCGTGCACTGGCTGATCGCGCAGAGCCTGTACGACATCGGCGCCCTGTGCCCGTACTGCATGGCGGTGTGGGCGGTCACCGTACCGATCTTCTGGTACGTCACGCTGCGCAACCTCGACCGCGGGGCTCCGAGTGCGGGCCGGCGGCAGTGGGTGGGAGTGTTGATGCGCAATCACTCGATTCCACTGACCGTGTGGTACCTGACGGTGATTGCTCTTATCGCACAGCGCTTCTGGTCGTATTGGTCGACACTGCTATGACCGGCGACATGTGTTCGCCTCGTGCGCGGTGCCCGCGGTGCGGACAGTCGAAGCGATGAGAGGCAGCGGAACGGTGGTGATGCTCGTGCTTATGGTCGCAATGATCGCGGCACTGTGGCCACGATCCGGTGGCATCGAGCGCGGCCCGTCAGAGGCCATCGCCGACAATGCCGCGCCGGTCGTATCCGAACCCGCACGGTCCCGCCCACCAGGTGACGCGGCACGAGCAACAGCGCTACCGCTGTGTCCGCCGCCGGTACCGCGCGAAGGCGGTCCGCTGGCGGGAGTGATAGCGCGCTGCATCGGCAGCGACAGCGACAGCGATGCCGATCTCGCCGACGTTCTCGGCAGTGAGGTGCCGTTGATCAACCTGTGGGCATCCTGGTGCGGCCCGTGCCGCACCGAGATGCCCGTAGTCGATGCCTACGCCGCAGAACCCGACGCGATCCCAGTCATCGGAATC
>JBBSJG010000372.1:0-1977 GCA_038257485.1 Longimicrobiales bacterium | reverse complement strand
TCGGTGAGGGCGAGCGCCGGGTAGCCGATCGTGTGGGCACGCTCGACCAGCGCCTCGGGCAACGAGGCGCCGTCGAGCAGCGAAAAGGCCGAATGGCAGTGCAGTTCGGCGTAGGCCGGTGGAGCAGGGTGGGGCATGAATGGATTCGAGAAGTACGGTACCCGAATATATACCGAAATACGGGGGCGCGTGCTCGACGCAGCACGACGCCCGAACCGAGGAGCGCCAATGCCGAATGTGCTGATGGGTCAGCGGGCCAAGGAGCTGGTCCGCCGCTACTTCATGGAGGGTGTGAAGAGCAGCAACAAGCTCTATGCGACCGACTTCGCGGGGAAAGACGTTCCCGCCACAGAGAAGGCAGAAAAGCGCGAACGGCATCAGGACGATGCCGCGCATTACCAGTATCAGATCCAGAATAGTTTTCACGAGAGCGGCGAGACCGGCTCCTCGAACTACGCCCGGCAGCTGCTCGATCTCCAGGCGGAAGTACGATCCGGGAATTGCGGCGAGATGTCCGACGTCGCGGCGTATCTGGTGCAATGACGCGTGGTATTATTCGCGCATGACGGACATACGCGGCCGCGCGCAGGCCAACCCGGAAGTCGACGCGGTACTTGAAGTGGTGGACTCCATGTCGCCGGGCGAGCTGGACGGCTTGCCGTATGGCGTCATCCAGCTCGACCGAACTGGCCGTATTCTCAAGTACAATGCTGTCGAGTCGCGCCTTGCCTCACTCGCCCCTGAAGACGCGATCGGCAAGCAGTTCTTCACCGAGGTCGCGCCCTGCACGCGCGTGCAGGATTTTTACGGGCGCTTCAAGGAAGGTGTGATCCGCGAGATGCTCGACACGTCGTTCACGTTTCACTTTGCCTTCAAGCAGTCGCCGCGTGATGTAACGGTGCGGCTGTTCTTCTCCAAACGAACGCGCACGGTCTGGGTGCTGGTCTCCGATCACGAAGGCAAACCGCTGGGCGAATAATGATCCGAACCTTCCTGGTGCTGAGCGCGCTGCTCTGTGCGGTCGCCCCACTCGCTGCGCAGCCGCGAACCGCCGATCCCGCCGAACGTGGTGTGCCGCTGACGGCGTTTCCGCGCTTCGTGCCGCTGGCGCCGGGTGTGTACGGCTACGAGGAGATCCGCGCACCGGGGTTCACCACCGTGAGTCTCGTGGTGATCGGACGCGACGGCGTGCTCATCGCCGACGGTCAGGGAAGCACGGCCGCGACACGCACGATGCTTGAACGCATTCGAGAACTCACGCCGCTGCCCGTCAAGTGGTATGTGATGGGATCGGATCACGGCGACCATACGGCGGGCAACAGCGAACTGCCTGCGAACATCACCTACGTGGTGCATGCAACGTCGCGCGAGCAGCTATTGCGTGACTCGGCAGCTGCGCCTGCATCGCGACGTGTCATTGTTCCTCCGGTGGCCATGGCCGGTGACCGCGAGCGTATCGACGTTGGCGGCCGCATGGTAGACGTGCAATTTCTCGGGCGTGCGCACACGGGCGGCGACCTCATGGTGCACGTGGAGGACGCCGGCATCCTCTTCATGAGCGAAGCGTATCTCAACCGGGTGTTTCCCGCGATGCGTTCCGCGTATCCCAGCGAGTGGCTCGCCATGCTCGAGCGCGCGCTCGCCATGAATATGACGCACTACATCCCCGGTCATGGCTTCATCGAGACACCAGCCGTCTCGCGCGAAGAACTCGTGGCGTATCGCGACGCGCTGCGCGCAGTGATCGCGGAGGTCACGCGACTGCACGCCGACGGGCTCTCGGTAGACGATGCCGTGAAGCAGGCGAACTGGGGTGAATACACGACGTGGTTTCTGGCCGAGCAGCAGGGGCCGATCGCTGTCCGCAAGGTGTATCAGGAGCTCAACGGCCAGCTGCCGTAGCGCCCCTGCATGGACGTATGTGCGTCAGCGACACGCTCAGCGCCGACTGAACACCGCACCATGCGGAACGCCCTT
>JBBSJG010000371.1:0-1980 GCA_038257485.1 Longimicrobiales bacterium | reverse complement strand
TGAACCCGGAACCGGTGCTGCTGCCCGCGTCGGTGCAGAACGCGCTCGACATCGCACGCGGCGCCGACATGGTGGTCGTGTCGAGCTACATCGGTGCGAGCACCAACACCGCGAGCATGAAGCCTACGCGCGGTCTTCCGGAGCTGATCGAGGGATTGCGCGCGGCCGGGACGAAGGTTGTGCTCGTGTCGTTCCTGAACCCGTATCTCGCCCAGGGCTTGCCGGCCACCGACGCGCATCTGATCGCGTGGAGTCCGTGGACGATGTCGCAGCGTGCGGCCGCGCGCGCCTTGCTTGGCCGTTCACCGATCAGCGGTCAGCTGCCGATCAGCATTCCGGGTGTCGCGAAGTTTGGGACGGGCCTGCGGCGATGAGCGACAATGCGCATCGCTCGCTACTCGATGCGTACTCCCAGCCGGAAGGATCGAGGCACAACACGTTGCCGTGGCGCACCAAGCACCGACGACGGATCTTTCGAACTCCGTGGCGTCGGGCAGACGACCGTCGGCGTTGAGTCCTTCGTTGGGACGGACAAAGGGACCAGCCGTGAACTGCGGGTCAGCGGGTGTATTGCGCACCCGCTTGACGGGGAGGCCCCGCCGTCGGTATCAGTCTGCATGCGCATAGTCGGAGGAAAGCACAAAGGGCGTCATCTCACGTCGCCCAACGATTTTCGGGTGCGGCCCACTGCGGAACATGTGCGCGCGGCGTTGCTCGACTGGCTGAAGCCCGACCTGCAAAAGGCATCCGTGCTCGATCTCTTCGCGGGCACGGGCGCGCTGGGCCTCGAGGCGATGTCGCGCGGCGCACGTCGCTGTGACTTCGTGGAGACGCGTCCCTCGAGCCTTCATGCGCTCAAGGCGAATGTCGCGGCGCTCGGCTATCGCGATAAAAGCCGTATCTTCAAGAAGGACGCACTGCCGTTTGCAGCCGTGCTGCGCGAGGGCAGCTACGACATCGCGTTCGTGGACCCTCCCTATGAATCGCGCATGCTCGATCGCGTAATCGAAGGATGGCTGGAAAGCCGGTTCTCGCGCGTGCTCGCGGTGGAACACGCGGCAACGCATGTGCTGCCGCCCGGCGGCATGCAGCGACTGTTCGACGAGACAGCGATCACCGTCTATCGTCTCACCGATCAGCCGAGGGACTGACCGGCCGGTCGAGCACGTCGCGCACTTTCTGCGCCAGCGCGGAGATAGAGTAGGGCTTGGCAAGAAACTCGACGTCGGGATTGAGCACACCGTGATGCTCGATGACGTTTGCGGTATAACCAGACGCAAACAGCACGCGGATCTCCGGACGAATCGCAACCACCTGTTCGCCCAACACCTTGCCGTTCATCTCCGGCATGATGACGTCAGTGAACAGCAGGTGGATCGGAAGGCGGGTGCCGCGCAGCCAGTGCAGGGCGGCGGGGCCGTTGGAGAAATCGTATACGGTGTAGTCCTGGCGGAGCAACAGCCTTCGCGCGAGCGCTCGCAAGGTGTCGTCGTCCTCCACGAGCAGAATCGTCTCCGTTCCCCGCGGAGGCGACAAGGCATGCGTTCCGATCCCGGTGCTCTCCTCGTTGGCGACGGCGGGCAGGAAGATCTTGAAGCTCGTGCCAAGCTGTGGCTCCGAGTACACCTCCACCCGACCGCCGTTCTGCAGCACGGCGCCGTGAATCATGGCGAGGCCGAGTCCGGTGCCTCGCCCGATCTCCTTGGTGGTGAAGAACGGTTCGAACGCGTGCTCGCGAATATCATCCGCCATGCCTTCGCCGGTGTCCGACACGGCGAGTCGTACGTACTGCCCGGGTGGCATGTCCGGATGATCGCCTGTGTAGCTCGCGTCGATGGTGACGTTGCTGGTTTCGAGCGTAAGCTCACCACCATTCGGCATCGCGTCGCGCGCATTCGCGGCGAGGTTCACGAGCACCTGCTCCGCCTGGCCTGGGTCGAAGCGCACGGGCGCCAGCGACGCGCCCGTCACGATGGACAG
>JBBSJG010000370.1:0-2022 GCA_038257485.1 Longimicrobiales bacterium | reverse complement strand
GCCGGCACCGGGCGCAGCAGCACGGACCCGGCAATGCCGGCCAATGCGATGACTGCCACAGCGAGCACGCCGATGACGGCGCGCGCCCGCTTCGCCTGCTGCGGTGTTCCCAGCGCCAGCAGTCCCGCTGCTGTCGGGCGGGGTCCATACGACGGGTTGTTTAATGCGGCCGCGAAGTCCGCCGCACTTGCGAACCGATCGGCGGGCAGCTTCTCGAGTGCCTTTGCCACCGCCGCCGCCACGTTCGGCGGCACCGACTTGCGCAGCGTTGTCACTGCCTGCGGCGTCTCGGTGATGATCTTCATGATGATCTGCTGCGCCGAGTTGCCCATGTGCGGCGGCTCGCCTGTCAGCATTTCGAAGAGTACGGACGCGAGTGAGTAGATGTCCGCGCGTGCGGAGATCTCCTTCTCAGCTGTTGCCTGCTCGGGCGACATGTAGTGTGGCGTGCCGAGACTGAGTCCCGTCTCCGTCATGCGCCCGCCAGCGGCCGCTGAAAGCGCGAGCGCGATGCCGAAGTCCGCCACCATGGGGCGACCGTTCGCGAGCAGAATGTTCTCAGGCTTGATGTCGCGATGAATGACGCCGTGCGCATGCGCATAGTGGAGCGCGTCCGCCACATCGCATGCAATGCGGATCGCATCATCCACTCCGAACTGGGTCTCGCGGTCCAGCTTGCTGCGCAGCGTTTCGCCGTCGATGAACGGCATCACATAGAACAGAAACCCTTCAGCCTCGCCGGAATCGAACAGCGGCAGGATGTGCGGGTGCTGCAGTGCCGCCGTCGTGGTGATCTCCTGCACGAAGCGGTCACCGCCTATGACGGCCGCGAGTTCCGGCTTAAGTACTTTGAGTGCGACGTGGCGCTTGTGCTTCAGGTCCTCGGCCAGATACACCGTGGCCATGCCGCCCATGCCGAGCTCGCGCTCGATGCGATAGCGATCGGCGAGCGCGGCGGTCAATCGGTCGATCTGTAAACTCATCGTGCACCATCCAATCTCGTGCGGATTTCATCCAGCCAGTTCAAAGCGACCTGGATGTCGAGGCGTGTTCCGGCCACCGGCCGCAGCATCAGGAACCTGCCGTCCTGTGCGACGTCATAGCTCTGATCGCCCGACCGGTCGCGAAATATCAGCCCGCGGAACAACAGGCGGGGCGCGGTGCGTTCCATCTCGCCATTCTTTTCCACGAACGACACAGCCATCACTGCATCGCGATGCCGGTAGAAGAGCTCGCGCCCATCGCGAGACCAGGCGGGCTCGAAGCCACCTTCCGTCGACACCATGTAATTTGCGTCCAATGCGGGCCATGGACGCACATGGACTTCTTCGCGCCCGCTCTCCCTGGACTGGTAGGCGATCCACTTCCCATCTGGCGAGAAACGGGCGCCACGTTGCCCGCCGGGGAGCCGCAGCCGTTTGATCTCACGCGTCTGTGGAGAGATGAAACGAATGTCTTCATCGATCTCACGGGTGCTGCTCCCGGAGTCCACGCTGACACCGTAATACGCGAGCCACTCCCCATCGGGAGAGATCGACGTAGGCCACGCATCACCCGTTTTCAGGGCGAGGATCGTGTCGGGCGCACGGCTGCCGTCGGCGCGTTCTACGGACAGCCCGCCCTGTGGACGGTTACCGGTGGACGCGTACACGTACTTGTCATCGGTGGACCAGACCGGCTCGGTCCGGCCCTTGAGCGGAGTGGCCGTCCCCCGCTCCAGGTCGATCACCTTCAGGCCGGTTCTATCGACGCCAATTGCGATGCGACCGCCGTCAGGCGAGATACGCGGCCACGTATACCAGCCCGGGGGCAGCCCGAGTGATGCGACGTTCCCCTCCCGCGTCATCCAGACCAGCTCGAGTTACCGCCCGCCCCACCCGCGCGGCCACGCGATCGATTTACCCGTCCCTGGACTCGCAGCGTTCGCTGTCAGCCCGAACGGATCGCCGACCATACAGAGCGTGGGTTGGTCCAAATATGCAGCGTGACGCTGGCCGTTCCGATTGAAGAAGACGATATCGT
>JBBSJG010000369.1:0-2058 GCA_038257485.1 Longimicrobiales bacterium | reverse complement strand
GCTCGCGAACGTGGGTTCGATGACCAAGGCCACGCATTGCGGCAATGCCGCCGCCTCCGGACTGGATGCGGCGCTGCTTGCCCAGCGTGGATTCACCGCCAATCCGGATGTCCTGGAAGCCCACAAAGGCGTGATCCAAACGTTCTATGCGGACCGGTTCGACGCGAAGCGCCTGCTCGACTATGGCAAACCCTACCGTGTCGTGGGTCCAGGTCTTGCGATCAAGCTCTTCCCATCGCAATACGGCACACACTACGGCATCACGGCCGGTCTCGAGTTGCACCGCGTGCTCGATGGCCGAAAGGAAATCCTGCGCGTGCGCATGACTGCGCCGGTCATGAAATACGTGGATCGCCCCCAGCCGGTCACCGGTCTTGACGGCAAGTTCAGCCTTCAGTACACCCTGGCTGCGGCGTTACTCGACGGCGCGGTGAAAATCGACAGCTTCAGCGACGAACGTCGTTTTCGCGTCGACATGGTCGAGATGCTGAAAAAGATCGAGCTCGTTCAGGACGAATCGATACCCGGCGACTTCCACTCGATGCACGTGGCGGTGCAGGTGGACCTCGTGGACGGCACGACACACACCGCCCTGTGCCGGGGGCCGCGGGGCTCCTGGGGTGTCAGCATGGCGCCGCGTGAGCATGAGGAGAAGTTGCGCGACTGCCTGAAAAATGCGCCGCTCACCGAAGAAAACAGTGCGATATTGCTCGCGTCACTTGATCGGCTCGACGAGCTCGATGCGGATGCGATCGAGTCGCTCATTGCGGTGATTGCTCCACGGGCAGCCGGTCGGGGTTAGCTGCTGTGCCAGCCGTTTTGTTTGACCAGTGATCGGAGCGTTTTCATGCGCCTGCGCGGTCCAACGCGTGCCGGTCGATCTTTGGCTCAACGAGCTGGATGAAGTCGTATGCGTAACCGCGCAGGTAATGGTTTCGCCGAAGCGCAATGCTCGCGCGGTGCGGCTCGAACAGATGATCGACGTCGAGCGCCTGCAGCCCTGGATCGCGCGCGGCGTCGAACGCGAGCCGCGGCAGGATCGCGATGCCCAGGCCGGCTTCGATGAACGCTTTCACGACATCGATGTTCGCGCCGGAGAGCACGATGTTCGGCTGCAGTCCGCGGCACAGGAAAAGATCTCGCATCCGTGCCTGCCCGTGCGAGCCCGCGTCGAGCGTCACGAGCGGGAAGGCGGAGATCGCCTCCAGGCTGATCGACTGAACGGACGCGAGTGCATGTTCGCGCGATACGAGCAGCGCGCGCGGCAGCACCGCGTATTCGAGCATGAGCAGTTCCGCAAAGACCGCCGCCGGTCTTGTGGTGAGCGCAACGTCGGCTTCTCCGGACATGACCAGGCTGCAGACCTCGTCGGCGCTGCCATGCATGAGCTTCAACTCGACGTGCGGATACCGGGTGACGAACTGGCGCAACACACCCGGCAGAGCGTAGCGCGCGAGTGTGAACGTCGCGGCAATGCTGAGCTGGCCCGTTCCGCCTTCAAGGAACTCCTGCGCCGTCGCCTTTATGTTGTCGGTCTGCCGCAGGACGACGTTCGCTATGTCGACAATGCGCTTCCCCGGCTCGGTGAGCTCCAGGATGCGGTTGCCGCTGCGAACGAACAGCTCCACGCCCAGTTCGCGCTCGAGGAGCCGTATCTGCTTGCTGATGCCCGGCTGCGAGGTGTGCAGCGCCGCCGCGGCACCGGAGAAACTCAGGTCGCGACGGGCGATTTCGCAAAGGTATCGAAGCTGGTGGAGCTTCATCCCGGACGTCCGGAGGACGGAGAACGCAATCGGGGGAGTATAACCGACGGATATCGAGCATAGCGGACTGGTCTTGTATGGTTATAACGTCATTGCTACCCTAGCCGGCTGTTTTCCGGAGACGCAGACACACCATGCCCCCCTATACCAAAGAGACGATCGACGGACTGTCCGTCTATGTGCCGATCGGCGCCGTCGATACACGCTCGAAGCAGCTTGCGCCCCGCCTCACGAGCATTCGCGGGGCGCGCATCGGCATACTCGATAACTGCAAGGAATTCGCTGACGTCGTGCT
>JBBSJG010000368.1:0-2075 GCA_038257485.1 Longimicrobiales bacterium | reverse complement strand
GAACCCGTCGCCTACACTTCCGGCAGCGACTGCAGTCCTGATGCGGGACGCCGGTGACGGGATTGAACTACTGTTGCTCAAGCGTCATCGCGCGAGCGGGTTCGTGCCGGGTGCGTACGTATTCGCGGGCGGCCGCGTAGACGCGTCGGACGCCGATCCCCAGTTGATCGCGATGCTGACGAATCCGCCGTCGACCCCGCCACCGGAATACTGGATGGCAACGATCCGCGAGACATTCGAGGAGTCTGGTGTGTTGCTCGCAATCGACCGGCGTGGTCAGAGTTGCCACACGTGCGTGGCCGGTCAGGAGCTCGCCGAGCAGCGCGAACTGCTTCTCACGGGCCGGGCGACGCTGCTCGATGTATTGCGCACTCTGGACATGCAGCCGGACCTCGATGCGCTGGCGTATGCCGCGCACTGGATCACACCCGTCGTGGAGCCACGCCGATACGACACGCGGTTCTTCTATGCAGCGACACCACCATCCTGCGATGCGACGGCGGACCCTCGCGAGATGAGTGACGCACAGTGGCTGACGCCGGTAGCCGCAATGGAACGGTTTGAAGACGGCAGGTTACCCATGGTATTCCCAACCGTCCGCACGATCCAGTCGCTGGTCCGTTGCAGGACGGTGGCAGAGGCGATGGCGTCAGCAAGGCGAACAGTCGTAAAGCCGATTCTCCCGCGCCTCGAACGCGTCGCGGGTGGTGTTGGTATTGTCATCGATGCGGACTGAGTGCCGCACACACTTGAAGGAATACACACGTGAGTGAAGTCGATCGGGCACGGACACTCGGAGATCTGAAGCGATCCGGACACGCCATCCGCTCCGTCAAGGACGAGATGCGGGACAACCTCGTGCAGAAATTGCGCACGGGCGAAAAGCTGTTCCCGGGCATCGTCGGCTACGACGACACGGTCGTGCCGCAGATCGTGAATGCACTGCTCGCTCGCCAGAACTTCATCCTGCTCGGCCTGCGTGGCCAGGCGAAGAGCCGCATCGTGCGACAGCTCACTACGCTCCTCGATGAGGCCATTCCGATTGTCGAGGGCAGCGAGGTGAATGACCATCCACTGCGCCCGATTTCGAAGTTCGCGAAGGTGCGGATCGAAAACGAAGGGGATGCGACGCCGGTCACGTGGGTGTCTCGGGACAGTCGGTTCATCGAGAAGCTTGCGACACCGGATGTAACGATTGCCGACGTGATCGGTGATCTCGATCCGATCAAGGCCGCGCGCGGCGGTCACCAGTTGTCGGACGAGCTCACGATCCACTACGGTCTGTTGCCTCGCGCGAACCGCGGCATCTTCGCGATCAACGAAGTGCCCGACCTGTCCGGCAAGATTCAGGTGGGTCTGTTCAACATCATGCAGGAGGGCGACGTACAGATCAAAGGGTATCCGGTCCGCCTGCCGCTCGATGTGCTGCTTGTCTTCACGGCGAACCCGGAAGACTACACGGCCCGCGGCAAGATCATTACGCCGCTGAAAGACCGCATCGGCGCGGAGATCATGACGCACTACCCGGCGACCGTGCACGAAGGCATGGAAATCACCCGCCAGGAGTCATGGACCGCACGTCAGACGAATGGCGAGAACGTGGCGATCGATGTTCCTGAGTTTGTTGCGGAGACCATCGAGCGTGTTGCATTCCTGGCGAGGACGGACAAGCGCATCGATCACAGGTCGGGTGTGAGTCAGCGCATGCCGATCACGATGCTCGAGAACGCAATCTCGAATGCGGAACGACGTTCAATCGTGAATGGTGAAGACGAGATTGTACCGCGACCGACGGACATCTACGCAGCGCTGCCATCCATCACGGGCAAGCTCGAGCTCGAGTACGAGGGTGAGCTGGTGGGCGCGGAGAAGATCGCACGCGAACTGATCGCGCGCGCCGCGGGCGAGACGTTCCAGGCCTGGGGCGGTGATTCCGTGCAGGCGCAGCTGGATGACATTGTCGACTATTTCGAGAGTGGCGGTGTTCTTCAGATCGGTGAGACATCGAGCGCGAAGGCAGCGATCGAAGGATTCGGGTTTGTGTCAGGGTTGCTCGAAGTCACGCGCGAGCTCGG
>JBBSJG010000367.1:0-2077 GCA_038257485.1 Longimicrobiales bacterium | reverse complement strand
CGGTCGCTCGCGGACATTCGACTTGCCATCGACGCGCAGTTCGGCTGAGCTGTTTGTCCCACAAGAACCCGGAGTTCCTGACCGATGCGATACGCCACCGCGACGCTGCTGTTGAGCGCCACGATTGTTCTGCATCCGTCCGACGCCGCGGCGCAGATTCGTGCGAGCGAACTGCAGCGCATCTCGCAGGTCATCGATGGAACGAAGGTGACGATCGAGTACTCGCGCCCGAGACTGCGGGGACGCGACATCGTGTTCGGCACACGCGCCGTGCAGTGGGGTGAAATCTGGACACCCGGTGCCAACTGGGCCACGACACTCGAGGTCGATCATCCGATTACCCTTTCCGGCGTGTCGGTTCCGAAGGGCAAGTACGGACTGTGGATGGTCGTGCAGCAGGACTCGTCGTGGACGATGCTGCTCGACCCTGAGTGGCGACAGTTTCACATGGCGCATCCTGAACCGGCGGATCGTCACATCACGGTGTCGGTCACGGCCGATTCGAGCGCCGCGTGGAGCGAAGAGGCGCTCACGTTCTCGTTCCCTGCGGTGACGGCGCGAGGAGCCAGCATCGCCATGCACTGGCACCGGATGCGAGTCACGATGAACTACACGGTCGAGCCGACGCTCAGTGAGTTGCTGCCGGAGGCTGAGGCGGCGAAGTATCTGGGACGGTACGCACTCACCTCCGCCAACCCCGCGGACACGTCGAGTGGTGCGCTGATCGTGTCATACGAGCGCGGCGGACTCAAGGCGCGGTTCGAGCCCGAGGAGACGTACATGCAAACCTTTGCGCTGATGCGGGTGGCGCCCGACATCTTCACGGCCGGATTGTACATGGCCGCCGAAGTCTTCGCCGCAGGCGAAGTATACGAGGTGATGCGACCCGACTTCATGGTCACGTTCCGTGAGGAGGGTGGTCGCATGCAGTTCGAGGTCCGTGGCGAAAAGGACGAGCTGTACTTCTCCGGTCGCCGAGTGTCGCCGTAGGCTCCTGCTGCACCGTCTCCCGCCAACCGGATGTCGCATGTCTCACTTTGCACTCATCGAAGGTCGCATGTCTCGTGCTTCACTCATCGCACGCCGCGTGCTTTCGCTGCTGGTGCCGATGCTGTTTGCATCCCTCGCGGTGTCCAACAGTATGGCGGCACAGTCGCCGGTCGTGCCGAGAGAGGCCACACAGATCGCCGCCGCCACCTTGCCTCTCCCTGAGGCGATGCGGAGCGGTGCCACCGTACGCGGGTACCGGACGGCGTCGCGGCTCGAGGTGCTGCGACGAGGCAGCAACGGCATGACCTGTCTCGCGCACAATCCTGCCGATGTCGATCGATTCCACGTCGCCTGTTACCACGATTCACTCGAACCGTTCATGGCGCGCGGTCGCGGGCTGCGTGCACAGGGTGTGAGCGCGTCGCAGGTCGACACGGTTCGCTTCGCGGAAGTCGCTTCCGGCAAGCTCAAGATGCCCGCGTCAGGCGCGCTGTATTCGCTGACCGGCCCCGCCGGCGACTTCGACGCAGTCAAGGTCGCGGCGCCCAAGTCTCGCCTGCTCTTCGTTGTGTACCTGCCCGGCGCGACGCAGGCGTCCACCGGCCTGAGTACGATCCCGTTGTCGGGACAGCCCTGGCTGATGCTGCCCGGCACCCCGAAAGCGCACATCATGTTCGTGCAGGCCATGTAGGTCGCGCTGGGGCGGCCGCGAGCCCGAGAACATTCTGCTGATAGGCGGTGAACCGCTCATCGTCGAGTCGTCGGAAGCGACACGCGGAGGGCCGCAGCGCCGCCAGCTGTGCTCTCCACGACGAAGCATCACTCAAGTTCGATTGAACATCGCCAGGATAGGAAAATCAATCGCGGTGTGGGAAGTACATAGCGCGCGCGGACGCGTCGGGCGACCAGCGCGTGCGTTAGGCGGCGGGCCCGCCGTGACACAGTTCCGCGGGCCGTGGGTAGGTGCGGGTGATCTACCGGCGAATTTTCCCTTCGCGAGATCCAATGACGATGCGACGAATGGCACGGCAGTCGGTCTTGCGCGCGATCATCGCGACGCTCATTTCACTCCCGCTGGCGGCCCAGT
>JBBSJG010000366.1:0-2121 GCA_038257485.1 Longimicrobiales bacterium | reverse complement strand
TGCTCGAGCAGGGCCACGACGTGACCTACTACGAAAACATCGAGGGTGGCCACGGTGGCGCCGCCGACAACAAGCAGGCCGCCTTCATGTCGGCACTCGCCTACGCGTTCCTGTGGAACCAGCTCTCCGGAAAATAGATCGCGGCAACAGGAATATCGGCTCGCGTCGGGATGCGCGCTCCTGGCCGCGATCGCCCGCAACGGTGCTAGATGCTGCACGAAGATGGCGCGCGGCACGCTGGGAGGGTCAAGCAGTCCGTCGTCTGCGGACCTTGAGCCTTCCGCCGGCAAGCAGTGTCGCTATCGCGATTTTCGGCACGGTCGACCGTGGGCGGAATGCGACGCAGCGCACGCCGTGGCGGCCTGCTCGCCGCCCGGTTACAGTGCGGGCAGGCAAGGGCCCACCACGGAACGTGAGTGCAACCGACCGATATCCGCAATCCTGACTACTTCCACAAGGTCGTCGACTGCCAGTGGGCGTGTCCCGCGCACACGCCGGTGCCCGAATACATCCGGCTGATCGCGCAGGGCCGCTTCGCCGACGCCTACATGGTGAACTGGCAGTCGAACGTGTTCCCGGGGATTCTCGGCCGCACTTGCGATCGACCTTGCGAACCGGCTTGTCGCCGCGGTCGCGTCGAGGAAAACAACGGACCGGTCCCCGGCGAGAGCAAACCCGAACCGGTCGCCATCTGTCGCCTGAAGCGCGTCGCCGCGGATCACAAGGGCGATGTCAGCGCACGCATGCCGAAGCCCGCCGGGCGCGAGAACGGTCGGCGCATCGCCTGCGTGGGTGCCGGTCCGGCGTCGCTGACGGTCGCGCGAGATCTGGCACCACTCGGTTATTCGGTCACGATCTTCGACGCCGACCCGAAGGCGGGCGGCTTCATGCGCACGCAGGTGCCGCGCTTCCGGCTGCCCGAGGAAGTGATCGACGAGGAGACCGGCTACATCCTTGATCTCGGAGTCGAATTCATCGGCGGTCATCGCATCGAATCGATGCAGGCGCTGCTCGCGGAAAACTACGACGCGGTGTTCGTCGGCAGCGGTGCACCGCGCGGGCGCGATCTTGATTTGCCCGGTCGCGCCGAGGCCGCCGCGCAGATCCATGTCGGGCTTGATTGGCTTTCGTCGGTGTACTTCGGTCACATCACCAAGGTCGGACGCCGCGTGCTGGTGCTGGGCGGCGGCAACACGGCGATGGACTGCTGCCGCAGCGCGCGGCGCATGGGTGGCACCGAGGTCAAGGTGCTGGTGCGCTCGGGCTTCGACGAGATGAAGGCGAGCCCGTGGGAGAAAGAGGACGCGATGCACGAAGGCATCCCGATCCTCGACTTCCGCGTACCTAAATCCTTCGAGCACGCCAGCGGGCGACTCACGGGCATGACCTTCGAACGCGTGCGCGCGGAATACGACGATCGCGGTCGGCGACGACTGGTGCCGACTGGAGAACCGGACGAGTTTCATGCCTGCGACGAAGTACTGATCGCGGTCGGCCAGGAAAATGCGTTCCCGTGGATTGAGCGCGAATGCGGCATCGAATTCGACGAGTGGGGGATGCCGGTGGTGGACGTCGCGACGCACCAGTCGTCCCTGCCGCACGTGCTGTTCGGCGGTGATGCGGCCTTCGGACCGAAGAACATCATCTGGGCAGTCGCGCACGGGCACGAGGCGGCGGTTTCGATCGACAAACTGCTGTCGGGGGAGGACACACACCACCGGCCCGCGCCGGCGGTACAGATGCTCTCGCAGAAGATGGGCATCCACGAGTGGAGTTTCGACAACGCAATCTCGGGTGACGAGCGCTACATCGTGCCGTGGTCGGAGGCGGCGAAGAAACTCGACAGCATGAAGGTCGAGGTCGAACTCGGATTCGATCTCGCCACCGCGATGAAGGAAACGCAGCGCTGTTTGAATTGCGACGTACAGACGGTTTTCATGCGCGACAAATGCATCGAGTGCGACGCCTGCGTCGACATCTGCCCGATGGATTGCATCAGCTTCACGGCGAACGGCGAGGAAGCCGAGCTGCGCATGCGACTCACCGCGCCGGCGCTGAATCCGACGCAGGATCTGTATGTCTCCACGCCGCTGCCGACCGCGCGCGTCATGGTCAAGGACG
>JBBSJG010000365.1:0-2142 GCA_038257485.1 Longimicrobiales bacterium | reverse complement strand
CGACATCAAGGCCTTTGCGAAGGACGCGGGTGGAAAGATCGTGCTCAAGCCCCTGCAGGGATCAGGCGGCCAGAGCGTATTTCTGGTGCGTCCTGAAGATTCATCCAACCTCAACCAGATGATCGACGCGGTAAGCCGTGACGGCTATATCGTGGCGCAAGAGTACCTGCCGGCCGCGGAGAAGGGCGATACCCGCATGTTCCTCATGAACGGCACGCCGCTGATGGAAAGCGGGAAGTACGCGGCATTTCGCCGTGTGCGCTCGGGCGGTGACATGCGGAGCAACATTTCTGCTGGCGGCAGCGTGGCCAAGGCAAAGGTTGACGACATTGCGTTGCGCATCGCCGATCTCATCCGGCCGAAGCTCGTGATGGATGGCATGTTTCTCGTCGGACTCGACATCGTAGGCGACAAGTTGATGGAAATCAACGTGTTCAGCCCGGGCGGACTGGGCAGTGCCGAGTCATTCGAGAAAGTGGACTTCACGCGCACCGTCATCACCGCACTCGAACAGAAGGTGTCGTACGCCGAACACTACCGGCGCAACGCCGAGGCCGCCGTGATCGCAATGATCTAGCGTGATCTAGTGCGAGACGATGATGCCTGCCTCGCACCAGCGACGACGCTCAGCGAGCGTTCGCACATAGCGCGCATGATTGTGTGCGAACGCATCACGCGGCGCCTGGCGATGCCACAAGCGGTACGCGATTGCCGAGAACTTGAAGTTGCGCCGTCGTACTCCGCGGTTGATGAGTCGCGCCGCCAACTCGCTGTCTTCGCGCCCCCAGCCTTCAAACGTTTCGTCGTAGCCGTTTACTGCCAGCAGATCGTCGCGCCAGAAGGCCATGTGGCAGCCACGCGTGCGGCGATCCGGGTCCGTGGGACCGCCCACAAGTCTCGACAGTGCCGGAACGTGCAACGCATTCTGGCGATTGCCGAGTCCGCGTTCCAGCAGCGAAATCCGAGCGCGCTGCTGCTGCAGGAGTCGCGACGTCAGTTCCGCTGACAGCATGCACCGGCTGCCCTGCACGTAGCTGCCCCGCTCGGCGAACTGCCGGTGCGCGCGCACGAAGTTGCGGTGCAGCACGATGTCACCGTCGATCTGGATCACATAGTCACCGCGCGCCGCCGCGATGGCCTTGTTGCGAATCGCGGCGAGCCGGAACCCGGTGTCTTCGTGCCATACGTGAACGAGCGGGACTGGAAAATCGCGCTGGTGCGAGGCAATGATCTGGCGCGTCTGCGTGTCAGATCCATCGTCGGCGATGAGCACCTCGTGCGGCCACTCACGTTGCGCCCGCACGCTGCGTAGAATGAGGTCGAGCGCGGCAGGCCAGTTGTACGTGGCGATGATGAGTGAGGTCGTGGGCGCATGGCGCAGCGCGGGAGCTGTCGTCAAATACATGCTGGTGTGTTCCGGGCAGAGGTTCTGGCTGCTCTACCCAGAGAGTCGGTCCAGCATCACAACCGCGGTGCGGGTCGGTCGCCATTGCACTTCCTGGACGTCTTCCGCACGTTCCACGGACCGATGAACAAGACTTATGCCGCACTCGACCAAACGCAACAGGACGCGTTCACGCGCGATCTGCTCACGCTGCTCGCCGCACAGAATCGCTCGGGTGATGACACGCTCGTGCTGCCGAGCGCATACGCCGAGGTCGTGATTGAACGATGAAGTGACATTTCGTGCGGCAAGCATCGCGGACGCCGAACAGATTAGTGCGTTCGCGAGTCGGCTGTGCGAGGAAACGTTCGCGGCGGACAACAATCCGGATGACCTGGCGATGTATCTGCAGTCGGCGTTTACTCCAGACGCACAGCGGCGGGAACTTGCCGACCCCTCACGCACGTATCTGCTCGGCGAAGTCGACGGGAGACTCGCCTGTTATGCGCTGCTGCGCGTGGGTTCCGCCGAGCCAGCGGTGGCGGCGACGCATCCGGTGGAGATCGAGCGGTTCTACGTCGACACGCCGTGGCAGGGGCACGGGCTGGCGCAGCGCATGATGCAGCACATCATCGACTTTTCACGGGACCGAACCAGCGACGTGCTGTGGCTCGGCGTCTGGGAAAAAAATCCACGCGCGATCCGGTTCTACACGAAGCTCGGCTTTCGCGACGTCGGTTCGCACTCGTTCCTTGTTG
>JBBSJG010000364.1:0-2148 GCA_038257485.1 Longimicrobiales bacterium | reverse complement strand
TCACTGCGGTTGAAATGGAGGAGTTGTTCGAGCGCCTGTTCGCCACCGACCTGCCGTATCACGACGTGCATGGCAGGCCGACCGTCATTCGTCTCTCGCTCGAAGAGCTGGCCCGTCGTTTCGGCCGCCATGGCTGAACCTGTCCTTGTCATCACCGGCCCGACCGCCAGCGGTAAGTCGGCGCTCGCACTGGCGGTCGCCGAACAGATCGATGGAGAGATCATCTCCATGGACTCCCGGCAGGTCTATCGCGGCATGGACATCGGCACCGCCAAGCCGACGACTGCGGAACTGCAGCGCGTGCGGCACCACGGGCTCGACGTCATTGACCCCGACATGCGATACAGCGCTGGGCAGTTCGCGCGTGATGCGCGCAACTGGCTGCAGGACATCCGCGCCCGCGGACGCACCCCGATCATCTCCGGCGGTACCTTGTTCTTCCTGCGCGCTCTGCAACAGCCGCTCTTCAACGAACCGCCGATGGACTCCGCGCAACGCGAGCTGCTGCGTACCTACCTGAATGAGCGCTCACTCGACGAGCTGCGCACCTGGGCGGCGCGTATCGCGGGCGACGATCCGCTCCCTCAGGACCGCCAACGGCTCGCGCGTCTCATCGAGGTGGCCACGCTGACCGGACGGCCGCTGTCCGACTGGCACCGGGCGACCCCACTGGAGCCTGCCATTTCGACGGTCACCCATGTTATGGCGCTCGACCGGGATGCGCTCTATCGCCGTATCGATATGCGGGTCCACGAGATGGTCGAACGAGGGTTCGTGGCCGAGGTGCAAGGGCTTGTCGCGCGAGGCTACGGGCGCGAACATCCGGGTATGAATGCGACGGGTTATGCGGAAATGCTGCAGCACGTCGAAACCGGACTCCCGCTCGCCGGGGCTGTGACATTGACGCAGGCCGCGAGCCGGCGCTATGCGCGGCGACAGCTGACGTGGATCCGGACACAGCTTGGATCTGACATACACACACTCGATGCCGAGTTGCCGGTCGCGCAGCTCGCGGGGCGAGTGGTCGAGGGATGGCGGAGGCGCGTGGCGTGAAGGTCGGAATCAGCTGTTACCCGGTATATGGCGGATCGGGTGTCGTTGCGACGGAGCTTGGTATCGAGCTCGCCGCGCGCGGTCATGAAGTTCACTTCATCACGTATGCGCAACCGTTCCGGCTGCCCGGGTTCCTCGAGCGCGTGTACTACCACGAAGTGGAAGTGCCGAACTATCCGCTGTTCGAGCACCCACCGTACAACCTCGCGCTGAGCGTTGCGATTCAGAACGTAGTGGAGCAGCACGACCTTGACCTGTTGCACGCCCACTATGCGGTACCGCACGCAACGTCCGCGTGGATCGCGCGCGAGATGCTCGGTCGTGACGAGTTCCGGATCATCACGACGCTGCACGGTACGGACATTACACTCGTCGGACAGGATCCGTCGTTCTTCAGCCTGACACAGTTCTCGATCCGAAAGTCGGATGGCATCACATCCGTTTCGGACTACCTGAAGCGCGAGACGGTGGAACACTTCGACATCGCGCCGGACATTATAGAAGTCATCCCGAACTTCGTGGACCTCGCGAAGTACGCGCGCGACGTGCACCCATGTCATCGGTCCAGGCTGTCGCTGCCCGGCGAGAAGATCATCACGCACATCTCGAACTTCCGGTCCGTGAAGCGCGTCGAGGATGTGGTGCGCGTATTCGCAAAGATTGCGGCAGCCATGCCGGCGAGGCTCCTGCTCGTCGGCGACGGCCCCGACCGCGCCCGCGTGCAGCAGGTCGCCGAAGAACTGGGCGTGCTCAGCCGCATTTCGTTTCTCGGGAAACAGACCTCCGTAATTGAGATCCTGTCGTGCTCGGATCTGTTCCTGCTGCTCAGTGAAACGGAAGCCTTCGGCCTGGTCGCATTGGAGGCGATGGCATGCGGCGTACCGGTTGTCGCAACGGATACGGGCGGCATCCCCGAGGTCGTGACGGACGGCGAGAACGGATTCCTCGCCGCGATCGGCGACATCGATGCACTCGCTGATCGATCCATCGAGATACTGCGCGATCCCGACCTCTGGCAGCGCATGAGCTCGAGCGCGCGCACCGCTGCCGAAGGGTTCGGTGCCGATCGCGTCGTCACATGTTATGAAAAATACT
>JBBSJG010000363.1:0-2160 GCA_038257485.1 Longimicrobiales bacterium | reverse complement strand
CGTCAAGACGGGCGTGATCACGTACAAGATTGCGGCGCACGCCGCCGACCTCGCGAAGGGTCACCCACACGCGCAACAGCGGGATGACGCGCTGTCGAAGGCGCGTTTCGAGTTCCGCTGGCGCGACCAGTTCAACCTTGCCCTCGACCCGGTGACGGCGCTCGCATACCACGACGAGACGCTGCCGGCTGAGGGGGCAAAGGTTGCGCACTTCTGCTCGATGTGCGGTCCGAAGTTCTGCTCGATGCGGATCTCCCAGGACATCCGCGATGCCGCCCTCGAGGCCGAGGCAGAGCAGGGGATGGCCGACAAGTCGCGCGAGTTCCTGGAAGGCGGGTCGGAGATTTACGTCTAGCCTGAGTCCGGAGAGGCACAGTCACATGAACGCCATGCCGGCGCCGTGTTGAGCGCTCCGCTGCTCGCCGTCAGTGCGTATATGCTGATGCAGCTCGGCATTGGCGTGTGGGTATCCCGACGCATCCGCACCGAGTCCGATTACCTGCTCGGCGGTCGCACACTCGGGTACACCCTCGCCACATTCTCGATCTTCGCGACGTGGTTCGGCGCCGAAACGGTCGTGGGTTCGGCCGGCGTGGCATATAGCAGCGGGATCTCGCTGCGCAATGCAGAGCCGTTCGGTTATGGACTGTGTCTGCTTCTGATGGGGCTGCTCTTTGCCGTACCGCTGCGCTCGCGACGCATCACCACGCTCGCGGACCTGTTCCGGGATGCATTTGGCGTAACCGTCGAACGCGCGGCCGCGCTTGTGTTGATACCGAGCTCCATCCTGTGGGCCGCCGCGCAGATCCGGGCCTTCGGCCATGTGCTCGCCGTGTCGAGCGGCGGGCTCGACGTGTCTACAGCCATTACCATCGCCGCAGTATTCACCATCCTGTATACCGTATTCGGCGGGCTGCTCGTCGACGCCATTACCGACATGATCCAGGGAGTGATGCTGATTGCAGGGATCACCGTGGTTTTCGTGGCGGTCGTGAGGCTGGCGGGCGGACCGATCGACTTCTTCTCCCTTGTCGGTACGCAGCAGGCGGCACATGAGGTGCTTCGCACCCCGCAGCCGTGGCTCGCGACCGTCGAAGAGTGGGCGATCCCTGTGCTTGGCTCGGTGGTGGCCACCGAGCTCGTCGGACGCATCGCTGCAGCGCGCTCGCCGAGCGTAGCCCGCAGATCTTCCCTCGCGGCCGCACCCCTCTACCTGATTGTCGGCAGCATGCCCCTGCTCGTCGGCGTCGTGGGTCCCCAGCTGATGCCGGGGCTCGTCGACGCGGAAGCGATCATGCCGGCAATCGCACATTCCATCCTTTCACCTGTGTTGTTCGCGCTGTTCGCCGGCGCACTCGTTTCGGCCATCCTCTCCACCGTCGACAGTACGCTCCTCATCTCCTCCGGCCTGCTCTCACACAATGTGATCGTGCCCGTTCTCGCCATCCAGTCCGAACGCGCGCGTGTGCGCATCGCACGCGGCGGTGTCATCGTCTTTGGCGTCATCGCATTCGTTCTGGCGCTTCGGTCGGACGGCGTTCTCACACTGGTGGAGGCCGCTTCCGCCTTTGGCGGGCCGGCCGCCGTGGTCCTCACGTGCTTTGCGCTCTGGAGTCGATTCGGCGGGCCGCGTGCAGCGCTCGCCTGCGTGATCAGCAGCCCCGCGGCTTATCTTGCCGCCGTGGCCTTGAAACTTCCCTATCCGTTCCTTGCGTCGCTCGCGACCGCCGTCACTGCCTTCCTTGCATTTGGCCTGGTCGAACCACGCCGGAGAAAACTGTGCGATCCCGTTCGAAGGTCCCCATAGATCGTCCGCGCCGACATTGACTATGCGCCGCGCCGCGGCGTATAGTCTGCCACGACATTCCGAAGACACTCTCCTCGCAAGCACATCGTGATACGTTCCGCTTCGAGGACGCGTTCGAGGACGCGTGACGGTGGAACGGGCGGACATCATCGAGTTCGTTCGCGCGGAGATGAGACACGCTCCGGCCGTCACTCAAATCCGAGGCTGTCATGAGTTCTCGTCTCACGTGGCTGCATCGCAGCAAGGCAGGCGTGCATGCCCGCATAGGACCCTCGCATGCCGCCGTGTGCCTGCTCATCCTGTCCGGCTGCGCAGGAGGAGCGACTCCCACGCCCGCAGTGGCGCCCGCGCCG
>JBBSJG010000362.1:0-2162 GCA_038257485.1 Longimicrobiales bacterium | reverse complement strand
GCCCCACTCGGTGTCGAGCAGACCACGATGCTCCAGCCGCGCGAGCGCCTGGTAGAGCGCGCCCTGCTGCACCAGCAGCGCCCCGCCGGAGATCTGTTCGATGCGGAGCAGCACGCCGTAGCCGTGCAGTTTGCCGAGCGACACGGCCTTGAGGATCAGGACGTCGAGTGTACCCGGCAGGATTTGTGCGGTCGACATGCGCTCGTGCTCTCCTTAGTAGGTGAGGAGAGATACGATGGCGCGGCCGCGTGAGTTTCAGAAGGGTGGACTTCCTGGCCGTATAGAAGTTACGAGCAACTTTCGGCCATAGGGCGAGCCTGACTGCTCCTCGGCCTCACCTTCAACCGCGTGTCGCTGGAGCGGTGCATGCGCAGCGGTCGCAGTCGGCTGTCTTGAGCTCTGGATGTCCCGCATTCGACGGCGACGGTATTCATCGTCATTGCGGTGGTGGCCCCATCGGCGGAACGCGGCGCAGCCATTCCTCGCAGGTCGGGGCCGGCTCGCGCCGCGGAAACGTCGGAAGCTGCTTGAGCTCAGCGGGCTCTCCGAAGTTGAAGTATTGCACCATGTCGAAGAAACAGGAGAAGGGAACAGTGGGCATCATCACCAACTGGTAGCCCTCCGCACGCCGCTGCTGTCCAGGGATGTTTGCCAGTGTATTGAACGCGTCGAACAGACGTGCGAAACGCAGGGGCCCGGCGTCCCAGGGATCGACTCCCAGATCGAACAGGATGTTGGCCACCGTCTCTCGCGCCGTTGGATCGTTACCGGCGACGAACACGGTGGCGCGCGTTTTCGTGAGCAGCGGGTCCATGAAATAGACGATGTTCGGCAAGTTGATCCTGACCACGCGCATGGTCGGGTGCCGCGACTGAATGTGCTCCGCGCGCGCGCTGTCGGATGTGAGTTCCTGGTAGCCATCCGCCGCCACTCGCTTGTCGCCGCCGCTGACGTCGATGATCACTTTGCCGCTGAGGTCACCCAGGGTGCCCGCGACGTCGACGACTACTTCACCGGGGACCGCGAGCACGACCACGGGCGCCTGCGACGCAGCCTCAGGCTGACTGACCGCCGACGCGTCAGGCCCGGATCCCTGCACCAGTGCGCGAACCGCATCACGATCGGGGTCACGACTGCCGTAGATCACGCGATAGCCCTGCGCACCCAATGCCGGGCCAAGGGCTCCGGCGAGCGTGCCCGTACCGATGATCGCGACGGCCCCCTTTTGCGCTGCTGGTGCAGGACTGTCTTGTGCGGGAGCCTTCTCAGCAGGAGGGGATCCGCAGGCTGCCACGATGGTCAGTGCGGCGAGACCGATGAGGCGGAGTTGGCGGAGTTGGCGGAGTTGGCGGAGGCTCCGCATCGCGCGAGGCCGCTCTCTGCCGTCTGCCGAAGGGGGTGCGTGGTTCACGGGACCGGATGGCATCATGCGGTAATCTGCGCCCCGTCGCGCGCCTCGTCGAGGCTCACCCATGGCACGGTGGATATCGCCGTAGTTCACACGCGACGCGGTGGTGGGAAGCAGCGGTATTTCGGAGCTATTTCGCCGTGTCACTCGGCACCACGAGCTGACATGGTGCGGCGATCTGTCTCCGCGCAGCGGACGACTTGCACCCCGTCATCGCACGTTCAACGGCGGCGCTGTCCGTGCGATGTCCGAATGCGTAGCCGGATGTCCATCGCTCGGCGGAGTCGTAGGCGATGGCCAACGCCTTGCGTGGTCGGTAGGTCCAGTATTCCTCGAGCAGGGCTGGCAGACCAACAGCCAGACTGCGAGTCGGCCCCGACCCGTTGTAGAAGAACGTGCGACTGCGCGCGTGCACGGACGACCGGATTGCCATACGCACCCTCATCTGATCTCCGAGCACCATCGTGTCCGCGCTTGCCACGGTCGAGCCCTGCTCGAGCAGGTAGAACACGCCGGTCACCGGCCTGACTGGCTCGCTCGGCATCACGCTTGCTGAGGCGAGGATCGGCCGCCGAACGGTCACGATGCCGAAGGGCGCCTGCAGCGGGACATCCTGGGATCCGGTGCTGGACAATCGGCCGCCAACCTGCGCGAACAGTGCGGCGACGACGTACTTGCGTTCGGGGTCGTAGTCCGGAATCACGTACGCCAGGCGCGCGACCATCATCGTGCTGGAGTCGACGCGTGATCCGTC
>JBBSJG010000361.1:0-2163 GCA_038257485.1 Longimicrobiales bacterium | reverse complement strand
GGTCTCGTCTATTCGCCCGACACGGCGGACGACGCTTTTCGCGCTGCATTGCCGGAACTGCGGGCGGCGGGCGTCATCGTGCACGTGCTCATCATGGCGCGCGAAATCAATCCCGGCAGCGACGTCGCTGCCGCTCGCAGACTGCGTGCGCTCCTCACCCGTCATGCCCCGCGCATCCTTCATCTGCATGCTGCCAAGGCCGGCGGCATTGGACGCCTGGCGGCGATGACGGCCCCGCGCACGCGAGTCGTCTACAGTCCGCACGCGTCCGCTGCAAACATCTCGAAGATCTACGCACTCATCGAACTGATCCTCGCCCGTGTCCGCGCAGATCGTGTGATCGCGGTGTCGGCGTCCGAACGCGACGAGCTCTCCGCGTTGCATCTCGTCCGCGAATCGCGCCTGTTGCAGGTCGACTGCGGCATCCGCGCTGCCGACGTGCTGGAACGTGCGCAGGACGAGCCTGTGTTTTCTCTGCCGGAAGGACGGATCGTAATGTCCGTCGGTCGGCTGGCGGAACAGAAGGACCCGCTCATGCTGGTCGATTGCGCAGGGCGCGTGGTGGCACAGATGCCGGACGTCCGGTTCGTGTGGGTAGGAGACGGTGAGCTGCGTGGTGCTGTCGAGCAGCGTGTGAGGGATCTCGATCTGTCGGCGCACTGGACCATAACCGGCTGGGTGGCGAACCCGTTCCCGCTGATGGCGCGTGCGACAGTGTGCGCACTCCCGTCACAGTATGAGTCATTCGGCTATACCACGCTGGAAGCCATGGTCCTGAGCAAGCCCGTTGTCGCGACGGCCGTCGCAGGATCGCGCGACCTGGTCGTTCCCGGCGTCACGGGTGAACAGACACCGCAGGGCGATCACGTGGCATTCAGCGAAGCCCTGTTACGTGTGCTCGCGTCTCCCTGTTACGCAGATGCCCTGGGGCGCGCCGGCGCCCTCCGCTCCGCGCAGTTCTCACAGGATCGTATGGTCGCGGAGATGCTGCAGGTCTACCGCGACCTCGGACTGGAGCCTGGCTGATCGGCGGAGCGCAGGTCGGCAATCACCTCCAGCAGCACGCGCGCTGAGTTCTCCCATGAAAATTTCGCGGCTCGCTCGCGTCCGCGTCTCACGAGACCCGCCCTGAGATCACCGTCCTCCACCACCGTCCTGATGCATTCTGCGATCTGCGCGGGGTCACGCGGATCGAAGTACAGTGCTGCATCGCCGCAGATCTCGGGTATGGAAGCGGCGTTCGATGCGACAACCGCACATCCGCACGCCATCGCTTCGAGCGGCGGCATGCCAAAGCCCTCGTATGTTGAGGGAAAGACGAAGCAGCGTGCGGCTTCATACAGCGCCCTCAGCTCGCCGTCCGTCACCCGGCCCACAGCACGGGTGCCGTGGTACTGCGCAGCGGCGCCGCTGCCGAATACATGTGCCAGGTCATCCCCGGCGTGCACGAACGAGTAGTTTTCATCCTGCAGCAGGTGCTGCGCTGCCATCACGGAAGCGATGTTCTTGTGAGCGGCGCGGTTGCCCACGCTGAGCACCATTGCCCCGCTTACGCCGGCCCGTGCCACTGCGGCCGGATCGGCAGGCTCGGTGAGGATGTGTTCGGCGGAGTTGTATACCACGTTGATACGCGCGGGGGACACGCCGAGGAATCGCGTGATCTCCGTGGCGGAGAACTCTGAGACCGTGAGGACGCGCAGCGCGCGGGAAGAGATCCTGGGCAGGAGAAACCGGTACCACCGCCGGAACGCAGGGCTGAATGCATCCGGAATGACCCAGGGAGCCACGTCGTGAATCGTGACGATCTGGTTGCGAAGCGCGAGCGGCGCTGTATTGCCGAGGTTCAGTAGCACCGCGCGCCTGACGTGCCGTGGCAGTTCGAGCTGCTCCCATGCCTGCCCCTGCAGACGCCCGACCTCGTGCTGCCGGATGAACGACAGCTGCGCGTCCGGTGCACCACGCGGCGTGACCAGGCGAACAGCAAGACCCTCGGCGAGCTGCGGCTCGGACGCGAGAAGGTTGTCGAACGACCTCACCAGATTGGCTGCGAAACGCTGTACACCGCTGAACGACTGCGTGAGGAAACGACCGTTGATGACCAGGTTCTTCATCTAGCGCACTTCCGTGTACATTTCTTCATATCGGGCGCGCACCACATCAGTT
>JBBSJG010000360.1:0-2168 GCA_038257485.1 Longimicrobiales bacterium | reverse complement strand
GAAGACCTTGCCCAGCCGAAATAACGGCTGCATAGTTAGACGAACATCTAAATGTAAGAAAACGGGATCATGGGACTGGATACGACAATCAAGGCGCTCGGTGATCCGACGCGGCGGGAGATCCTGCGGGCATTGCGGGATGGTGACCTGTCGGCGGGTGAGCTCGGGGCGGGGTTCCCGATTACGGGTGCATCGGTGTCGCATCACCTGAATGTGTTGCGGGATGCGGGTCTGATCCAGTCGGAGCGGCAGGGCCGCAGCATCGTGTATTCGCTGGCGGCGACTGTGTTCCAGGAGTTCCTGGAGGAAATGATGCGTCTCATGGATCGCTCCAATGCATGAGCGCACGTTCATCGTGTCGATGCTCGCACTCGACCTGATGTTCATCGCGGCGGGTGGCGTGGTGGCATGGGGCCGGGCGGTGCCCCGGTTGCCGGGGGCGGGAGCCGGCCGGGACCCGATCACGGCGGTGATGATGACGCTGCTGACGACCGTTGTAGGCGCGTGGATCCTGCACGAGCTCAATGTTTTCGCGTTCGAGCTGGCCGAGTCGCGGCATGCCCACCGGAACGCCCGCTGGGTCGCGCTGGCCTTTATCGTAGCCACGGTCCTGGGCAGTGCGGCCGGGATGGCCGCCGGCTGAATCAGCCTCGCCCCGGAACCTTGCCGCGGCCCGTCCGCAACAAGAACATCCCCTTCGAGCAGTTTCCGACGTAAATTGACCTTCTTGACCCCAAACCCCGGGAAGTGCGTATGAACGTCGTGAGCACCCGAGTCGATTCGATGGAGGACGCGTTTGTGAACAACGCGGACGGTTCGCTGTTCCTGCAGCTGGCCGAGGCGTATCACGAGGCGGGCGATCATGAGCGTGCGCTGGGCGTCCTGCGGAAGGGCCTGGAGCGGCACCCGTCCTTTACGCCGGCGTTCGCGCTGATGGGGCAGGTACTGCTGGCGGCGGAGCGTCTGCCGGAGGCGGCGATCTGCTTCGAACAGCTGCTGGAGATGGACCCGACGGATGCCGCGGCAAGGACCGCGCTGGAGTCGATGCCGGGCCGCGGTCCGCGACCCGCCGTCGCATACACGAATGGGAATGGCGGGCCCAACGAAAACGGGGTGGCAGCGGTGAATGGAAACTCGAATGGCAATGGTGTGGCCGCACCGGATGACGCGCCGTGGGATCCGACGGCAGTCCTGCCATCGGCGCCCGAGGTGAAGCACATCGAGCATGCGCTGGCACAGGCGGAGCCCGCTACGCACGAGGAGCTGCTGGCGAAGGTGGGCCATGTGGATTCGACGGCGGTTGCGCTGGCCGACATGCTGGTGGGCCTGCTGGAGTACCGCGATCCGTTCTTCCGTGGCGGCACCAGTCTCACGCGCCTGCTCACGAGCGCGATCGGCCGCGAGCTGGGTCTGGATGCGGAGGCCGTGAAGGCGATTGCACTGGGTGCGGTGCTTCGGGACCTGGGCCAGATCCCGCTGAAGGGGCTGATCAACAAGCCGGGTGGTCAGCTGGATGCGGAGGACCGGAAGAAGATGGAGCGCCATGTGGAGACTGCGCTCGCCATGCTGGAAGGCGTGCAGCTGCCGGTGGCGACGCGTGACACGATCCGGTTCCATCACGAGCGCTGGGACGGCAAGGGCTATCCCGAGGCGAGGAAGGCGGAAGCGATCCCGCTCGGCGCCCGCATTGTTGCAGTTGCCGACTCGTTCGCTGCCATGATCGCGGCCCGACCGCACCGCCTGCCGATGCGTGTCCCCGCTGCACTGGACAACATCCGCGCGGGTGCGAGTCAGCAGTATGATCCGGGTGTGGTTGAAGGGCTCGTGCGAGTGCTCTCGAGCACGAACTGGCAGGGCCTGCGGTTCGGCCTGCGGCACCACGTTCTGATTGTGGACCCGGACGAGACGCGCGCGATGGTGCTCGCGACCAAGCTCTGTTCCCACGGCTACCTCGCCGAAGCCGCGTTCACCGTGGAAGCGTCGCGCGAACGGCTCAAGCAGACGCGCGTCGTCTGCCTGGTGATCTCGTCGGAACTGAACGGCGAGGACGAAGTCGCGCTGCTGCGGGAAGTCAGGGAAACGTCGCGTATCGGGATGATCCCGGTGATCATGACGGACACGGGCGTCTCCGATCGCGTGCGGCTGCTGGAAGCGGGCGCCGACGTCTG
>JBBSJG010000359.1:0-2170 GCA_038257485.1 Longimicrobiales bacterium | reverse complement strand
GAAATGCCGCGCTGCCCGTTCTGGCCGTTCTGGCCGTTCTGGCCCGGGGCCGTATGATGTCCTACACCGCCGCGTCGCTGGTGTGCGCCATCCTCCTCGGTTGCGGCCCGGCCGCCGTCGCAACCCGACCCGTACAGGCCCAGGCGGCCGCGGCCGGCGCGATCGTCCGCACCGGCGCGGACGTGCTTGCACGCGACCGCTTCGCCCCCATCCGCGGAATGCGCGTCGGTCTCCTGACCAATCACACCGGTACGATCGTCACACCCGGTGGGATGAGGAGCACGATCGACGTGATGCACGAGAGCCCGGATGTCGACCTCGTCTCCCTCTTCAGCCCCGAACACGGCATCCGCGGTGACGTCCTCGCCGGCGTGAAGGTCGCAAGCGACGTCGATTCGAAGACCGGCCTGCCCGTGCACTCTCTCTACGACAAATCGCACCGACCGACACCCGAGATGCTGCGCGGACTGGATGCCCTCGTATTCGATATCCAGGATGTCGGCGCGCGCTACTACACGTACGTGTGGACCATGACGCTCGCCATGCGTGCGGCCGCCGAGAACAATGTGAAGTTCGTCGTGCTCGATCGCCCGGACCCGATCGGCGGCGTGCATATGCAGGGCAGCACACTCGATACCGCGTTCGCGACGCTTGTCGGCCTCTATCCCGTTCCGATGCGCTATGGCCTCACCGTCGGCGAGATCGCGCGCTACGTCAACACCGAGTACCGCATCGATGCGAACCTGCACGTCGTGAAGATGGAAGGCTGGACGCGCGCGATGTGGTTCGACGACACGGGCCTGCCGTGGCGGGCGCCATCGCCCAACATGCCGTCCCTCGAGAGCGCTGCGCACTATCCGGGCACGTGCCTGTTCGAGGGCACCAATATCTCCGTCGGCCGCGGCACGACGTCCGCCTTCCAGCAGATCGGTGCGCCGTGGCTCGACAACAACACGCTCGCGGATCGCCTTCGTGCACTCGAGCTCCCCGGCGTTCGCATCGATGCCGTCGCATTCACACCCGACAAGCCCGGCGACGGCATGTACCCGGCCATACCGGTGCGCGGACTCCGTTTCACGGTCACGGATCGCGCATCGTACGACCCTACCCGCACCGCCGTCGCAACCCTCGTCGAGATCCGGCGCCTCCACGCGGACAGCCTCACATTCCGCCAGAGTCACTTCGACCGTCTCGCCGGCTCCACTGCACTGCGCACGGGCGTCCTGGCCGGCATGACAATGCCGCAGATCGTCGCAGCGTGGGATTCTGCGAACACCACGTTCGCGGCGAAACGCAAACCCTACCTGCTTTACTTCTGACGGAGTCGGTATGCGACGTCAAACCCGCTTCATTCTGATCCCCGCCCTGTTCGCATTTGCATGCAGCGCGGCGCCGCGCGCAGTAGCGCCACCGAGTCCAGGCGTGCCGCCGTTCGGCGACGGTCTCGCGCCGCTCGAGGCCGCGATCCGTGCACGCATTGCAGGCGAGACGGGCGAGTTCGGCGTCGCCGTCATCGACCTGGAGACCGGACGCCGCATCGGCGTCAATGACGATCTCGTGATGCACGCGGCCAGCACCATGAAGGTGCCCGTTCTCGTGGAGCTCTACAGGCGAGGAGCGAGCGGATTGATCGACCTGGACGGTGGTATGCCGGTGCGCACCCGCTTCCGCAGCATCGCCGACACCAGCCACTACGAGCTCGATGCTGCCTCCGATGGGGAGACAGAACTGTACAAGCTCGCCGGCACGCACGTCACGCTGCGCGAACTCGCGAGGCGCATGACCGTACGATCATCCAATCTCGCGACCAACCTGCTCATCGATACTGTAGGCGCGACCGCCGTCATGGACATGCTCGCCCGCATCGACGCGACCGGCATGACCGTACGGCGTGGTGTCGAGGACGGTCCCGCGTATGCCGCGGGATTAAATAACACGACGAATGCGCGTGGTCTTGCGAATGTGTTCGCTTCGATCGCGCGCTGCGATCTTCTTCCTCGTTCGCAGTGCGATGAGGTCGTGCGCATCCTCGCGGAGCAGGAGTTCAATGACATGCTGCCGACCGGCCTGCCGACCGGCACCCGGATCGCCCACAAGACAGGATGGATCACCGGAATCCAGCACGACGGCGGAATCGTCTTTCCCGACGGCTCGCCACCCTTTGTAGTCG
>JBBSJG010000358.1:0-2194 GCA_038257485.1 Longimicrobiales bacterium | reverse complement strand
CTGCTCCAGATGCAGCAGTGCCAGTTCGAGCCGCGCACTCGCACTGTCCGATGCATGACTCGCAATCGACTGCTGGAACGATGCAGCGGCCTCGGCTCGCCGGCCCCGCGCATGCTGCGCGACGCCGCGCAGACGCAGGAGCGCAGGGCCGCCCGCGGTCGCGACCGCTTCCGCGTCGTCGTAGCGCCCCAGCTCGAGCAGTGCACGGACCAGGCTGCGCCGGGATTCGATATCACCACTGTTCGCCGTTACGCGCGCTTCCAGTGACGTTACCGCCGCGCGGTATTCGGAGCCCGCAATGTCCGGCTGCTGCGCGTCGCATGCAATCGCGCCCGTGAACAGCAGTGCCGTCGCAAACAACAGACGATGCGTGATGCCGCGTGCACGTCGGTGCATGTTCATCGGCCGCCTTCCATCCTGCGAATGGCCTGGCCGTTGACTGCTATATCCGTCAGCAGCGCTTCCAGTTGCTTCTGGTACTCCGCGACCGGGACGTCGGCCTTCCTCGCGCGCAGATCCGCGAGCTGTCGTTCGAGCCGGACCTTCTCCGTGTAAAGTGCGCGCAACGCAGGCGCCTGAGCAGCCGGCGCCGGCGCCGCTCGCGCGGCCAGAGTACCGAAGTGCGTGAGGCTCGCAGTGCCGCCATCCGGCGAGTCCGCCGTCGCAATGGCGACTGCAGTTCCATCCCCGTTGCCATCGATCTGCGCATGTTCCGTGAGCATACGCTTGTCTGCAGCATATGAACGTTGCACTTCGCGGCGCGCATACTCGTAGGCCTCGAGGACGGAGACCCTGCTGTCCTTGTCAGTGTCGGCAGCATCGAGTGTGAGTGCATCGACAAAGAACGCGGGGAACTCCGTATCGTTCTGCTCGGTTGCAGACCTGGTGGCGGTCACAACGATGCGGCCCTTCGCGGCAAGCGGTGCAACCCATCCGCCGCTGGCGCTCGTTGTATTCACGACGGTTGTCCGTGCGCGCACAGCGGACAGCCAGAGTGCGAGGTCGGCGGCGGCAAGGTCTGGACCGGGCAGTGCGATACGGCCACCGCCATCGCCGGGAGAACCGTGACCGAAGAGAATGATGAACAGCGCATCATCCGGTTCTGCTTCCACCGCAATCGCGCGCACCCGTGTTTCGAAATTGGCGCGCGTGGACGTCGCAGTGACGCCGTCGCCTTCCTTCTCGGCCAGCCACCACGTGTCGGTTGCGCCGAACCGTTCGCGCGCGGCAGTACGGAGGCGTCCGGCCCAGGCTGCATACGTTGCCGCATACGCCGGCTCGCCGGACAGTCCTGTCACGACCAGCCAGTATGTGCGCGGCTCTGCAGCGGGCGTCCGCGTCTGCGCATGCACGGACGTGGCGGTCACAGCGGCCGTAAGCAGAGTCGCGCATGCGAGTGCGAAACGAGACAGGTGACACATCATGCGAGACCCCGGTAGCGGCGATAGCCCCATTCAAGACCGAGCAGCAGCAGGATCCCGATGAGAATGACGGGCATGTCCCACAGATCCTTTTCCTCCTGTGCGACGAGACCCTTTCCGGTGTAGGCGATATCTTCCGCCATGTTGTCGAGCGTCGCAGCCGTATAGAACCGGCCACCCGTTTCCGCCGCGATCCGGCGCAGCAACGGCGCGCGCATACCCGCTTCGAAATATTCGCTGGTGCTCGGTGCGACTTCCACATACGACGACTTCGACGTAGAGGTCGGATGACCGACGCGGTCCGCCGATACCTTCACTTCGTACATTCCGGCGACTGTGGCGGGGAATGTCGCGCGATATTCGCCATCGGCGCGGACGCTCCACGGCAATGACACCGCCGTGATCTCGCCAGTCGGCGATATTACTTCCGCCTGTACGCGCGCATTGTTCACCTTCATGAACCGTTCGTCGTTCAGCTCTGCAGCGATATGGACCGCCTCGCCTGGCGCCGCGCGGTCGGGTGTCAGTGTTACGCCGACCGCGTCCGGCACTTCCGCAACCAGCCAGCGCAGGACCTGACGCCAGAACGTCTCGTGCGTCTGGTCTTCAGGTGTCACGCTCGCATCCATCTGCCAGACCCATGAGTCCTGCACGGGGAACGCGAGTGAGATTCCCCGCCCGAAGCGCTGGTGCGCCAGCACGACCTGTTGGCGGATGCCTTCACCACTGCCCGTGAGCAGTGCGGTAGCGCCGGGCTTGAGGCCGCGAATGTG
>JBBSJG010000357.1:0-2195 GCA_038257485.1 Longimicrobiales bacterium | reverse complement strand
GTCGACGCGCCCGCGCTCGATGACGGACAACGCGCGGTGAACGCTGTTGCGGCAATTGTGCTCCAGGATGCGGAGTGGAGCGTGCAGGGTCTTACGGATGCGATCAAGCTTGTGGGTGTACAGGCCGGCGTGAAGGGGCGTGCGCTCTACGAGCCGATGCGACTGGCCGTAACCGGTGAGCTGCATGGCCCGCCGTTTGTTCAACTGCTTCTCGTTCGCGGACATGCCGACGTCGTGAAGCGGATCCAGCAGTCTTTGTCAGCTTCCTGATGGAGTCCCGTGTGCGTGCACTGATCTTCGACCCCTTCTCGGGTGCCAGCGGCGACATGACGCTCGCCGCGCTGCTCGACCTGGGCCTGTCCGAAAGCTGGTTACGCGAGTTCGTGGCAGCGCTCGACCTCGGCGTGATGGAGGTGAAGATCGAGCGCGCCATGCGAAAGGGAATCAGCTGTGCCACGCTCGAGTTCGTGCTGCCACACGAGCATGCGCACCGACACCTGCGCCACGTGGTCGAGATCATCGAGAACAGCAGCGCCCCGGAGAACGCCAAGGCGCGCGCAATCGATGCATTCCGCAGAATCGCCGTCGCAGAAGCAGCCGTTCATGGCACGACCGTCGAGAAAGTGCATTTCCACGAGGTGGGCGCGCTCGATGCTATTCTGGACGTACTGTGCACCATGGCGGCTGTAGACGAGCTTGGATTCACCGCGTTCTACACGCGACCGGTGGCGCTGGGCAGCGGATGGATCGACATCGCGCATGGGCGATTCCCGGTACCCGCCCCGGCGACGTTGCGCATTCTCGAGGGAATTCCGACCAACGGGCTCGACCTGGAGGGCGAGTGCACGACACCGACGGGAGCGGCTATCATCGCGACCCTCACACGCGGCGTGGCCCCCCCGGCCGGGTTCGTGGTCTCGAAGACCGGGTTTGGCGCGGGAACCCGCGACCCGCAGGACCGGCCCAACTGCCTTCGGCTGTTTTCGGCAGACATCAGTGCGGACGCGGCCGGCGACGACGACCCGCTGATCATGATCCAGGCGGATATCGACGACATGGCTGCCGAATACGTCGCGGCCGCCCAGGACGCCGTGCTCGCCGCGGGCGCGCTCGATGCAGTACTGATTGCGGTCGCCATGAAGAAGGGTCGGCCCGGGCATCGTCTGGAGGTCCTGGTTCCAGCCGCCCTGCGCGCCGCCGTAACGGAGGTCATCTTCCGGGCCACGAGCACGATCGGGGTCAGGTACTGGCCCGTCCAGCGGATGACGCTGGAGCGGTCGGAAGAACGCCGGATGTGGCGTGGGCACGAGATCGGCTACAAGCGGGTCACGCTGCCGGATGGCACCTGGCGGGCCAAGCCGGAGTATGAAGACGTGAATCGAGCAGCAATTGCGGAGTCACTGACCCCGTTCGAAGTACGGCAGTCGCTGGACCGCGACGCCACAAACTCGTGATTCAGGAGTATAAAGCGTTATGAACACTGCACCTATCTTAGTTGATGGAGGTCCGTGGATGAAGCGTATCAGTGGTCTTTTGCTCGTCGTGTCCCTGCTCGTGCCGGCGACGGCGAGTGCACAGAAGCCGTCCGACTCGAAGGAGACGCGCAGCGCTGACGTGTACTTGAAGAACGCTGAAGCGTCGACACTGGATTCCGAGAGGAAGACGCTTTATGAGCAGGCGATCGCGATTGCTCTTGAGGGCGTTGAGAAGAATCCCACGAATCCAAAGCCATGGCTGCAGATTGGCAAGGCCTATCACAAGATCGGCGACTACGTGGGGGCCGACTCGGCGTTCACGCGAGCGCAGACGATTTATCCTGCATACGCCTCGGAGATCCAGCCGGAACGCGAGCAGATGTGGGTGGCCGTGTTCAATTCGGCGGTCGCGAAGATCCGTGCGGCCGATGCACCGGGCGGCATCGAGCTGTTGAAGCTGGCGAGCCGTCTGAATCCGTCGAGCCCGCTGGCGGAGCAGTCGCTGGGTTCGATCTACCTGCAGATGGGCGATTTGAAGAACGCCGAGGCGGCGTATCGCGCCGAGCTGGCGATCCTGCGAGCGCCGAACCGCAAGAAGCTGGATGCGAAGAAGGAAGCGGAATGGGCGGACATGGAGCTGAACGCCGTGAAGGCGCTGGCAACCATGCTGTCGCAGACGCAGCGTTATGCGGAAGCCGAGGTCCTGTATCGCGACCTGCT
>JBBSJG010000356.1:0-2205 GCA_038257485.1 Longimicrobiales bacterium | reverse complement strand
TCTCGCAGCACCTCACGCCGCAGAAGGCGCGAATTCTCCTGATGCTCGCACTCACCAAGTCGCGCGACCCGCGTGAGCTGCCGCGCTATTTCATGGAGTACTGACGGTCAGAGCCGTGGTTTTGCCGCGTCGAAAGATTGTGTGGTGTACCAATGCGCACACGTGGTCGAGAGCGAAACGCGCCTGTGCGCGCGCGGAGCGACAAGCGATTACCGATGACTTCGCCTGCCTCGTCTTGTCAACTATTTGTTGCACCGCTGCAACCTTCCCCTGGTGCAACCAGAGATCCAGGCGGCAGTACATGCGGCGATTCCAGATCCAGCGGTGCTTCGTGAACGCCTCCTGCGCGCGCTGTTCCCGAACGGTGGCGCCATCACGCGTGCACGCAGCCGATTCTGGGTCGCGATGGGTCGCCGGTCTCCGCTCGATGCCGCACTCGACGATCTCATGGAGACCGTGCGAAGGCCGGTGCGCGAGGCCATCACCACACACCTGATGACACTCGTGTTGCCGGATGGCGAGACACTCCGTCTCGCGACCGAGCTTCGAGGCTCGTTCCCGTCCATGCTGCAGCAGTTGAAGCATCCTGAACTCGTGACGCTGCTGCGCCGCATCGACGTCACGCCAGATAGCCTGGTCGGCACCGGCGTGCCGGACTGGTCAGCTGTGGACCGTCGAGTGCACTACATCATCGACCTCTTTCGTGTGCATCAGGAACGGGAGTCACTGCTCGCGCCGCCCTACACCAGCGCGCAGATGCAGGCTATTCTCGCTGCGCGAATGCCGGAGCATGTGACGTGATCGATCCGACAGATGGCAAGACGGAGAGCGCTGAAGCAGACGAATGCCTTACGGATCGATGAAGAGCGTTCCGGAAAATGTGCCGTTCGACACCTCGATCACTTCACCTGAGGCATTCTCCGCGCGAAAGCGGAAGGTGCCCGCAATCCGGCGCCTTGCAGCGTCGAACTCAGTGACCACCAGTTCCCCGACATCGCCGGTTTTTGTTTCCCAGCGACGACTCGTTGGTACCGTGGGCGGGCCACCGGTGATGGGCTCGTTCTGCACGATGAAACCGATGCCCGTGTTGCTGTCGATGGCGTACGTTCCAACGCCTCGCCAGCCGCCGACATCCACCGCCACTTGCCGTGAACGATCGCCCACTATCTCCACACCGGACACGAATACGCGTGTGCCGTTGTTGTAGAGCGAGAGTCGGCCACGAATGCAATACCATCGAGGTCTGCCGACAGAGCGGTTGCGGACGGAGCCGTAACCTCATCGGCCGAGCAGCCGAGCAACATCACAGCCGCAGTCGTGACAGCCGCCGCTCGTCTGAAGGGAAGTTGAGCAGACATTATCCCAAACCAGATCCCTTCTGATCGCACCGCCAGCCCGAAGACAGTGAGTACCGGCCCCTGCACGCGCTCATCCATGGTACGCACGTCGGCCAACGGAATCTTTGGATCAAGTTCGGCGAGTTGGACGCGTACTGACGACACCATGCTTGCATGTTCGGTGAAACTGCACATGATCCGATGCAGGTCGCCGAACCCAGCAAGGGTGTGCCGTTCGGACGCGCGGACCGTCCGCCTTGATGACGTGTAGATCGTGGCGGGACGACCTCAACGGAGATCTTGCCTTTGTCAGACGGCTTTCTGGTGAATACCGCGATCGATGTTCCTGTGGCAACCGCAGCCATACATGATGGGCGTGCGTTGCGTACTGACGTGGCTGCCATCATCGCGCTCGATGACGCGACCCGATTGCGCGAGGAAGATCCGTGGACCGCCCAGTGGACGCAGATCGTGGGGACGCGCATCGTCGGACGACGGTCGCGGTTCGAGGTCGACCTGAATCGCCCGCGGGAGACGGCCGTGTATCGCGTGCCGGGTGACGCCTGGGGACTCGATATCTGGAAGGAGGCCCCTGGGGACGACGTTATCGACGCGTCGCTGGCGATGTACGACGCATTCTATCTCGCTGCGCACGCGGCCCTGTCCACACTGCAGCGTCGATGGAATCGCTTCGTTGTGCTCGACCTGCATAGCTACAATCATCGTCGAAACGGGCCCGATGAGCCGGCGGCCGATCCGGCGCTGAATCCGGAAGTGAATGTGGGAACCGGCAGCATGGACCGGCAGCGCTGGGCGCCCGTTGTCGATCAGTTCATGCATGATCTCGCCTCCACGCCCGTGCTCGGCC
>JBBSJG010000355.1:0-2209 GCA_038257485.1 Longimicrobiales bacterium | reverse complement strand
CCGAGGTCGGCGGCCTCACCGAACTGTTCCGCCGCATTCCCGCCGAGTCACTCAACCTGCTGCCCGACTTCGGGAGCTGGTCTCTCGCGCTCACCATCATGATCATCCCGATCACCGTGCAGTGGTGGTCCGTATGGTATCCGGGATCCGAGCCGGGCGGCGGCAGCTATGTCGCGCAACGCATGCTCGCATCGAAAAGCGAGGGGGACGCGCTCAAGGGCACCCTCTTCTTCAACTTCGCACACTACGCGCTCCGGCCATGGCCGTGGATCATCGTCGGCCTCTCGTCGATGCTCGTCTTCCCGCAACTCTCCGATATCGCGCGCACGTTCCCATACGTCGATCAGGATCTGATCGGCCATGACATGGCGTATTCCGCGATGCTGAAGTTCCTGCCCGTAGGGTTCATGGGATTGGTGGTGGCAGGCCTGCTCACCGCGTACGTGTCGACACTCTCGACACACCTGAACTGGGGCACGTCATACCTCGTGCACGACTTCTACAGACGCTTCATGAAGAAGGACGGCACCGAACGACACTACGTCATGGTCGGCCGCTTCGTGACTGCCGGACTCATGCTCCTCGCGGCACTGCTCACATTCGTGCTCGATTCAGCACGCGGCAACTTCGAGCTGATGATGTCCATCGGTGCGGGCACCGGCCTGATCTATCTGCTCCGCTGGTTCTGGTGGCGCATCAATGCGTGGAGCGAGATCGCGGCCATGGCGGGCTCCTTCATCATTGCCGTCGGTTTCTTCATCGCCGGCCGCAACGGTCACCCGTTTCCCGCGCACCACGTACTGCTGATCACCGTCGCTGCGACCACCGTGCTGTGGGTTGCTGTGACGTACATGACGCAGCCGACCGACCGCAATACGCTGGTTTCGTTCTATCGCCTCGTACGGCCGGCCGGGCCGGGCTGGACGCGCGTGCGCGAAGAGGCGGGCGTCGGGCCCTCCACGGATTCACTGCCGATGTCCATGCTCGGGTGGATCCTCGCGTGCACGTTCGTCTATGCTGCCCTGTTCGGGACCGGATCGATGCTCTACGGTCGTACCACACACGCAGTCGTGTGGTTGATCGTGCTGGCCGTGAGCGGCGTGGGACTGAAGCGCGTCCTGCCTGGACTCTGGCAGAACGCCGAACGGGACTGAGTGTCCACCACCAAGGCTGTCATCCTCGCACGCGGCCTCGGCACCCGCATGCGACGGAACGACGAAGGCGCGTCACTCGATCATGACCAGATCGCCGCCGCCGATGCCGGGATGAAGGCCATGATCCCCATCGGCCGGCCGTTCCTCGACTACGTCATCAGCGCGCTCGCCGACGCGGGCTTCACCGACGTGTGCCTTGTCATCGGCCCTGAACACCAGGCCATCACCGACTACTATGGCGCACTGCGGACCGAACGAGTGCGCGTGCACCTCGCACTCCAACAGCAGCCACGCGGCACCGCCGACGCAGTCCTCGCAGCAGAGACGTTCGCCGCAGGTGACGATGTCGTCGCGCTCAACTCCGACAACTACTATCCCGTTCACACGCTGCGCATGCTGCGAGAACTGGATGGCGCCGGTGTCGCCGCATTCGAGCGCGAGACACTCGTGCGACTCGGCAACATCCCGCGCGAGCGCGTCGCGCGCTACTCGATCGTAGACTTCGATGAACACGGTATGCTGACGAACATCGTCGAGAAGCCCGATGCGGCGGTCGTGGCTACGCGCACCGGCGAACTGTTCGTCGGCATGAACAGCTGGTGTCTCCCGCCGTCCATCTACGAAGCGTGCCGCCGCATCACGCGGTCGGAGCGAGGCGAGCTCGAACTGCCGTCCGCCGTCCAGTACGCTGTCGACATGATGAACATTCCGTTCCGCGTGCTCACATTCCGAGACGGCGTTCTCGATCTCTCGAGCCGCGGCGACATTGCGGCCGTAGCCGCAGCATTGCATCACATCGAGCCGCGCCTGTGACGTCCGTCACAGACGCACTCACCCATGCCGGATTCTCCGGCGACGGCGTCCGGGCGAAGGTTGACCTGTTTGCGCTCGCCGAGTCTGCAATGGAACACAGCGCCGCCCCCGCGCGCTGGTTCGTTCCCGGCCGCATCGAAGTCCTGGGCAAACACACCGACTACGCCGGCGGACGCAGTCTGCTTGCGGCAGTGGACCGCGGCTTCGCTGTGGTTGCCACGCCACGTCGCGATCATCGCGTG
>JBBSJG010000354.1:0-2213 GCA_038257485.1 Longimicrobiales bacterium | reverse complement strand
CGGTGCGGCGCGTGAGTGCGACCGTTACCTGATGGGCTATTCAGATCTGCCGTGAGGCGAAGCGCCGCGAGCCGCGGGTAGCGAGGAAGGAGTCGTTCGACTCACGCTTCGCTGCTCGCTCACCGTGGGCGCTGCTTCTCGGTCGTGCTGAGGATGTCGTCTGGCTTCCCTCGGACGCAAAGCGACGGTGAAGTGATTGCGCCTCAATCCGTGCGAGCGACGCGTTGATCGCGACGTTGTCCGGGGGATGCCGGCTTCCGACCGAGGTGGGCGCCGTTTCAAGCGAGCTCAACGGGCCGGGCGCAGCCGTTCGAGGAGGACTCCGCTGGTCGCCGTCAGCCCTCCCGGCTGCTCGTTACTCGTCCCTCACTCGTTAATCGTTACGGTTTTGACCTCCCAGCTGGACCTTGCGGGCACGGTGCACAGAGTAGGGGATCCCCTCCTTGCCCATGCCCCACTTCTCTCGTCGCGAATTCCTAAAGACGGTTTCCACGGCCAGCGCCGCGCTTGCGGTGACGGCCTCATCCACCGCGGCTGCGGCCGCGACCAGCGGAGCGTCCGCCACTCCTCCGAGTCGCAAGGGCAAATCGGTCATGGGCCTGCGGGCGCCGGGCCTCGATCGCGTGCGCTGTGCGATGATTGGCGTGGGTTCGCGGGGCTCGGGCACCTTGCGAGAGTTGCTTTTGCTCGAAGGGTGCGAGGTTCGTGCGATCTGCGATCCGCACGCGCCGAGTTTGCAGCGCGCCATGGCGGTGGTTGCGCGCACGCAGAAGCAGCAGGTGGCGACGCCGTTTGGCGAAGGTCCGGAGGATTACAAGCGCATGCTGGCGCGCGATGACATCGATGCGGTGTTCATCTGCACGCCGTGGCGCGATCACGTGCCGCAGGCGGTCGCCGCGATGCGCGCGGGAAAACACGCGTTTGTCGAAGTTCCGGCGGCCGTCACGCTCGAGGAATGCTGGCAACTCGTCGATGTCGCGGAGGAGACGCAGCGCCACTGCATGATGATGGAAAATGTGAACTACGGACGCGAGGAACTGATGGTTCTCCGCATGTGCCGGGAAGGCGTGTTCGGCGACCTTCTGCACGGTGAAGCATCCTACCTGCACGACCTGCGTTCGCAGATGAAGCACGTGGACCACGGGACCGGAAGCTGGCGCACGCGGGAGCACGAACTCCGCGATGGCAATCTGTATCCAACGCATGGACTCGGCCCGGTGGCGCAGTACATGAACATCAATCGCGGCGATCGGTTTTCACGCGTCGTGTCGTTCAGCAGTCCCTCGCTGGGAATGGACGATTATGCCCGGAAGAATTTTCCGGCCGATCATCCCCGACGGAAAGCGCGCTATATCTGTGGCGATGTGAATACCGCGATCATCAAGACGGCGAAAGGCCGGACGATCATGATCCAGCACAGCACGATGACCCCGCGGCCGTACTCGCGGCACAATCTGATCCAAGGGACGCGCGGGCTTTTCTCCGGTTTTCCGAATCGCATCTACATCGAGGGACGCAGCCCGAAGGAGCATACGTGGGAAGACGAAAAGGACCTCGGGAAATATTTTGCCGAGTTCGAGCATCCCTTGTGGACGAAGGTCGCCGACGTCGCGAAGAAGCTGCCGCGAGAGAGCACGCGCGGGCATGGCGGGATGGATTTCGTCATGCGGTGGCGGATGATCCAGTGCCTGCGTGAAGGACTTCCGATGGATCAGGATGTTTACGATGCGGCGGCCTGGAGCGCGATCGCACCGCTGACGGAACAGTCGGTCGCCGGCGGCGGAATGCCAATTGAAGTTCCTGATTTCACCCGTGGTGCCTGGACCACAGCGCAACCGCTTGGGATCGTAAGCTAGCCGCGGATTGAAGCCGGCGGACGGCGCGGCCTTGACGCAGACGGTGAGGCGCCTCGACGGTGGGGCATGCCATCGAAACCAATCCCTGGATCCACCGGGGAAGTGCTCACCTGTTTGCCGTCGCCCTATTTGCCGCATGCGGCGACGGGTTTGCTCTATCTGCCGCGCTTTCTGGCGAAGTGCCGTTATGTGAAAGAGCACGGCACGCTGCCCGCGAGTTATGCCAGGAACTACAAGCGCGGGCTGGATCGTTTCTTGTGTATGCACCTCGGCATCGAGCCGGCGGGGGTCGAGAGCATCGTGCACTCCTGTATCGTTCAAGGCGTCGATGAAGGCGAACGGGATCGGCGGCTGTTG
>JBBSJG010000353.1:0-2228 GCA_038257485.1 Longimicrobiales bacterium | reverse complement strand
GCCTTGCCGCCGCCGCTGGTCAGGGCGAACCGGACGCCGGCTTTCGCGAGTCTGCCCGGGTTGGCCCACGCGTCGTCATAGGCCTTTTTCTCGCGGAGCACGGAGGGAGTCGGGTCTTCGGGCAGCTTGTCCTGATTAACTGGCTTATCGCCTGATGCCGGTTTGTCTCCGGCGGGCTTCACGCTGTCCGGCTTTGCTGTCACGCTGTCCTTTTTCTCGCCTACGGGCTTGTACTGGCGAGGCTTTGGGACGTCGAGTGAGACGAGGACCGGGATGTTGCGGGCTTTCAGCTCATTGGTTGCGCGCCATGCCTCCTGACCGCCGACGATGGTCGCCTTGAGCTTGAACTCGTCGATGATGCGGATGGCGCCGAGGATCTCCTCGAGGGTGTTGGCCGCGAAGAAGACGGGTATGGCACCGCCCATGGTTTGCTGGACGATTGCGTAGTCGGCGTCGAACGCCGGGGGCAGCACGCCTCGCGGGTCGGTGGCCGCGTTCTTCGCGATAACGCCGAGATGCTGAGCGTCGAGGAATGTCTGGCGGTACCACGCTGCCAGGCCCATCCCGGTGCCCGGGTAGACGCCTCGCGCGGGGCGCATGCTCATGACGGCGCCGATGGAGGGGTTGAGGACGAGGCGCTGCGGGTCGTCCTCGGCGCGGACCATGAGGAGGGCGGCCTGTCCCGGCATGATCATATCGGCCGGCATGACGGCGGTTGCGATGACGCCCTTCTTTCGGAGGTCCGCGAGCTCTGTCGTTCCCGGCTGGAGATATGCGGAAACGCGCCGTGCGGGCATGAATCCCTGGACGGAGCGGGGCGGATCCCACGAGCGCATGCGGGTGCGGTCGACCGAGTCGCGCGGGAAGGTGTGCTTCACCAGGCCTGAGGCGTCGACGATGCCCGGGTAGACCAGCAGGGAATCGCCCTCGAGGATCTGGGCGCCTACCGGAATCGCGGCACGGGCACCGATGGCTTCGATGAAGCTGCCGCGGACAACGACATTGACGCCCGTGCTGCGGGTCCCGTCGGCATGGACGACGGTCGCGTTCCGGATGGCGTACACGGCGGGTGCCGGTATGGCTGTGAACTGAGCTGCGGCGGGCGCAGCCAGTCCGAATGCGAGAGCCGCAGCAGCAAGAAGAGCTCGCTGCGTGCGTGCTGGAATGAGCGTCATGTTCGCCTTGCCGGAATTGGATGAGATGGTGGGTGGCGATTATGGATGACGCCCCCGCCTCGCGCAATGCCTTGAATGACAGTGCGTGCGGGGCTAGGATCGGATCTTACTGAATTGAAACCACTGGAATCTGATGACTGCACCCAAGGTCCGGGACTCTGAAGTCCTGGCATATCATGATGGCGGCCGGCCGGGCAAGCTCGAGGTCGTTCCATCCAAGCCGTGTCTGACGCAGCGCGACCTGTCGATGGCGTACACGCCCGGCGTCGCCCTGCCCTGCCTTCTCATCCAGAAGGATCCGCTGGAGGCGTTCAAGTATACCGGCCGCGGGAACCTCGTGGCCGTGGTGACGAATGGCACGGCAGTGCTCGGCCTCGGCAACATCGGCGCGCTCGCGGGCAAGCCGGTGATGGAGGGGAAGGGTGTGCTGTTCAAGCGGTTCGCGGATGTCGACGTGTTCGACATCGAGATTGCGACGGAGGACCCCGACGAGCTGATCCGCTGTGTGAAGCTGCTGGAGCCGACGTTCGGCGGGATCAACCTCGAGGACATCCGTGCGCCCGAGTGTTTCGTGATCGAGGAGACGCTGCAGCGGATCATGGACATCCCGGTGTTCCATGACGACCAGCACGGCACCGCGATCATCAGCAGTGCTGCATTGATGAATGCACTGGAAGTCGTGGGCAAGGACATCTCGAAAGTGCGGGTCGTGTTCCTCGGAGCGGGCGCTGCGGGCATCGCGTGCGCGAACATGTACATGCAGCTCGGTGTCGATCCTGCGAATATCCTGATGGTGGACAGCAAGGGTGTGCTGTACGAGGGCCGGGACGAGTTCTGGACGGAGTACAAACGCCGGTTTGTCCGTATCACGGACCGCCACACACTCGCGCAGGCGCTGGATGGCGCGGACGTGTTCGTCGGCGTGTCGAGCAAGGACCTGGTGACGCCGGACATGGTGCGCGCGATGGCGAAGGACCCGATCGTGTTCGCGATGGCGAACCCGGATCCCGAGATCACCTATGAGGCGGCGAAGGCCGCGCGACCGGACGTGAT
>JBBSJG010000352.1:0-2237 GCA_038257485.1 Longimicrobiales bacterium | reverse complement strand
GCCAGTCATGTGGCCGAGCATCGTGAGGCGAGGATCGTCGAGTGCGCGCATCATTCGCCGGGTCATCTCGGCCTTCGACATCCGGAAGTTCGAGTGGACCGATCCGATGACATAGTCGAAGCTCTCCAGTATACCCGGATCCGTCGCATAGTCGAGAGTGCCGTCGGCGAGGATATCGGCTTCGACACCCTTGAAGAGCCAGACGTCGTTGCCGTGCGCTTCGTTCCATGCGTCGATCTCGCGCTGCTGACGCGCGACATCTGCAGTGGACAGGCCGCCCGCGTAGCCCGCATTGCGCGAGTGGTCTGCGATGCCCAGATACTGCCATCCCCGTACGTGCGCGCCTTCCGCCATTTCCGCGATCGTCGCCTTGCCGTCGCTGTACGTGGTATGACAATGGAACGTGCCACGTAAATCTGCAGTGGTCACGAGGACGGGGATCGCGTGACGGCTGGCAACCTCGACGTAGTCTATCTTCCGACGACCGTGACCGGGCGGCTCGCGCAGTTCCGGCTCGACGTACTGCAGTGACAGCGCCGCATAGAGTGCCCGCTCGTCGGCCAGCGGCACGATGACGCCGTCCCGTTCCAGACCCTCCGGCGTGAGCGCGAAGCCGATGCGGTGCGCAATCGATGCGACCGCCGCGACGTGTTCGGCGCTCCCCGTGTGCAGCCACAGCGCCCAGGCGAAGGACGCGCGCGGCACACACACGAAGCGGATCTCGAGGCCGTCGGCCAGTCTCGCCCGCGCGACACGGTCGCCTTCACGCTGCGCATGCGCCAGCCCCTGCATCGCCATGAATGCATCAATCGCGGCGCTGCACGATGCTTCATCCGCCGTCGCTACGATGTCCACGCCGTCGACCGTCTCCAGACGACGGCGCAGCTCGCCAGCGATCTCCGCCCGCTCGATCCCCGGCAGCGCGCGCACCACAGCCAGAATGCGTTGGGCCGATTCGACTGCGCGCGACAGCCGGCGACGGCCCACACCGCCACTCACGAATCGCAGACCGCTTGCAATCCTCGCCTGTGTTTTCTCGCCGAACCCCTTTACGCCCGCGATGCGTCCCGCATCCACTGCCGCCTGCAGGTCCTCGAGCGTCGAGACACCCAGCGCGTCGTAGAGCAGTTTCGCTTTCTTCGCGCCGAGGCCGGGCACGGCGAGCATTGCTTTGAGGCCTGCCGGTGTGCGCGCGCGCAGATCGTCGTAATAGCCGGACCGCCCGCTCTCGAGCAGCTCACGCACGACCCTGGCGGTCACGGGGCCGAGCCCCGCCAGCGATTCGAGCGCACCGGATGCAGCGAGGTCATCCGGCGTGGCGTCCGCCTTCTCGATCGCCCTCGCTGCAGACGAAAACGCCCTCGCCTTGAACTTGTTCTCACCCGTCAACTCGAGCAGACTGCCGATCTCGTCGAGAACCAGCGCGATCGCGTTGCGATCCATCAGACCATGGCGCGTTGCAGGTCGTGCAATGCGCGCGACACGAACTTCAACACTTCACCTGCGTTGGTCACGGCGAACAGGCCGCGCAACTCGCCGCCCGGCAGAATGTTGGCGAAGTCGTCGCCGCTCTCCCTCGCCTGGATGTCACCGAAATGACCGGGCGCCGGTGCGGGCAGCGGAACGGTCAGGTCGATGGCCGTGAATGCCGGCCGGTCAGGCCGTACACCGAGCGCGACGAGCACATCGACGCGTCCATCGGATGGCGACGGCGGGATCGCGTAGAAGAAACCATGCATGGCCTCCGGCGTCCCAGCGTCGGTCTGCGCCCACAGCAGGTTCGCCGGCAACGCGACGTATGCCGAGGCCACCAGCCCGGCGAGCGGCCAGGTGCCGATCGGCTCGTATGCAGGATCGAGCAGCGCGCGCAATCCCGGCTCGTTGATCGCGTACGTCGTCCGGTTGCCTCGCCAGAAGTGGTAGCCGTGAAAGGCCAGGGATGCGACGCCCGTGATCGGCGATGCTTCGCCGGCGCCGGGCGGTGACAGCTTCTCGAGCAGGGCGCCCGTCGCCGGCAGCTGCAGGAATGCGTCGACACTCCATGTGTCCATCGCGTGCTCGGTTGCGTCCGCAGTGATACGCGGAAAAATGTCGGTCTCGAACTCTTCGCGTGCGAAGATGGAATCGTACGGAGTCATGCAGTGAGTCCTTCGGCGTGAACAACGACGGGTTGACGCGGCCTGATCATGGCGGCAATCGCGCGCAGTCCGGTGACCTTGCGGATGAGGACCAGGCAG
>JBBSJG010000351.1:0-2246 GCA_038257485.1 Longimicrobiales bacterium | reverse complement strand
GGCGGTTGCTGTGACGAACATTTCGCTGGTGTTCGACTTTCCGGTGGATGCGCGCGCTACGGTGTCGGAGCGGATCAGTGAACGGGTGTCGTTCGGTGCACCTGCGGAGATCAGTCGCGCGGCGTCATTGGACGAAGTGGTGCCGGCTCTGCACCGCGTCGACGCGTTGGCGAGGTCGGGGAAATGGGTGGCCGGGTTCGTGTCGTATGAGGCGGCTCCCGGTCTCGATGCGGCGATGTCGGTGCGCGGCGGCGGCGTGATGCCGCTGGTCTGGTTCGGTGTGTTCGATGCGCCTGTGTCGATCGAGCGTGGCCCAACCTCGCGCGTCGAGTCACCGCTCTTCCACGAGGCGACAGCGGAACCGCGGTTCCTCGGTGATATCGATCGCATCCAGGAAGCGATCCGCGCGGGCGAAACGTACCAGGTGAACTACACCACCCGACTTCACGCGCAGTTCGACGGCGATGCGTATGCGTGGTATGAGCAGCTGCGTGCGGCGCAGGGGACGGGTTGGCACGCGTTCATCGACACAAGCGAGTTCACGATCCTGTCGGCGTCGCCGGAACTGTTTTTCGACCGGCGTGGTGACCGTGTCGTGACGCGGCCGATGAAAGGCACGCGGCCGCGCGGCCGTTGGAGTGATGAAGACGCGGACAATCGCGCGGCGCTGGTTGCGTCGGCGAAGGATCGCGCGGAGAACCTGATGATCGTGGACCTGCTGCGGAACGACATCGGTCGTATCGCAGAGACAGGCTCAGTCGATGTCGCGTCGCTGTTCGAGGTCGAGCAGTATCGCACGGTATGGCAGCTCACGTCTCGAATCGAGGGAACGCTGCGCGCTGATGTCGGCCTGACCGACCTGTTCAGTGCACTGTTCCCGTGTGGTTCCGTGACGGGTGCGCCGAAGATCAACACAGTGAAATGGATCACGGAGCTCGAGGACTCGCCACGCGAAGTGTACTGCGGCGCGATCGGTGTCGTGCGGCCGGGCGGTGACTGCACCTTCAGTGTGCCGATCCGCACGGTGTGGATCGACAACGCAACGGGGAGTGCGACGTACGGCACGGGCAGCGGTGTCACCATCGATTCCGATCCGTCGTCGGAACTGGCAGAGCTGCGCGCGAAGGCCGCGGTCCTGCGCGAGGTCGCTTCGCCCTTCGCACTGATCGAAACCATGCGTGTGCAAGATGGCAAAGTCGTGAGGCGCGATCGGCATATGGCAAGGCTGCGGGAGAGTGCAGAGTACTTCGGATTCCGATTCGATGATGAGGTCGCGGCTGCGGTTGCGCGCGCGATCGATCAGGGCATCGGTGCCGCCACGGCCCGCGTACGACTGCTGCTGCATCGCGATGGCAGCACTGAGATCACAGTGACACCATCGCCCGCCGCGGGCAGCATCGAGCGCGTGTCACTCGCTCGCTCGCCTGTCAACAGCACTGACGCATTCCTCTTCCACAAGACAACGAACCGCGCGGTTTACGACGCACGCCGCAAGGACGTGGGCGACGATGTATTCGACGTGTTGTTGTGGAACGAACGGCGCGAGCTGACGGAGTTCACGATCGGCAATGTCGTCGTCGACCTGAAGGGCGAGCTGCTTACACCGCCGCGCGCGGCGGGGCTGCTCGCGGGCGTGTTCCGCGCTGCGTTGCTGGAGGATGGCGTCGTACGTGAGCGGATCATACTTGTGGACGACTTGCAGGAATGCCGTCGCATGTGGCTTGTGAACAGCCTTCGCGAATGGGTGGAGGTCGAACTGACGTCTACAACAGCGTCCGCCGGAAGCGCCATGACGCCAGGTACAGGAGCGTCGCTGCCATCACGGTGATGATGCTGAGCTGTGGCCAGATGTCGGTGAAGCCCGCGCCTTTCAGGAAGATCGCGCGCACGATCTCGAGGAAATGACGCAGCGGGTTGATCAATGTGAGTGTCTGGAACAGCGGCGGCATCGTGCGGATCGGGTACATGAAGCCGGACAGGATTACCGCGGGCAGGAAGAACAGAAACATGCTCATGAACGCTTCCTGCTGTGTTTTGGATATGGTCGAAATGAGCAGCCCGATTCCGAGTGCGGCCAGGATGAAGACGAGCGCTGCTGCGAGGAGCGCGATGACACTGCCACGCAGCGGAATCCCGAACCACAGGATGGTGACGGCGCAGATGATGGCCAGGTCCACGAATGCGATGATCGCGACGGGGATCGTTTTGCCGAGTATGAGTTCCCCTGGCGTGAGCGGACTCACCAT
>JBBSJG010000350.1:0-2264 GCA_038257485.1 Longimicrobiales bacterium | reverse complement strand
TCGCGGCCGGTGCGTCCCCCGTCGCAGCACAGCACGACATGTCGGCCATGGACACTGCGTCTTCTGCGGGCCTCCGCTGGCACTGGGGTGCGCACGCGGTCGGGCTTCTCACGCGTGTCTCGCCGGCAGTGAACAACCGTACATTGACGGAGGCGTACATCACGCAGCCCGCGCTGATGGGTGGTGTGTCGACGCGAGGGGACGGATTGTCGCTGAATGCGACGATCAGCCTCGAGGGCCTGACGCTCGATCGTGGCGAACTTGGCCCGGGCACGTACGGCGAGGGGTATGTGGACCGTCGCCATCCGCACACGTATCTGCATGAGCTCATGGGTGTCGCGCGGACGACGCTACCGTTCGATGTGACGGCGTCCGTGAGTGCGGGCCGGGGGTTCGCGCCGTTCGGTACGGACGACCCGATGATGCGCCCGTTCGTCCGTTTTCCAGTGAATCACCACTTGTCCCAGGTGCTCGAACGTCTTGTCGTCATCGGCGGTGTGACGAAGGGACCTGTCACACTTGAGCTCGGCTCGTTCAGTGGAGCGGAGCCATTGAGTCCGAAGGACCTGGGTGACTTCGACCGCTTCGGCGATTCGTGGTCGGCCCGATTGACGTTGCGGCCGACGCTGGCGTGGGAGATCCAGGCGAGTCGGGCGATGGTGGAGTCGCCGGAGGAGCCGACGGGGAATGGCGAGGACCAGCGGAAGGTCAGTGTATCGGCGAGGCATGACGGCATGCTTGGCGGGTTCGAGGCGTATGGTCTGGCCGAGTGGTCGCGCGCGACTACGGTTACTGGCCGCGGTGACGCGGGCGGGACATCGAGTCTGTTGGCAGAAGCGTCCCTCGCGCGTTCTGGATGGAGGAGTGCGTTGCGCCTGGAGCAGACCGATCGACCGGAAGAAGGTCGCATCAGTGATTTCCGATCGGCATGGCCGCCGTACGAGCACCTGGTGATTGGCACTACGAAGTGGAACGTCGTGTCCGTGCGCACGCAGCGGGATCTGGACTGGCGTGGTATCCGTATCGCGCCGTATGTCGAGACATCGCTCGCGCATGTGACGTCGAAGAACGGGTTCTTCGACGCGGTCGAGTTCTATGGGTCGAACAACCTGTGGAGTCTGAGTGCCGGTTTCAGGCTGGACCTCGGCATGAAACACGACCGCATGGGCCGGTACGGCGTTGCAATGCCGTCGCAATCCGCGCATGATGCGGGACATGACATGAACCACGAGATGTAGTTGCGCTGCGAACAATGCAACGGGATGTGTTGTCGATGAAACGGACATGGATGGCGCTCGCGGGACTCGTTCTGCTGCTGGGCGGATGCGCGAAGGACGGGACTGGGCCGGACGACGGCGGAACCAATGTGCCTGACCCCATCACGCTGGCGACACTGAACCGCGGCCTGATCCGCGACCGCTACACCGCTGAAGTCGCAGTGTCCGGCAATGTCGCATACACGACTACCTGGGGCGCGCGTCCGTTGCCGGGCAACATGGTGTACGTGTGGGATGTAACGGCCGCGCCGGTGCTGGTCGATTCGATGATGGTTCCGAATGCGAGCACGCTCGGCGACGTTCAGATCTCGCCGGACGGCCGCCATCTGGTGGTTGCGACAGAGCCGTCGCCGAATGGCTCCATTGTCGTCTACAGCCTGACCGATCCGCGGCATCCCGTCTTCGTCAGCCGCTTCCAGAATGCGCACACGTCCGCTGGTGTCCACACGATGAAAATGTCCGTGATCAGCGGCCGGCTCTATGGGTTCCTGCAGATCGACCCCGTCTCCGGGCCCGCGCGTCTGACCATCGTCGACATGACGGATCCGCTCACGATCTCCGAGGTCTATTCGCAGACAATGGGGTCTCCCTACGTGCACGACGTATTCGTGCGCGACGGCTACCTGTTCGCTGCACTATGGAACGCGGGTATGGCGATCTACGATGTCGGCGGTGGCGGCCGTGGCTCGCCGTCGAGTCCGATACTCGTCGGTGGTGTTGCGACACCGACTGGCAGGATTCACAATATCTGGTGGTTCCACGACGCGAAGTCCGGCTCGAAGACGTATGTGTTCATGGGTGAGGAGGGACCGGGTGGCCCTGACCTCGGGTCGCGTGGCGACATCTATGTGGTCGACGTTACGAACCTCGCGAATCCGCAGGTTGTCGCGACGTACCACGACCCCGGCGCAGGAACGCACAACTTCTGGGTCGATGAACAGAGCGGGATTTTGTACGCTGCGTACTACAACGGTGGCGTGCGTGCAT
>JBBSJG010000349.1:0-2270 GCA_038257485.1 Longimicrobiales bacterium | reverse complement strand
GAGCGCGATCCTGAGTGTGGGCGCAATCACGTTGCTGTCGTCGCGGAGCAATCGCGCCGAGGCACCGCTGACGGCGATCGCCGCGAAGACCTCCGCGCCCCCGTTCTCCGCGCGGAACTGCAGCGCCTCCCATGCAAGCGGAATGGTGCGCACGTACGCAGGGTAGAAACTCGCGCCCTCGAGGCCGCGCTCGACGCCCTGCCACGGGTAGATTCGGTTCCAATGTTTGCGACGCATGCGACCGAACGGTGAGCGCATGCATTCCTGGAGAGTTGGCTGCATCGGCACGGGCAGTGTGTCCCATCCCGGTGCGCAGTACACGAACTTCTCCGGCCGTGTCGGGTCGCCGTGCCGCAGATCGGCGATGAGCGCCTGGTTGCTGTCGTTCTCGATGAGAGACGGCTTGGTGCCGACAATGACTGTCATGATGTTCGGCACGCGCTTCGTGGTATCCGCGAGCCCGCTGAGGACCGGTGCTTTCACTGTCTCGTTCCGTTCCATGCGACGGAAGTGCTCCTCCAGCCTGCGCTCCACCGTCACGCCGGCGAGTGCTGCGTGCTTCGTCCAGAATGACCGGAGCCACTGGCGACGCCCGTCGAGCCGGGCCGCGCGCCATTGGTCCTCTTCGCGAGCGTTCACGATGAGCGCGACATCGGCGAAGTACATGGTTGCCGATTCGGTACTCAAGGAGTCCACGCCATCGAAGTACAGGTTCATCGCGGTTCGTGATGCCGAGCCGGTGCGGAAGGTGGCGACGGCTTCTTCGTGCAGTGACACGGACGCGTCGATGCCGAACTGCTTCGCTTCGCGTGCGAGTCGTGCCCCGCTCGCGGGTTCTGCCAGCCGGCTTTGCAGTCGTGCCGCGAGCAGAAGCGCGCGTCCGTTATTGTCTCTGCTGCCCGACGTGAGCGCAGCGATCGCGTCGGCCATGAGGCGAGGATCGTGGAGATCGAGTGCGATGCTGGCAAGCTCGAATGCAACGACGTCCATGGACGGATCGAGCTCGAGTGCGCGTTTCAATGCGCGTGGTGCGCGGATGGCCGCGTTGCTGTTCGGCTGCGGCAGATACGCGTTGTGTTCGGCGTATGCGCGCGCGCGGATGTCAGGGCCGCGCGCCAGCATGGCACCGAGAGCGAAGTGCGCCCAGGGATCATTCGGTGCAGCGGCGACGGCGCGCTCGAGTGTGCGAATGGCATTGAATGCGTCCGTGCGATCGAGCGCGATCTCGTATGTGCGCAGGCGCAGCAGCCCGTTGGCGATGAGGGTGTCTGTGCGCGGTTTTGCGACGGCGGATGCGGCTGCTACGGTGCTTGCTGCAGTCAGGGCGTCCCAGTAGGTCGCTATTTCGGGACCGCCGGCGTCCTGTGCGTAGGCGGTTTCCGGTGTTACGAGCGAGCACGCGCATGCGATGATCAATATGCACGAGACCGAGGCTCCGCGGATCAACATTACTGATCGGTTCCGATTGCAGTGTATAGGAGCCGCCCGTCCATCGTCGCCGTCAATACGTTCTGGCTTCGCTCCTGCACGCCACTGAATACGCGTGTACGTCCGAGGTTCGTGTATTGCTGCGTGACCATCGGGACACGCAGTGTCCATCCGCTGATGATCCACATCCCCGTCTGGAACTTCGTGAAGCGGACTTCACCGCCCGCCGCTGTGCGGGGTGCATTGACGGGCAGCCTGTCATAGTCGAACTCCAGTCTGGTCAGCAGAAGTGTGCGCTTGTCGAGCCAGAGCGTGCCGCGCACGTCGTACGGCTCGATCAATCCGGCGGGCTCGAATGACAGGCCGATCATGTCCGGCTGATTCTTGTCGAGGACTGCGCGGAAGCAGTGCGTCTCCTGGAATCCATCGGACATGATCAATTCGGCGTCAGGCCCGAAGTATTCGTAATGACCGGACGGCAGCTTCTGGATGAAGCCCTTCGACAGGAGGCTGTCTTCGGAGAGTGCGGCGAATGGGCTGCCCTTTCTGAAACCCTCGTAGATCTTCTCCTCGGGTCGGCCGTCGCTCGTCATGCGCGTATCAAGTCGACGGATACGGTCCAGAACGCGGAAATGCACGCTGACGTTCTGCGATGTCCACGACGTCATCGTCAGTGCCTTCCGCGCTTCTTCCCAGATAGTTGCGGTCTCGCGGTCGGTTGGCGCCTGCGCCCGCTTGTCGCACTTCGTTCTGCCGCTTGCCGTGATCGCCGGCAGTTCGATGGGCGATGCGGGAAGAACGAAGTCTTTTGTCATGGATCCATTGATGGTCAGGGTATCGCT
>JBBSJG010000348.1:0-2280 GCA_038257485.1 Longimicrobiales bacterium | reverse complement strand
CGTTCGCGAAATACCCGCAGCCGATCCCGCACTCCGCTTCGCCGCCCGGCTCGCAAGAGCAACCCGGCCCGCCGAGAGTGATGCGTCGGAGACGGTGAAGAAGTATGTGCGGTGGGGTGCCGGTCCGCGCGCGGGTCAGGCGCTCATTCTTGGTGCAAAGGCGCACGCTCTTCTCGCCGGCAGGTTTGCAGTTTCACCGGCCGATATCGTTAGAGTCGCGCGACCGGTGCTTCGCCATCGCGTGCTTCCGAACTTCGCGGCTGAGGCGAAGGGGATCACCGTCGAGCAGATCATCGACGGACTGCTCGAGGACGTGAAGCCGCCCAAGAGCGACATCAAGCTGTAGGACCGATGGCTCTGGCGCCCGATTTCGCGGCCATCCTCGATGCCGTGCGCGGCATCAAGTGGCCCGCACGGTTCGCCGTGAGAGGTGGAATTCCCGGCGCACATACTTCGCGCATGCGGGGAATATCCGCGGAATTCACGGAATACCGTCCCTACAGGCAAGGGGACGATCTTGGCAGGATCGACTGGAAGCTTTTTGCTCGAAGTGACCGCGCATTCATAAGGCTGTCGAACGACCGGGCAATCCTGCCGACGATGATCGTGCTCGATGCGAGTGCGTCGATGGCTTTCCCGGTAGAAACGAACGCAAAGTGGAATCTTGCTGCGCAGCTGGCGGTTGGTCTTGCTGCTGTAGCACGTGGCGCTGCCGATCCTGTTGGCCTGATCATCGCGCGCGAGGGGAAGCCGGTGCAGCTTCAGCCGCGAACCAGGCAGGGCGTCATCCATGAGATGATCCGCGCCATTGAAGACGGAGGTCCGCAGGGTAGCGGTCCTCTGACTCCGGCGCTTACTGCCGCATCGAGGGTGGCCGGTCGGATCGTTCTGATCAGCGACTTCCTCGGGGATGCCGATGACCTGCTGAATAATGCGGCGAGGTCAATCGTCGGCTCGAAGGAAGTGCAGGCTATTCATATAGTAGCGCCGGAGGAGATCGACCCGCCTCGTGAGACTCTACTGGTTTCGGATCCGGAGGCACCGGATGTCCGGCGGCCGCTGACCGGCGATGCCCGTGATGCGTACGAGATCGCATATGGTGAATGGCGCGAGAAACTCGCGCATGACTGGAGCGACGCTGGTGTCACCTACACGATGGCAGTTGTGGGTGAAGAGGCGCCGGACCACCTGATTCGCCGAATCACAGCGCCGCGCGGGGTCGCAGCGAGCGCATGACATTTCTTGCACCCGGATTTTTTCTCGCATCGCTGGCTGCGGCCGCAGCAGTTGTTGCGCTGCATTTCATCGTCACCCGGCAACCTCGGGCTGGTGTCCTGCCGACTGCGAGGTTCGTTCCGGATCTTCCTGCTACGGCGACTGCGCGAGCAACACGTCCGTCAGACCTGTTGCTGATGCTGCTGCGCGTGCTTCTCGTTCTGGCTGCGGGGGCAGGACTCGCGAAACCAGTGATCAAGCCGTCACGCGGGCAGGATGCACGGGTAATACTCGCTGACGTGTCGCGCTCGGTTACCGACACGGCTGCACTTCGCGACAGCGTGCGAGCGCAATATCGCGATCAGGATGCACTGATACTGTTTGATTCGTCGGCGAGAATTGTTGCGTCACCGGGGGCTGACTCCATCAACGCTCTCGCTCCCACTCACAGACGGGGAAATCTTTCTGCGGCACTGGTTGCGGCGATGCGCGCAGCGAGCGCGCTTCGCGAATCCGCTGACAGTCTCGAGCTCGTCATAGTGTCGCCGTTCGCGAGCGAAGAGGGAAGCGCCGCCCTCGAGAGTGTGCGCGCAATGTGGCCGGGTCGGGCGCGACTCGTCGTTGCCGGACGGCCGGCGAGTCAGACGGAGACGCCCGCACTTGCAGCCACGGTGATTTCGGTCAGAGGCGCAGTCGCCGATCCCCTCGCAGTAACCGCGCGCCTTTCTGCTACCGGGTCGACCTCGACGATAATCCGCGATGGATCTGATCCGGGCGCAGACCTCACAGGTAAAGTCATCCTTTGGCCTGTGACCGCGCGCCCGCGTGGAAGCATTGCCCGTGCGCGTGCTGATACAATCGGTGGCGTAATCGCCGGCAACGAACTCGTAGTGGCCGGGTTTGAGCGACGCTGGAGTTTCCCGTCCGACTCGATCGGCAACGGCGAAGTCGTCGCAAGATGGATCGACGGTGAGGCAGCGGCGATCGAATGGCCAAGTGCATCCGGTTGTGTGACATCTGTTGCAGTGCCGGTAACTCCGGTCGGTGACCTCGCTATTCGAGCTG
>JBBSJG010000347.1:0-2307 GCA_038257485.1 Longimicrobiales bacterium | reverse complement strand
GGCACCGACAGCCGTGATGCGACCGTTGCGCATGACGATGGTGCCGTTGGGAATGACACGGCCCGGGGCGGTGACGATGCGCGCATTGGTCAGCGCGTAGTGGTCAGGAGGCGTAGCCGGTGCCTGCGCGGACGCAGGCAAAACGGACGAGGCGCCAACGAGCAGCGTCGCAAGGAACGCGGATCGCATCATGGTGCACTCCGATGGGTGTCTGGGAGGTAGTGGCCTGTCGCGAACTTAGGCGGGCCCGGCGGAGCCCGTCAAGCTGCACCCGACCCGCAGGATTCACGAGTCCGGCGACGGTGCAGCTGGCCGTCCACGAGAAGGACGGACCGGAAGCAGAAAAGGCCCGCCGTAGCAAGCCTTTCCCGTACCGATGACGAATCAAATGACCTACAGGCTGTCGACGAGTGACCAGTGTCATAAAATGCACCGTCGTCTATCATAATAGCGGTGTGCGGCCGAAATCATCTGTCATAAAATGAAGTAGAGCTCGTGCGTAGAAGTGGCGCATTGTCGAGCGGCAACACCTCTCGAGCAGAACCTCGCCGCAAACGGTGCTGTCCTGATCGCGGATCCACTCCGCAGCGCAAGCCTGGGTTTTATGGTGGCGATGGAGTCCGATGGATGGGCCGTGGAGTTCACCCGCTACAACATCGGCGAGCCATCCGACATGCGAGCGATGGGTGTTTTCCGCCTCAGTAGAACCAGAAACCCTCACTAACACCCGACCGGTAGTAGCGGTGCATCGGCGAAGCTACGCTGACGGAACTCTCGCGGGAATGGGTCTTTGGTCCTATGGTGAGCGCATGAGAAATATTGGAGTTCTGCTCATGGCAGTCCTGGCGCTGCCTTCCTGCGACCGCAGGCCCACGCTTGAGGCGCCGCCACCCGTTGCGGTCGCGGTCGTGGACTCTCTTCCCACCATGCCTCCGTCAATGCTGGAGGTACCGCTCACGTATGACCTAACGCCTGTAGTGGCGCAGCTCGAACAGGCGATCCCCAGAAAGTTTGGGGACATCAACGCAAAGCAGGCGATTCCGGGTAACAAGCGCATGCATTTCGCGTACGCGGCGGAGCGTGAGCCATTCACGGTTTCGCTCGACGGCAACACCGCGCGCATCCGTTCAATACTGCATTACTCCGGACGCGGCTGGTACGATGCGCCGATCGCGCCGGAGGTGAGCGCCGCATGCGGCAAGAGCGACGAGCGGCCGCGCGCGATCATCGAGCTCGTGGTCGACCTGAGCCTCACGCCACAATGGCGCCTGCGCGGCCGGTCGCGCGTTGGGCAGGTGGTCCCATTCAGCGATGACGATCGCGACAAGTGTCGCATCACCTTCATCAAAAAGGATGTGACGGAGAACGTCACGGATGCAGCACGCAAACAGTTGCAGGCGCAGACGAAGCAGGTGGACGCGAAGATCGCATCCATCGATCTGCGCTCGAAGTTCGAGGAGTGGTGGAGCGTGATCTCGGCGCCGATCGAGCTCACCGACAGCGTCTGGCTGCAGCTCAACCCGATCGCGGTTGCGAAGGGGGAAACCGTTGGGCGGAAGAAGATGCTGAATGCGACGATCGCGCTCACGGCCGCGCCGAAGATCATCACGGGGGCAAAGCCGCCGACCGTCGTAAAGCCGCTTCCGCCGTTGAAGCCTGCGTCGGACATGGGCGACGGCTTTCACATTCTCGTCGAAGGCGCGCTCGATTACGCGATGGCGAGCAAGCTGATGACGGAGGAGCTTGGGGGGAAGCGGATCGAGCGCGGAAAACAGTATGTCCAGCTGAAGAGCCTGCGTGTATTCGGCATCGGCGGCGGCCGCGTCGCCTTGGAGCTGCGGTTCACCGGAACGACGGATGGCCGCATCTTCTTCGTCGGCACGCCCCGTTACGACCCGAAGACCGATCAGCTGTACGTACCGGACCTCGATTACGACGTAGCCAGTGCCGGTGCAATCGTGCGCGGGCTCTCCTGGATGGGGCACGACGACATTCGCAATTTCCTGCGAGACAAGGCCCGCTGGCCCGTAGGCGGTCTGCTCGTGCAGGCGCGCACGACGCTGGTGGAGGGATTGAACCGTGATCTCGCACCTGGCGTGCGCATGCAAGGCGAGGTGACCAAGGTGGAGGCGCTCGGCGTGCACGCGGGTCTGCGGTCGGTCATCGTGCGCGCGCACGCGGATGGCACTGTACGCCTCGACATCCGGCAGAGGAAATAGCTACGGACGCGTTTCCATGAGCATGTCATACCGGTGGTCGCCTACTCGCTGCACGCGGCCCTCCAGCACATGCGTGACGCTCAGCTCG
>JBBSJG010000346.1:0-2311 GCA_038257485.1 Longimicrobiales bacterium | reverse complement strand
TTGTGCTGTTCAATACAGGGTCCGGGATAAAGTACCTGGAGGCACTCGATGGGGGAGCCGCGGGCGAGCCGTGAGCATTGAGGTAGCGAACTTTCCGGCTATCGCATAGGGACTTCAGATCGGCTCCCGGCACCCGCTCCGATCGAAACACCGGCGGAAAACACACGACCGGGAGCGGGTTCGAAGTAACGCCCCCGCGCAGCGTTGACGGCGATCGACGGCGCATAAGTTCGGTCGAACACATTCTGCACGCCGATGGTCAGGCGAATTCGGCCATTACCCCTTCGAGGCGCCACTCCGCCGCGGACGTGAAATACGCTGTAACCCGGGGCGCGAAACGAATTCGCATCGTCGGCGAAACTGGAGCCGGCAAACTCACCCTCGAATACCCCGAACCACGGTCCTGCAGCGAGAGTGGCCGCTGCCTGTCCACGATGCCGCGGAATGCCGGGAATGTCGTTGCCGCTGAGATCCACCCCGCCAGACACGAAGTCCTCGAAGCTGAACCTCGACATGTTGTACGAACCCATCACCGATAGCGGACCTCGCACGACACGCACGCCTGCCTCGGCGCCGAGTCTGCGGGTCGTGCCCGCGTTGCGGAAGTAGCGCCGTCCGTTGCTTGCAGGAATCTCGAATGGAATCAGCTCGTTCCGCACCGCTGTGCGGAACAACGCAACATCGTAGCTCACGAACCTTCCAATGAACCCTTTGCTCCCGCCCTCGACGGTGAGAGACCTCTGCGGCTCGAGATCCGGATTGAGGCCGGCACTTCCATCGGGCTGGTTACCCATCTCCGTCGCCGTTGGAGTCTCGAATGCCGATGAGATGTTGGCGTAAAGCGACACCAGGGGAGTCGCGCGCGCGAGCAGTCCAATGACCGGGCTTACCGAACTGAGCGTGCGCTTGCCCGAATCGTCAGGATTGCCGGCGGAGATGAGCCTGTCGCGTACTTCGAACCTCACGGCGTCGGCGCGGATGCCCGCCGTTGCGCTCACGCGCGTGGTGATATCGACCTCGTCGCTGACATATGCCCCGATTCCGGATACCATCTCGCGCTGGTCGAGGATGACGCGCCCGCGGTCGGAGCCGGCGACCGGGCATGACGCGGTCGGGGCAGTCGCAGCCACAGTGTCCGCGCATGCCACGTAGTTCCGGCGGAGATCGTTCTGAAGCTGAAGGTCGAGCCCCGCAGCCAGCCGATGCGTCAGACTGGAGCCGGCGAGCCGCCTGCGGAACGCGGCGCTCACGCCCCCCGAGCGGCGCCCGATCTCAACGACTGCGAACGCGAGCGGATTGTCGAGCGACCGGGCACCTCCGAACGCTGAGACCACGAGCTCACCGTCGCGGAGAGCGTGCTCCGCCGACGCGCCAATCTGGACCTGCGTGACGGCCTTGCGCGCGTTTCGCCGAACTGACGCCGGGTCGGCCGCCGCGGCATTCGCCCGCATCTCTCCGAGCGTGAGCGCGCCGGGATTCTCCGACAGCGGATTATCAAGCGCCATCACTGTGAATCCGTACTGGGTGCCGCCGGCCTTGTACGTCGCGCGGGCGAAGCCGCTTGTCGACCGTTGTCGTGAATGATCACGACTGCCGTCCCCGCGCGTGTGCGCCGCGTCTGCCACCCACCCGACGCTCCCGGCGGCGCCCGATAAGGCAACCGCGCTGCGCGAATATGTGTCACCACCCGTCCAGTGACGCAGTTCTCCGTCGATTGGCGCCGCGGCGGGCTCGCGCGTGCGTATGTCGACTATTCCGCCACTCGAGTTTCCATAAAGAGCCGAAGCTGAACCGCGCATTATCTCGATTCGCCCGACTGATTCCAGGCTGAGGTAATCGAGCGGTGTCTGGCCATCCGGCAGCGTCAGGGGCATGCCATCCCTGAGCACACGAATCCCTCGCACACCGAATGCGGACCGCGCCCCGAAACCGCGAATCGACAGGCGCGGATCCTGAGACGGATTGTTCCGGCTCGCAGTCGAAAGCCCGGGGACAAGCGCGAGCGACTCGTCGAGCCCGGCATGACGAAGTCCCGGTCGCATGCTGTCGGGACGCACCACTGTCAGGGCGAAAGGTGATCCAAGCACCGAAGTTCCCGACCCGCGAGTCACGGTGACGACGACTGGCTCGAGCCGGGCCGTGTCCTGCTGCTGCGCCTGCGCGCATCCTGCTAAAAGCGATAATCCAAGGAGGCACAGCGCGATCAACGCGATCGCACCGGCGCGGAATGCGGGCGTGGTCTTCAAATGCCTACCTGAGCCCGAGGACCTTGTGCGTCTGCACGCTCAGCCTCCAGCGCGGATGCGTCAGG
>JBBSJG010000345.1:0-2314 GCA_038257485.1 Longimicrobiales bacterium | reverse complement strand
TGTAGTGCTTCGACGCGCACTGATGCCGCTGCGCCATGCGCCAGCGACAGGTCTGCTCCGCTGGGATGGACGTTACCCCGGCACCTCACCGGCGTGGTGAGGATCTCCCTGGGAACAGACACCCAGGGTTGATGCACCGTACACCCCACATGTCGTGGGCAAGCGGGACATTTCGCGTACTCGTTGGCCTGGGACGACGGCAGGGCGGGCACCGTCGATACAATGCCGACTGATCCGGGCGGCAGATGTGCGTGTGTGCGCGCGTCATCTTGAGCCAGGCGACTGCCGTTCGACAAACTTCGATGAAGGGTCCAGTAATGAGAATTCACGCAAGGCTCTACTTCGAGTCATGAGGCCGGCGTTCTGGGCGCGGCGCACGCACAAGTGGATCGCGTGGGCGATCGGCATTCAGGCGCTGCTGTGGATGGCGAGCGGTCTCTACATGACCGCGATCTCGATCGACACGATCCACGGCGATCATCTTGTGCATCCGGCGGATACAACGGCACTGTCGCCGAGCGGTGCCTTGTTGAGCGCGGACGCGCTGGCCGAAGGGCATCCCGACATGCTGTCCTTCAAGCTCAAGCGCTTCGCGGGGCGCGAGGTCTTCGAGGTGCGCGAGGCATCGGGCATCTCGATGCTGGTAGATGCGCAATCTGGCGCGCGCGTTGGACCGCTCGACATCGACGCCGCCCGACAGTTGGCGATCTCGCACTATCGCGGCACCGCTCCGGTCGAGGCGGTGGAGTGGCTCGACAAGGCGCCGCAGGAAGTCTCGACGCGCCCGGTGCCTTTGTGGCGGGTGTCGTTCGCGGACCGCAAGGAAACGACGCTGTATCTCTCGCCGCACACCGGCGAACTCCTCGCGAAGCGACATGACCTGTGGCGCTGGTTCGACTTGTTCTGGATGTTGCACATCATGGATTACGACACGCGCGACGACGTCAACAACTGGCTGCTGCAGTTGGCCTCGTGGATCGGTCTCGCGTTTTCGGTCAGTGGCGTCTGGCTGCTGTTCTACAGCTTTCGCCGCCGACGGGCCCGCGCATGACCGGCTGGATGCGCACTTTGCACAAGTGGGCCGGGCTGATCCTCGCGGTCCAGTTCCTGCTGTGGATGGGCAGCGGTCTGGTCATGAGCCTGCTCGACCACGACAAGGTGCAGGGCCATCAGTACCGCGCGCACGCGACGCCGAAATCCACGCAGTGGCCAACCGGAACGCTGGCACCGTCGCGTGTGCTGTCGGCGGCGGAGCTGCCCGTGCAGTCGCTCGAAGCCATGTGGCTGCGCGATCGCCCGGTGTATCGGCTGAGCAACACCGCACGCACGTGGCTGGTCGATGCGCGTGACGGACGCAGTGTCGCCATCAACGCGGCTACGGCGCTCGCGATCGTACGCGCGGACTACTCGGGACCCGGACGGGCGGGCACTCCCGTGTCGTTGACGACCCCCACGCTGGAAGTCCGCGGGCACCCGGCCCCCATCTGGCGCGTTGACTTCGACGACGATGACGCGACGACACTGTACGTTTCCGGACAGGACGGCCGCATCCTGGCGCGTCGCAACGACACGTGGCGCATCTTCGACATTGCATGGATGCTGCACATCATGGACGACACGGAGCGCGCCGATTTCAACCACCCTCTTGTGGTGACCGCCGCGGCGGGTGGGCTGTGGATCGCATTGACCGGGGCGTGGCTGCTGGTCGCCGGCCTGCGCATGCGCAAGACCCGACGGGCGTGCGCATGACCTCGATCCCCGCACGCGCATTCTCGACGCCATGAGGATTCCGGAGCAGCCGTGCATCTCGGACCCGAAGCTCGGCGTCTGCGGACCCGACTCTACGGTGGAGGAACTCAATCGCGGCTGCTTCTGCCCAAGTGTCGATCCCGTGGTGTTGCACGAAAGACTTGAAGCGGCTCTGCAGGAACATGGACTGCCCGCGACGCTAGCGGGTTCGCATGCCAACCTGTTCGCGACGTTGCCGGTGTTTGTTTCGCGCCACCACATCGTGCAGATGCAGAGCGTCCTGGCTTCGGCAGAGGAGGTGATCGCGACGGAGCACTACCGCACAGCGTCGCTGTCGTGGGCGCCCGACATCGCGCGCTTCGATCCAGGTTCTCCCGGAGGCCTGCTGGGCTTCGACTTTCATCTCGGACCCGACGGGCCGCGTCTGATCGAGATCAACACGAACCCCGGCGGCGCGCTGATCAATGTGCTCGTCGCGCAAACTCAACAGGTCTGCATGCCCGAATCCATGGCGCCAGTGTCCGACCCGGATCGTGCGGAGTCGGAGGTTTTCGACGCGATGCTC
>JBBSJG010000344.1:0-2315 GCA_038257485.1 Longimicrobiales bacterium | reverse complement strand
GCAATCGGATCAGGATGGTAAACAAACAACGGGAGTTCGCTCATGTCATACTCACATGCATTCACTCTTTTTTCGGCTTATCGCCCTTGTTGACATAGTGAACGTTATCCTTCTTGACACGGTCTCCATTCAATTCTGTCGTAATTCTGTCGGACAGATTAAATTCGACGCACGCGAAGAAATACTGAGACCAATACCTGTCCTCGTCGCGAGCATCTGGGAGAACACTGGCGCGGCCGACCACTGATTGATGACGCTTCGCACGCAGATGATTGCGGCAAAAGATGCGCCGACTCTAGGTCCTATGGCACGTGGACAGAATCAACTTTGGGTGCGGATCTTCTGCGACGGCAGAAACCTGATCGATTCCGCGAAGTTGGTTTCGGAGGCGCTTTCCGGATCGATCGCGTGCGGGTAGCGTCCGCCGTCTGATGCCAACGACCAGCCCCTCGAGGATCGCCAATGACAGCCTGTTCTGCGAGGCTCACGAGGCGATGGACAAGATCATCGAGCATCTGCTCGCGATGGCAGACGAGGGCGCGACCGCGGATGCGGTGTCGCAATTGCTCGCGAAGGATGGCACCGCGCTGCTGCGCGACCTGATGCAATGCTACGTCGATCGGCGCGCCGAGCAGGAACGTCGGGTGAAGGTCATCGGCGCCGACGGTATCGAGCGGTCGGAGGTGCGGACCTCGTCGCGTCGGATCGAGACACCGGTCGGAGAGATCGAGGTGAAGCGGCTGCTGTATCAAGCGCCCGGTGTGGAGGGACTCGCCCCGCTCGATGCGGCGCTCGGACTTCCCGACGAGAAGTACACCCACGACGTGCGCCGGATCGTCGCCGAGGAGAGCGCGAAATCGTCGTTCGACGAGGTCGTGGAGCTGATCGCGAAGCGCACCGGCGCGCACGTTCCCAAGCGACAGGTCGAAGAGCTGACGGTGCGCGCCGCGCAGGACTTCGATGCGTTCTATCGCGACCGGCTGTGCGAGCCCGAGCTCACCGACGATCTGCTCGTGCTCAGCTTCGATGGCAAGGGCATCGCGATGCGGCACGAGGACCTGCGCGAGGCGACACGCAAAGCGGCCGTTGCCGAGCCGAAGCTGCACACGCGCCTCGCGAAGGGCGAGAAGCCCAACCGCAAGCGGATGGCGCAGGTCGCGGCCGTCTACTCGATCGCGCGTTGGCAACGGACCAGCGCCGATGTGCTCCACGGTCTCCGCGAGCCGGGCGCCACCACGCGGCCACGGCCGACCAACAAGCGCGTCTGGGCGAGTGCAGCGCACTCCGCACAAGCGGTGATCGAAGACGCCTTCGACGAGGCGCTGCGACGCGATCCCGAACGTCGGCGTCGGTGGGTCGTCCTCGTCGATGGTCAGCGCGACCAGATCAAGCGCGTCGAGCGCGCGGCGCGCAGGGTCGGCGTCGAGATCACGATCGTGCTCGATATCGTCCATGCGCTCGAATACCTGTGGCGTGCCGCGTACGCGTTTCACAAGGACGGCACGCCCGAGGCTGAGTCGTGGGTCGAACACCAGCTCGTCAAGCTGCTCAGCGGACGCACCGGCGGCGAGATCGCCAAGAGCATGCGTCTGATGGCCAAGCGCCACGGACTGGACGCCACGGCAGCGCGGCCCGTCGAGAAGGCCGCGGGCTACTTGGTGAAGCACACGCGACTCCTGCACTACGACCGCGCGCTCGCCGACGGGCTGCCGATCGCCACCGGCGTGATCGAAGGCGCCTGCCGCTACCTCGTGCAGGATCGGATGGGGCGTACCGGTGCGCGCTGGTCGCTCACGGGCGCCGAGGCGATCCTGTGCCTCCGCGCGCTGCGGACCAGCGGCGACTTCGACGACTACTGGCAGTTTCATCTCGCGAAGGAGAACGAGCGCACGCACCAGTCACGCTATGCCGACGGCGAGATTCCGAACCCGCTGCCGACGAAGCGCCCCGTGCTCAAGCTCGTCAAGTGATCGGAATTGCTCCCGTCGAACGCGACGTGAAAGAGCCGCACCCATCAACTTTGACCCGGTACCAGCCGCCCTCAACCTCCGATACCTGAGCATGCAGCACGAGGTCGCTTTGTCCTGATTCCTTCGTCCAAAGATCAATTAGGACATCCCAGTGCCTTCCCATCCATTGCGCAATTGCACTCTTCCAACTCTCAGCCGGAAGATCGCACAGAGTCTCTCCATAGTCTTTCACAGTGGCACTGATCCGCTTCGCTAGCGACGACGAGACCGGGGCGACAGAAGCAACCCCGGTGGCAAGACGGTAGTCCCCGCTGACAAACGCCTTCACGATTTCGTGGAACGTCG
>JBBSJG010000343.1:0-2315 GCA_038257485.1 Longimicrobiales bacterium | reverse complement strand
GAAGCTCGTCACGAACCCCTGGACCTGCCCGGTATGCGATACAGTCGGCCGGTTGCGATACGGCGCGACATCCCAGCCGAATCCGTAGTTCGTGGAGCGACCGTTCGGCAGTGTTACGGCCGTCCACATCGCCTTCTTCGTCGCATCCGTCAACAGCGTGGAGCCGTAGAGCGATGCGTCCCACTTCGCCATGTCGTGCACGGAGGACAACAGACCGCCGGCGCCGAGTGTGGACGAGGTCTGCGTCGCGTCGCGGTTGCGCAGCGTCGTGCCGGTGCGGTCGACCCAGTAGCCAGATGCGCGCTGCGGGATGATGTCCTCGGGATTCGACATCCGCGTCTGCGTCATGCCGAGCGGCTTGAAGATGCGTGTCTGCAGCACGTCATTGAGAGGACGACCATCGATGCGTTCGACAATCATGCTCAGCAGGAAGTAGCCGGTGTTGCTGTAGTAGAACCCCTGCCCCGGCGCGAAGTCCATGGGCCGCGAGTGTGCGACGCGGATGATGTCTTCCGGTGTAAGCCGGAACGAATACTGATCGTATGACCCGATCTCTTCGTAGTCGGGAATGCCGGACGTGTGCGTCAGCAGTTGCCGGATGGTGACACCGAGCCATTCACTGGGGAGATCGGCGAGGTGCTTGTGGATGGGGTCGTCGAGCCCGAGGCGGTTCTCCTGGACCTGCATGAGTGCGGCGGCCGCGACGAACTGCTTGCTGATCGACCCGATCTCGAACACCGTGCTGTCCGTCACCGCTACGCGCAACTCTACATTCGCCTCGCCATAGGTGCCGATGTGCAGGATCCGGCCGCGTGATGCGACGGCGATGCTCACACCCGGAATGTTCTGCGACGTCATCTCGGCGCGGATGCGCTGATCCATCGACGCGATCGCGGCAGCGGTTGGCGTCGCGACCTGCGCGGTGGCCCGCGCGGTAACCTGCGCTGCGGCCGGACGCGCGCAGAGTACGAGCGCGAAGAGGGCGACGGCGGACGTTTCGAGTGCGGTCATAGATGGTCCCGGGGTTCGAACGGTGTCAGGTGCGCAGGATGCGCGCCGAATGCATTATGGGGACAGTGTCAGGCAGTGTCCACATCGGTGTGTGAAAAGTCATTGCCTGTGAACAGCAGCGGTTCGCCGGTGAGCCTCGCGACCGCATACGTCATGCAGTCGCCAACGTTCAACTGTGCCGGATGCCGTCCCTTGCCGTAACGGCGGAACGCGTCGACGGCCTCTCGCGAGTGCAGCTCACCAAACGGCACCTCCTGAATGTCGAACTCATCCAGAATCCGTTCGAGCATGCCCGCCGATGTGTCTCCCAGCCTGGCATGTAGAACGATCCCCGCCTCCGCGAGTGTCGGTGAGCCGATGGCAATGGCGGTGGCGGACTTCATGGTCGTGACGATCCGCTTGTAGCCTGGCTCCTGAAATACAACCGCTATCAGGGCCGAACTATCCACGATCATACGCCCTGCTCTCCGTATCCAAGGATGCCCTCGCGCTCGCGCTTGCTGATCGTTTTGCCGCGTTGCTTCGCTGGCACGCGAGACCAGATCTCGCGCTCGAGGAACCCGTCGAGGCGATCGTCGCGTCGGCCCGGGACTACGCGTAAACGAAGACGGTCCCTGCGCTCGACCAGAGCCTTCCGGATCGCTTCGGTCTTGGTCTCCCCGGCGAGGGTGGCCACTTCGGCGGCCAGTTCCTCGACTTGAATGTTCTTGATATTGAGCGCCAAGGTTCCTCCATGGTGTATTTTATGCAGTATTATACCATCAAAGTCTACAGGTTGCTACACCGCTATCATCGCATCACCTTCCGCGGCGTGACCAAACGATATGCCCTGAAGTGGCGAGCGCTCGCCCTGCTACTCACGCTTTCGGCGTGTTCACCCCGCGGCGCGGGCGGACCCACACCGTCGCCCTCGCCCTCGCCCTCGCCCTCCCGCCCGGCGTCCCCCGACCCCGATCTCTATTCCATCACGCTCACGCCCGCCCCCGACCACCTGGCCGCGAGCGGGACGGCGCGCATGATGCCCGCGCGGAGTCCTTACGGGGTGGCGGTGGATGTAGATGGAACACATCTCTATGACGTTACGGTGGCCGCGCATGGCCTGCCGTCGCCGGCTGCGGTCGGCGCGCAGGGGTTCGTCGCGTGGGCGACCACGCCTCTGCTTCGGCCGTGGATCCGGCTCGGCACGCTGACCGATGTACGACCGGCGGCGGGCCGCGTCGCATTCGACAAATTCATGGTGTTCGTTTCCGCGGAAACGGACACGACGGTGACGGAGCGAACGGGGCGGTTGATCCTGCGGGGCG
>JBBSJG010000342.1:0-2349 GCA_038257485.1 Longimicrobiales bacterium | reverse complement strand
CGCCCGCATCGAGCGTGTATGTCGCGTAGTCGAGTGTCTGTCCTGCGAGTGCGAGCGGCGAGCGGTAGTCATGCGCGACGAGGGACATCAGCAGGCGATTGAGCTGACTGGATGCTTGCGCGCGGTTGCGCTGCAGCTCCACTGCCAGGCGCAATGAGCGGAATGCGTGCGCCAGCCCCCATGCAGCCAGCCACGATGACACTACGAGGATGCGGTTTGTAATCCACACAGCAGGGGGGACTGCGGCCTGGGGACCGAGAATCGACTCGACTAGCTTTGCCGCAACGGCCAGAAGAACGATGGACTGTGTGGTGGTGCTGTCGTCGAAGAATGCGGTTGCGATGATCGGCAGCACTACGAGGAGACCGATTGCAATGCCCGGCGGTGTGACCCAGTCGACGATGATGATAAACAGTGCGAAGAGCACGAGCAGAATGTACTTCGACTGCAGCATTATGCGCTTTTCTGAGGGCGGGTCCCGCTGGAAGCACCATTCGGTTCGGGCATGAACCGGCGTCGCTTGTCCCAAAGCGTCTTGCGCGAGATGCCGAGTCTTTCGGCCAGTCCGGACAGATCGCCTTCGTAGCCGTTCAGCGCGTCGAGGATATACATGCGCTCGACTTCTTCGAGTGTGAGCCCGCGCGGAAGGATGAGGCCGTCGCTGCTGATGACATGAAGCTCGTCGAGGCGTGGCGGATCGATTTCGATCGCACCGCGCTCATGGAAGATGATCGCGCGCTCGACCACGTTGCGCAGTTCGCGTGCGTTGCCCGGCCATGGATAGGTTTTGATCCGCTGCACTGAGCCATCCGCAATCTGCGGCACGGGACGCCCGAGCTGTTCGGCGAGGTCTGCGAGGAAGCGCGCCGCGAGCTCCACGGCGACGGTCGGCATCTCGCGCAGCGCGGGCATGCGGACGGATGCGACGTCGAGACGATAGAGCAGGTCCGCGCGGAAGCGACCCTCGCGTACAGCCGCGCGCAGGTCTTCGTTCGTCGCAGTAATGACACGTGCCGTGCTCGCAATCGAATCATTGCCGCCGACGCGTCGGATCTGTCGTGACTCGAGGAACACCAGCAGCTTCGTCTGCATGTCGAGGGGCAGTGTGCCGATCTCGTCGAGCAGCAGCGTGCCGCCGTTCGCCATCTCGATCAGGCCGCGCTTCATCGTTTTCGCGTCCGTGAACGCACCCTTCTCATGACCGAAGAGCTCCGACTCCATCAGCGACGGCGGGAGCGCGCCGCAGCTCACTTCGACAAACCGACCGGTGCTGCCCGAGAGCGCGTGAATGGCACGGGCCAGATAGCTCTTGCCGGTTCCCGACTCGCCCGTGATCAGCACGCGCGCGTCAGGCACCGTGCCTACGCGATGTGCAAACAGCCGCACGGCGTCCAGGAGCGGATGATCACCCACGATGAATTCGGCGGCCGTCTTGCCCTGCTTCCGGCGCAGCGCTTCCAGCTCTTCGCGGAGCGGTGTCTGTTCGATGAGGTGGTTCAGCAGCGCGAGCAGCGTAGCCGTGTTGACGGGCTTCGGCATGAAGTCAGTCGCACCCGCGCGCATCGCTTCCACGGCGCGGTCTACCGTCGCATGCGCGGTGAGTACGATCGCAGGCATCTCAAGTGAACGCTTCCGAATGCGACGGACCAGCTCGATCCCGTCCATCGGTTGCATCACGGTATCGGTGATGACGGCGTCGTAGGCGCGGGTAGTCAGGATGTCCAGCGCTGCGGGGCCTGATGCGACGGCGTCGACGCGTACGCCGTCATTCGCCTGGAGCCCATGCTGGAGCACGCGCCGCTCCAGCTCGTCATCGTCGACAAGAAGAATTTGCATCAGGTTGTTCGGGTCCGGAAACAGGGGCGCAGACAGAGTCGGGTGTGCAAAAAGGTAACACGGGCGGTGCTCGTGTCGACTCTCAAGATACACTCAGGGTAGTGGGACACAATAGTTTCGGGGCGTATGGGGCTGCCCGGAACCCGTGCGGTTTTGACGGGTGACCGGAATGGTAACACGCACCCGCCCTGCCGTTACAAAACGTAACAAATTGAATCACATGCCGCCGGTCGGACTGCCGGCCAAACTCGTTAAGTTGTTGCCATCACATATCTTACGCTTCATGCCAAGATGCGGCACGCCGTTTGCCTTACCCCGTCCCCGAATGGCGAAGTCAGTCAGCGCCGTTCACTCCAGACAGCCTGGAAAGCCGGCGAGGGCGCTGAGATCAAGCCAGTAGGCAATTGCAGGATCGAAGTACGTGTACGTGTCAGGGTCACAAGCGGCCGGATGGGCCGTGAGCTACTCCTTCCGACAAAGGCACCCCGGTCGCGAGGCCGGTCCGCAAAGCTT